>JBKHWB010000058.1:0-13601 GCA_046566745.1 Gammaproteobacteria bacterium
CATCCAGGACACGGATTTGTCGGCGTTCCAGAAGACCGTGGATGTGAACATCCGTGGCTATTTTTTCATGTGCGCCCGTGCCGTGCAGCTCATGTCGACGCAGGGCGGCGGCAGCATTGTAAACGTGGCCTCGGTGAACGGCGTGATTCCGGGCGCGTTCCAGGGCATCTACTCGATCACCAAGGCCGCCGTGATTTCCATGACCAAGGCCTTCGCCAAGGAAGCGGCGGCATCCGGCATTCGTGTCAATGCGCTGCTGCCCGGCGCTACCGAGACAAAGTTTGCCTCGGCATTGACCCAGAACCCGGTCATTCTCAACGAGTTGCTCAAGCATGTGCCCATGAACCGCGTCGCCCAGCCGGATGAAATGGCCGGTGCCGTGCTGTTCCTCGTCTCGCCGGCGGGCAGCTACACTACGGGCACCTGCCTCAATGTGGATGGCGGTTACCTGCTCGTCTGACGGAGAAATTGCATGCTGGTTGCCAACAGCCTGGTGGTCCTGGTTGCCCTGCTGCACCTGTACTTTCTGGTGCTGGAGATGTTCCTGTGGACAAAGCCCATGGGGCGCAAGGCATTCGGCTTGACCGAAAGTTTTGCCAATGAAACCCGCGCACTGGCGGCCAATCAGGGGCTTTACAACGGCTTCCTGGCCGCCGGCCTGTTGTGGGGCGTTCTGCTGGGCGCAGACGGCTTTCCGCAAAAAGTCTTTTTCCTGACCTGCGTGATCGTGGCCGGCATTTTTGGTGCCGTCACCGCCAGCCGGAAAATTCTCTGGGTGCAGGCCATGCCTGCCATCATCACGCTGGCCGTGGTGTGGGCGACACACTGACGACACACTGCAATCACATATAAACAAGGACTCATGCCATGAAAGCGGTGCTCTGCAAACAACACGGCCTGCCGGAAACCCTGGTGGTGGAAGAGGTGCCTGATCTGGTGCCCGGCCCCAAACAGGTCGTTATCAGCGTGAAGGCCTGCGGCGTGAATTTTCCCGACACGCTCATCATCCAGAACCTGTACCAGTTCAAGCCGGAATTGCCATTTTCACCGGGCGGTGAATGCTCGGGCGTAATCAAGTCGGTGGGCGAGGGCGTGTCGCACCTGCAGCCGGGGCAGCCCGTGCTGGCCTTTACCGGCTGGGGCGGCTTTGCGGAAGAAGTGATTGCGCCGGTGAAGAGCGTGATTCCGCTGCCGCCGGGACTGGACATGAGTGTCGCAGCGGCCTTCATGATGACCTACGGTACCTCTTACCATGCCCTCAAGGACCGTGCGCAGCTGCAGCCGGGTGAAACCTTGCTGGTGCTGGGGGCGGCCGGTGGTGTCGGGCTGGCGGCTATCGAGCTCGGCAAGAAAATGGGGGCGCGCGTGATTGCCGCGGCCTCCACGGCCGAAAAACTGTCAGTGTGCGTTGATCACGGCGCAGACGAGACCATCAATTATGAAACGGAAGATTTGCGTGAGCGCGTGAAGGCGCTGACCGATGGCAAGGGCGTGGACGTGATCTACGATCCGGTCGGTGGCAAGTATGCTGATCCGGCGCTACGCAGTATCGGCTGGAAGGGACGTTATCTGGTCGTCGGGTTTGCAGCCGGCGACATTCCGAAAGTGCCGCTCAATCTGGCACTGCTGAAAGGCTGCGCCATCATGGGTGTGTTCTGGGGCGATTTTGCCGTGCGTGAACCACAGACCAACATGGCCAACGGCATGCAGTTGTTCCAGTGGCTGATGACGGGGGAACTCAAACCGCACATTTCGGCAACCTATCCCTTGGAGCAGGCATCGGAGGCCCTTCGTTCCCTCATGGAACGCAAGGTCAGCGGCAAGGTGGTGCTGGTGACAGGGCAATAAGCGGCCTCGCGTGTGCAGGCTCATTTCCGTTAGCATCTCATCACGGGTTCCAATGGCTGCTCTCAACGGAAATGAGTCATGCACAAGAAAATCGCTGCAATCATCATCACCCTCGCATTCCTGACGGGCATTCTGTCTGCCTGGTGGTTCTCCACACCATCCCTTGAGGCCGTTGCCTGGCAGCCTGCCGCGCCTCCCGCCTTCGATGGCGTTCTGGCACGCAATGCGGAGTTGCAAAAGGCAGAGCTGCTGGCGCAGGGGCAACTGCACGGTCCCGAAGACATCGCATTCGACCATCAGGGGCGCCTGCATGCCGGCTTGCATGACGGCAGCATCGTTCGTCTCGACGGCGACCAGGTCGTCACTCTCGCCAATACGGGAGGACGTCCGCTGGGCATGCAGTTCGACAAGGCCGGCAACCTCATCATATGCGATGCCTGGAAGGGCCTCCTGCAACTGGGCCAGGACGGCCAGCTCACGACGCTCGTGAGCGAAGTGAACGGCGTACCGCTCATGTTCACGGATGATCTGGACATTGCGGATGACGGCCGCATCTATTTCACGGACGCGAGCACGAAGTATCGCCAGCCCGACTATGTGCTGGACCTGCTCGAAGGCCAGCCCTACGGTCGCCTTTACGTTTACGATCCCGCGCAAAAGCATGCAACGCTCCTGCTGGACAAGCTCTACTTCGCCAACGGGGTGGCCTTGTCGAAGGACCAGCAGGCCGTGTTTGTGGCTGAAACCTACCGCTACCGCATCCGCAAGGTGTGGATCAGCGGGGAACGGGCAGGGCAAAACGCCATCATCGCCGACAACCTGCCGGGTCTGCCCGACAACATCAACAGCGACCGCAACGGCACCATCTGGCTGGCCATGCCCACTCCGCGCAAGGCGATTGCCGATGTGTCCGCCCGCTATCCGTGGATGCGTGAACTCATGGTGCGCCTGCCCAAAGCCTTCTGGCCCAAGCCCGATCGGTATGGCCTCGTTGTGGCCATCAATGAAAACGGGACTATCCTGAAAAGCCTGCACGACCCTACGGGTGACCATCTGCGCATGGTCACCTCGGCTACCCCGTATCAGGGACAGCTGTATTTCGGTTCGCTGGAGAATGATCGTATCGGTCGGCTGTAACCACGGATCAACAGGATGGCGCTGTCCGGTACTTCATTCGGTGCCGGAAATACGCTAGGGTGACCGCTCGGTCTATCAAACGATAATAATGCACACAGGATGCCGCGATGAGCTCGTCATTTTCCCATCCCACCCTGGTCCATGCGTTCCTGCACTGGGCTGAAACCACCCCCGACAAGGTCTATCTCACCCAGCCGCGGGGCGGAGAGGTATCGACGCTGACCTGGGCACAGTGCGCCGACCAGGTGCGCCGCGTCGCCACCTACCTGGACAGCCTGGACCTGCCCAAGGGCTCGTCCATCGCTTTGCTCGGCCGTAACAGCGCCCACTGGATTCTTGCCGACCTGGCCATCTGGCTGGCGGGTCATGTCACGGTTCCGCTGTATCCCACCCTGAACGGTGAAACTGCCGATTACATCCTCGAGCATTCGGATGCCCGCCTGCTCATCATCGGCAAGATGGATGGCAAGGCTGACGGTTGGCGCGACATCGGGCCCGCACTGCCGGCTGACTTGCCCCTGATCGGTCTGCCCATGTGTCCGCGCCAGGACATCATGCAGTGGGATGACATTGTTTCCCGCATCGAGCCGCGCATGGATCTTCCCCTGCCCAAGCCGGAGTCACTTGCCACGATTGTCTATACGTCGGGCAGCACCGGACAGCCCAAGGGCGTCATGCACAGCTTTGGCGGTATCGTCTCGGTGGCGGCGGGTTTGCGTGACATCTACAAGGTCAACAACCAGGACCGCATGCTGTCCTATCTGCCGCTGGCGCATGTGGCCGAGCGTGCCGTGCTGGAAACCTCATCGCTTTATTTCGGCTTCAGCGTGTTTTTCTCGGAAGGACTGGAAACCTTCCAGCAGGACTTGCAGCGTGCGCAGCCGACGATTTTCTTCTCGGTACCCCGTCTCTGGACCAAGTTCTATCTGGGCGTGAACGAGAAGCTGCCGCTGGAAAAACAGAAGAAGCTTTTCCGCATCCCTATCCTGTCCGGCATCATCAAGCGCAAGATCCTCAGGCAGCTGGGTCTGGACAAGTGCCGAATGGCCGTCACCGCATCAGCGCCGCTGCCGCCCAACATCATCCAGTGGTACCGCGACCTTGGGCTTGAGCTGCTTGATGTCTACGGCATGACCGAAAACTTCGGCTATTCGCACGGCTCGCGTCCCGGGCAGGTGCGGGTGGGTTACGTAGGGCACTGCAATCCCGGTGTGGAGTGCCGTGTGGCCGACAACGGTGAAGTGCTGGTGAAGAGCCCCGGTCAGATGATGGGGTACTACAAGAATCCGGAAAAAACGGCCGAAGACATGACGGAAGACGGCTTCCTGAAAACCGGTGACCGTGGCGAGATTGACGAACAGGGGCGCCTGAAGATTACCGGGCGAGTGAAGGAACTGTTCAAGACCTCCAAGGGCAAGTACGTGGCGCCGGTGCCGATCGAGCAGAAGCTCAGCCGCCACCCCAAGGTGGAAGTCATTTGCGTTACCGGACCCAGCCAGCCGCAGCCGTTTGCCTTGCTGATGCTTTCGCTGGATGCCGTGAACGAGTTGGAGGACGGCAGTCTTGATCGTACGCAATTGACGCAGGATTTCGAGGCCCTCCTCAGGGAAGTGAACGAAAGCCTGGAAGATCACGAACGCATGGATTATGTCGTGGTAGTGAAGGATCAGTGGACCATGGAAAACGGTTATCTCACGCCGACCATGAAGATCAAGCGCAACATCATCGAGGAACGCTACCTGCCGCATGCTGATATCTGGATTACGCAACGTCAACGCGTGGTCTGGGAGTAAGCCCGGCGTTCATCCGGCCGGCAGGGAGCCAGGCCGCCTAAAAAACCCTCGGTCAGTACTGCTGGCCGTGGGTTTTTCATGCCCGGCGGATGATGTCATGTGAATCGGGAAACGATCAGGGAGTGGCTTGAGCGTTGCAGCCGGAAAGCGTAGCGGGGAGGCTGGGACATCAGGTGGGCGGGCAACGCTTTAGTTGCTCGCGGCCGCGTTCCCTGCGGCCGCCCTTGTCGGGCTGTCGGTTACCTTGCTCGTTGTTCGTCCTGGGAGCAGTGCGGCCCGACAAGTGCCGGACACCGGCAGGACCCTCGAGGAGAGGCTAGTCGCTGCCGGGCCGAGCGCGTGCAGTATGGCACAGACAGGCGACGGTTGGTGTCGGTAGCGTCCGATAAAGAGTGGCCGTGTGGTCATGTGGATGGTGTTGCGGCAGGTGCCGGGGCAGTGCCGGATGATTTTGCTTTTTGCGGGTCTTCAGGCATTGTTGGGGCTAGCTCTCCTGGTGATTGCGCTAACGTGATCAAGCAAACCCAACGTCTGCTCTGGCGTCTTCTGGCTCTGGTCTTTGTCGGTACCGGCATCGTCGGCATCATCGTGCCGGGGCTGCCCACGGTCGTTTTCCTGTTGCTGGCTGCCTGGGCCAGTTCGCACGGCTGGCCCGAGCTGGAGCAGCGCCTGCTGGCCCACCCCGAGTATGGTCCGGTGATTCGTCAGTGGCGCGAGGAGGGCAAGGTGCCGCGGCGTGCCAAATGGCTGGCCAGTGGCATGATGTTGTTTAGCGCGACAGCCATGCAGTTCTTGCCGACTCCTCCCATGGTGCGTGTGCTGCTGCCGGTGTTCCTGTTGGGAGTGGCGGTATGGTTGTGGCGGAGGCCTGAGCCGGATCGATCCTTGCGCTGACAGATGCCAGAAAGGCGCCGGTTTCGGCAAACACCTCTCGTGTAATGTCTCCCCGCACAATTCCGTGCTGGTGAAAGCAAACTTCCTGGTAATGCTTTTGGCCACTGCCCAGTAGCCGGTACAACTCCCTGCCCCCACGTACGTCTACTTTTGGGTCCTTGTCGGCATGCATGACCAGGGAAGGTATCCGGATCGCGGACAGCCGGCGTCGCACGCGGCGCATCAGACCCTTGAGCTCGACAATGCTGCGAACCGGGCAGCGCAGGTAATTGATGTGTGGATTGTCGGCATGGTTCGTGACAAAGCGCTTCTGGTATGGTGTCAGCCCAAGTTTTTCCATCAGGCGGTTGCCAGCATGTACCGGCTCGGCGAGACGGGCGGCAAATGACTTGAAACGAAGTGGCGCGCTGATGCTGATAATGGCCTGAAAGGCGTCTGGCTGCTGGATTGCGCACTGCAGCGCCACGGCTCCACCCGTTGAAAATCCGGCAATCACGATGTGGGTACAGCAACATTGCAGGATGCGCTGGCCACGCTCAACCGAGGCAATCCACTCCTCCGCGCATCGATTCTCAAGGTCCTCCGCGGATGTACCGTGGCCGGCCAGGCGCGGGGCATAGACAGTAAAGCCTTGTGCATTCAGGTAGTCGGCCCACTCCCGCACTTCCTCGGGCGCGGCCATCAGTCCATGAATGAGCAGTACGCCCCACGTTGATTGTGATGAGGGCAGGAATACCGGCTCTCCAATACAGGCAGGCTTGCTTTCAGTTGCATTGAAGTGATGCAGATAATCTCGTGCAAACTGTTCGCTTTCTGCTGCCAGCAACGTGGCAAGTCGTTGCGACTTCCGCTGCATGGCTAGGCCAGCGCTGATGTGGCGAGTGCGTTATAGATCATGGCGTAATGACAGCCGGCACCGATCAGTACCATCACGTGGAAAAGTTCGTGGAAGCTGAAGATGCCCGGCAGCATCAGCGGCTTGCGGGTGGCATAGAAAATGGCCCCCGTTGTAAAGGCCGCGCCACCCGCGAACAGCAGGGTTTGCTGTGTCGCTGTCATTGACGCGAGAACCTGCTGGATGGGTAACAGCAGCAGCCAGCCCATGGTCATGTAGATCAGGGTGAACAGCACTCGCGGTGCGCGCGGAAAGAATACCTGGGTGAAAACACCGAGGCCGACCAGGCCCCATTGCAGCGCAATCATGGGCACCCGCCACTGCTCATCCAGAAACAGATAACACACCGGGGTGTACGAGCCGGCGATCATCACGAAGATGGCAAAACGGTCCATGCGCCGCCAGAACGACACCTCGTTTTCCTGCTGCTTGAAAGCGTGATACAGGGAACTGGCGAGGAAAAGGAAGACCGTCGACAAGCCGTAGATCAGTGCCGGTACCAGCAACGACTCCGTGTCCGCCGCGCGCATGACGAGGAACAGGGTGCCGACTGCCGCGGCGACCATGCCGGCCATATGGGAATAAAAATTGAACGCTTCCTGTGAGCGGACCATGGACAAGCCTCAAGAGAACCCGGATTGACGAGTTCGCTATTGGGCATGAATTAAAAGACGGCTGTCCTTGATTGCGGTCATGTCCCCGCCGGCCACTCCGGGGACAGCAAGTCATCCTGATGAATGCTCAGAGCGGAACGTGGCCCAGCAAGGCGCGCCCCATTCCCAGGATAAGGCCGATCACCGAGCCGACCACTACGCCGTTGACGCGGATCATGTGCAGGTCGCCACCCACTTCGGTTTCGATCTTGTTGATCATGTCGCGCGTATCCCAGTCGTGTATTTGCCGGCTGACGTAGACAATGATCGCGTCGGCGTAATCCGTGGCAAACACCACGGCCGCCTCTTCGATTTCCTGGTTAAGCGCCTGGCGTACGCGCTTGTTGGTCTGCAGGTGATGGCCCAGTCGCAACAGTACGCCCTTGATGTTGCTGGCCAGCCCCGAGTCCTTGCGTTCCAGATCCTTCTTGATGGCATCTCGCAGGATGACGATGGTCCCGCTGACAAAGCTCACCACCTGCGCGCTGTCGGCCAGCGCATTCTTGGTGGCATTCAAGCGTTTTGACGCAGTGGTGTTCTTTCGGCGCAACTCTTTCATCAGCTCGTTGGCCATGTTTTCCAGCCCGGCCCGCCAGGGATGGTTGCGGTCTTCCAGCAGCTTTTCCACCTTGTCCATGAAGGTGTTGATGACTTTTTGCTGGACATCAATGCCGATCCAGCTGGCACCTCGGGCCAAGCCACCCACACCGAGTTCTTCGAAGATCGTGCGTGCGGTGTCATGGGCTTTTTCAGGGTTGTCCTTGATCCAGCGATCGGCACTGTCCAGCGCCAGTTGCAGGGCCTCATGATGGAAATCGTTTTCCACCACGGCGCGCAGCATTTCGCTGACCATGTGGTGCATGGGCGTGCTCTTCACCCATTCCACTGCGTTCTGCTGGATGAAGGCCTCGATCTCTTTGCTTTCGAACACCTGCAGCAGGCGTGGCCCGATACGTTGCAGCAGCGCGCTGATCTGGGCGGCATTCTCTTCCTGTGCCAGCCATATCCCAAGTTTCAGGCTGACATCGGTTTCCTGCACGGTTTTGCGCACGATGGGCGGGGACAGGAAGTTTTCCTGCACAAAACGCCCCATGGACTGGGCAATGCGGGTCTTGTTGCGCGGAATGATCTCCGTGTGTTCCTGCAACAGGGCCGGCAAGGGCAGGCGGCCGAAAGGATTTCGGAACAGGACGGTCACGGCATACCAGTCGGCCAGTCCACCCACCATGCCGGCTTCGGCGCCGAGCGAGAGAATCTCGAACAGCCAGCCGTAATCGGGGAACACACGGGACAGGATGATGAAGATCAGCCACAGCACGGCAGCCGCGATCAGGGCAATCGTGGCCAGCCGGCGGCTGCGCTCCAGCGACGGAGGGGGCAGTTGCCCCGAAACAGGATTCGTCAACGGCGGTACTACCTGAATGGGTTTAGTGCCCGGAGGATACCAGAGGGCAGAACACCGGGCCCTGTGGCGTGCTGCGCAGGTAGCCTACCGGTTCGATATTGACCTTGAGGCCGGCATCGGCCGTACCGCCGCCACTGCCCTTTGCCATGCTGGCCAGGCTGCCGCCCAAGCCGCTGTTGCCCCCGCCCGAGCCTTCGGCGCTCGCGGACAACACCACGCTCACGCGGGCAACCGGAATGATCTGCTCGCCATTAAAGGTGATGGGATCGCCATACAGGGCCTTGGCGCCACCAATGGCCTCAAGGGTGCCGGCGAGTTTCTTGGAAATGGCGTCGGTGATCAGGTCTTTCATGGGGCTTCAGGTGTAAACAGGTGTTCACTGAATTTAGGGCATGAACAGGCCGGGCGTCAATGAAATCTGTTGCGCTTGTGGTCATGGACGGTCGTACAGGAGGTCTCAGGTAATGGATCAGGAGGTCGACGGATGCGGGGCATCCCGGACGATTCGTCCGTCCACCAGTTCAATGGTGCGATCACAGCGCGCCGACAGGCGCGGATCATGCGTCACCACCAGCACCGCACAGCCAAATTCGCGATTGAACCGGCGAAAAAGATCGAACACGCCTTCTGCCGTGTGGGTATCCAGATTACCGGTGGGCTCGTCGGCCAGCAGCAGGGCGGGCCGGGTGATCAGGGCACGCCCAATCGCCACGCGCTGCTGTTGCCCGCCGGAGATGGCGTTGGCTTTCTTTCCGGCATGCGCTTCAAGTCCGACGGCCTCCAGCAGCGCATGCGCGCGTTCAATGTCGGCCTTTGCAGGCTTTCCTTTGCCGATCATCAGGGGCATCAGCACGTTCTCCAGCACCGTGAATGCCGTGATCAGGTGATGGAACTGGAAGACAAACCCGATGCGTTCGTTGCGCAGGCGCGTGCGCTGCTCGTCATCCATGTCGCGCGTGGCCTTGCCCATCAGGTACAGCTCGCCATCAGAGGGGGAGTCGAGCAGGCCCAGGAGATTGAGCAGGGTGCTTTTGCCTGAGCCGGAGGGGCCGATCAGCGCGGCCAGCTCGCCCCGTCGCACCGTCATGTCGATGCCGTGCAACACCTCCAGTTCCAGCGGCGTGCCCGGGTTGTAGGTCTTGCGCAGTCCGTCGAGACGGATGACGTCGTTGGCCACGGCGAGTGCGGGAGCGAGATCAGACATAGCGGATGGCCACGGCAGGATCGAGGCGGGCGGCGCGGCGGGCCGGGAAGGCCGCTGCAATCACGCCGGTCAGGGTGGCCACGGCGACGGTGGACACGATCAGCACCGGGCTGGTGGGAATGAAAAACAGTTTTGGCCCAAAAATATTGAAGGCCTGTACCAGCAGGTAGCCCACCAGTCCGCCGAGTAGCGAGCCGGCGAATCCCAGCAGTCCGCCCTGCAGCAGGAAGACGCGCAGGATCTGCTGTCGCGGACTGCCCATGGCACGCAGGATGCCGATCTCGCGCGTGCGCTGTACCACGCTCACCGCCAGTACGCTGGCAATGCCAAAGGCCACGGAGATGCCGACAAAGAAACGGATCATGCGCGTCGACATGGTTTGCGAACTCAGCGCGTTCAGCAACTGGCCGTTGGTGAACATCCAGCTTTCGGCGTTGAGTCCCGTCAGCCTGCCCAGACGCCGTGCAATGTCGTCGGCACTGAACAGGCTTTTGACGCGGGCATCAATCACGGTAATCCCGCCGGGCAGGTTGAGCAGCGTTTGCGTCTGCTTGATGTCCAGATACACATAACGTGCATCCAGTTCGCGCACGCCCAGTTCAAAAATGCCGGCAATAGTCACGGTGGCCTCGCGACTGTCACCGGCATCCAGGCGCAGCTTGTCGCCGACCTGCACGCCAAAGTCATCGGCCAGTTCCTTGCCGATCACTGCGTTGCCACCGCCCACCAGAAAGCGACCGGCCACCATGTCGTCCTGGATCGGTACGATGCGCTGGTAACGTGCCGGTTCCATGCCCATCAGCGCCACCGAGCTGCGTGCCGCGCCACGGCGGGCCAGCGCCGGCCCGCTGATCAGTGGCGAGACCGCCTCGATGTCCGGCTGGGCATCCAGCACGTCACGGATTTCCTGCCAGTTGGCGATGGAGCGCAGGCGCTGGGCGCGCTTGCTTTCCAGCACCAGTTGCACGGAGCCCGGCGTGGCGGGCGCCACGCGGTTGAGGTCGTCAGGTGCCAGGAAGCGGATATGGGCCTGCGTGCCCAGCGTGCGTTCGATGATGTTGGCCTGCAGCCCGTTCACCAGGGCGGTGATGAAAACGATCACGGCCGACCCCACGGCAATCCCCACCGCAATCAGCAGGGTTTGCAGGTGATTGTCGGCCAGAAAGCGCGTGGCGATTTTCCATTCCAGCCACAGCTCGTCGATCAGGCGCATGGTGTCAGTCCGAGGCGGCGACAGGAGAAGAGAGCTGCGCGCGCAGTCGCTGCCCGTCGGTGACGTCGTCGATCACGACCACATCACCCTGTTTTAGCCCGTCGACGACTTCCGTCATGGTCATGCCGCGTAGCCCCAACGAGAGGTCGGTCCTCTTGGTAATGCCGTTGTGCACGCGCATGACGACCGCTTTGTTGCCGCTGATCTCGCGCAAGGCGTCATTGCGGATCACCAGCGCTGTGTCGCGCCTGCCGGTTTCCATGGTGGCCGACACGGTCATGCCTTGCTTCAGCCGGCTTCCGCTTTCGTCAATGTTCAGGTGTACGTCAATGGTGCCGCGCGAGGCATCCACAGCCGGTGCAATGAAGGTGATGCGGGCAGGTAATACATCGTCAGGATAGGCATCGGCAATGATGCGCGCCGGCTGGCCTACGGCCAGTCGGGCCATGTTTTTTTCATCCACCTGCACCACGATCTCGCGTGCATCGGCAGTGGAGATTTCCAGCAAGGTGCGGCCGGGCTGTACCAGATCGCCGGGCTCCACGTTGCGGGTTTGCACAGTGCCACTCACGGGCGACACCACGCGTGTGCGTGCCAGTTGGGCGCGTGCTGCGGCCAGGCGTTGCTGCAGCACCTGTTCTTCGGTGCCGCCGGCGGCCAATGCCTTCGCCTGCAGCGCGGCCCTGTCACGTACCATGCGTGCAGAAAGCTCGCTGCGCCTGGCCTGCTCCACCTGCTCATCCGGAATCAGGTTGCGTTCGCGCAGGGTTTCCCGGCGTTCCCGCTCCCGTTCAGCCTGCGCCAGATTGGCCTCGGCTTCGGCCAGTGCCGCCAGTGCCTGGCGGCGGGAAGAGCTTCCCAGTAGCTGTAGTGCAGCCTCTGCCTCCCGCACGCGCGCCTGTTGCTCGTCGTTGGCCAGTTCCAGTAGCAGGTCGCCCGGCTTGACCACGTCACCTTCGCGAACGTGGCGGGCTTTGAGGGTGCCGGTGATTTCGCTACCGATGCGGGCCAGGGACTGGCTGCGCACCTCGCCACTGGCCACCACGGTCTGGACCAGCGCTTGTTGCTGCACGACCGTTGCCGCCACCTCGGGCCCCTGCCAGTGACGCCAGAACCACAGGGCCGCCAGCACACCAAGGGCCAGGAGGGCGATCTGTTGTTTAACGGTCAGCTTGGGCACGTTCGAACTCCGGAGATGACGGTTGCCGGCCTCTCGGGGCAAGGCCGGTAGCATTGCCCGAAGCTTACACAGCACCGGCTCGCGCGAACAGCAAGCAGGCGGAAATGGGCTAGCCCTTCAGTGCAAGAATGCGACGTGCCCCATTCAGTACAACAACACCGATGACGGTGCCGATCACCAGGTCGGGGTAGGGGGAGTGTGTCCAGGCGACCAGCGCGCCGGCTACGATGACCCCGGCATTGGCCAGTACATCGTTGGAGGAGAAGATCCAGCTGGCGCGCAGGTGGACGCCGCGGTCGCGATGAGCGGAGATCAACCAGAGGCAGGTTACGTTCGCGACCAGCGCCAGACCGGCAACGCCCATCATCAGCATGGAGTGCGGCTCGCTGCCAAACAGGAATCGCCGCCCGGTTTCCGTCAGCGCTCCCAGCGCCAGTGCCATCTGCAGCCAGCCGGCCAGGTGTGCCGCCGTCAGTTTGTGCCGTGCCGTTTTGCCGACGGCATACAGCGCGATGCCATAGACAAAGGCGTCCGCCAGCATGTCCAGTGAGTCCGCCAGCAGCCCTGCAGACTGCGCCACCAACCCCATGACCAGTTCGATGACGAACATCACGCCATTGATGGCGAGCAGCTGCTTCAGGACGCGTGACTCCGGGGCGGTGCTGTCTTCACCTTGCCCCTTGGTTAAGCCACCGTCGATGGCCGCTGGAGTAGTAGCCTCCAGTGTTGCCCCCAGTTGTAACGGGAGCAGACGTGCCGTCAGCACGTCGGCCGGGCCGTCATGCGTCGCCTGCAGCCGGCGTTCGGCGAGATCAAAGCGCAGCGCCCGCACGCCGGGTACGCCCTCCAGCGCGAGGCGGATCATGCGCTCTTCGGATGGGCAATCCATCTTGGGTACATGGTATGTGCTTAGCCAGGTGCCGTTGGTGTTGTCAGTCTGTGCATCACATGCGATCGGTTCGGCACTGCAAGTGGCGCTGTCATCACGGGTGTGTCGAGTCATGGCCAAGAGTCTGTTGACGGGCGGCGGTGATGCGACATTTTCCACGCCTGCCGCGGAGCTTTCTTGGCGTTAGTGCAGGCCGCCACTGACGTTGGTGGTAATGGTTTGTCTCTGCAGTGGTGCCGGTCTCTCAAGGATTGTCAGCATTACCCGGGTCAACAGCGGGCTCGGACGGCTCCTTGGCCACCGACTTTTTCGTCTCCTTTTCAGCCTTTTTATTCTTCTTTGCGAGTTCTCGCTGGCGCTTTTCAAACTGATAGTTGGGACTGGCCATGGCGGAGCTTCATGATTGAGATGTGTTAACCATACACCATCCAGGGAGAGAATCGGCTGTCCGGCGGGGTAATAAGTCGACAAGAGCGTGGTGCACACGACC
>JBKHWB010000059.1:0-13277 GCA_046566745.1 Gammaproteobacteria bacterium
CCGAGGTCTTCCGCGCGATCTGTTGCCCGGGCCGTCAGGCGCGCCAGCAGGACCTGAGTGGCGGCATTGTCTGCCCCCAGATAGGCCTGGCGGGTACAACCATCCAGATCACGGTACTGGTAGTAAAGGTAATCGACACCTTTCAGCGCCTTGCGCACCACACTGCCCGGCGTATCGCCCATATGCTCGGAGGCACCAAGGGCCAGCGCCAGTTCGCGCAACTCGGCATAGAGGGTGCGGGCCGTCAGGGACAATGGCGTGGCGAGCATGGCAGCGCTTCCGGAGGAGTTATACGTAAAGTACAATTACTTTGCGTATAACTCAAGCCGCCCCGCCACGGCCGTTGCAACCGCCAACGGCAGGCAGGACCACCCGTGCAAAGACACAGCCGCCCGTTGCAGGCGGACGGCGAGTACCTGGCCGCACTGACCCGCCTGACCGGCCGGCTGTCGGCCTGGATCGAGGCGGCACGGGCTGGGGGAGAATTGCGCCCCACCCTGCCCACCGAGGTGGTGCTGCTCAGCCTGTATGCACGCACCTGCGACCCGGCCATCGACTACCTGCGCCTGAGTGGCACGCTGGACGACGACGCCATCGTGGAGGCCATGCTATCGGTGTTTTTTGACGGGGTGGCGGTCTGAGGGGCAGGACGGCCGGCAGACTATGCCGGCGCCCGCTTTGCGCACAAGGCGCTCAACCCCTTCCCTTGCAGTAGGCAAAAACCCTGGAAGTGCTGCAGTAGAACGTACCGCGATCCGGGATGTAGTTGACCCCCAGGTCCGCCGGAATGTCCCGGTTGCCGGGATACTTGCGGTCGGTCGGGTGTATGCCATAGCCGCAACCGAAAGCACGGTAGCCGGACACCATCCCAAGATCCCGGATATTGCTGCTGTCAGTGGCACAGGCCTTGGTGACCGCCCAACTGGAGGTAGGGTCGTCACCCAGGTTGCCGCTGGTGTTCTGCAACGGCCCCTTGCAGGACCAGACATTCTTGCCGTACGTCGCCGGTGAGCACAGGGTGATGCCCTCTCGGTACGCCACCGGCCGGTTGCGCTCTTCTTCCTGCTGCCGCCGCAACTCTGCCGCCTGACGGCGCTGCTCTTCCGCACGCTGACGCTCTGCCTCGCGCTCGGCTAGCTGGCGCTGGCGTTCGCGCTCGGCCTGCTCGGCCTGGCGCTGGCGCTCTTCAGCCTGCTGCTGGGCAAGGCGCTGCTGACGTTCCTGCGCGGCGCGGCGGGCGGCCTCGGCTTCCTGCTGCGCCTGGGTCTCGCGCTGCTGGCGGGCCGCAGACTGGTTGGCGGAGGTGGCGGCAATGGCCTGACGGTTCACCTGGTCATACGCCCCGATCTGCTGGGCGGCCTGCAGGGCCTTGGCGTTGTCCGCTGCCAGGCGGTTGCGCGTGGCGGCATCGGTGGTGCGTTCCATCTGGGCATTGCGGTAGGCAATGCCGTCGGCCAACTGGTTGGCCAAGGCCTGGCGACCGGCGGCCTGCTCAGCCGCCTGCTGCTGGCGACGCTCGGCGGCCTGGGCGGCAGCGGCGGCTTCCTGCTGGCGACGCTTGGCATCGGCCTGTGCCTGGATATTGGCCAGCATCTGGCGCTGGGAGGCCTGCTGCGCGGCCTGCTCCTGCACGGCCTCGCTATACGCGCCGGCCAGGGTCGTCATCCCCGCCATGAACATCTGCGCGCGGCGCTCGCTAGCCTCACGACGCTCCTGAGCCGCTATGCGCTCCGCCTCTTGCTGCGCCGCAATCCTTTCTTGACGCTCGCGGGCCAGATCACGCGGGGTCTTGCCGTCGTCATTGCGCACGGTGTCGCGGGCACCGGCCGCCATGAGCATGCGGTAAGCCTCCGAGTAGCCATCGGCAGCCGCCTTGTGCAGGGGCGTCCACGACTGGAAGGCTTTCTCGGGATTGGCCTTGGCATTCAGCAACAATTGCAACATGGGCAGGTTGTTCTGCTGCACGGCGATGTACAGACTGGCATCGTCATCCGGATTGGCACCGTGAGCCAGCAGCAGCTTCACCGCCTCGGGCTTGTTCTTGGCCACGGCGGTGTAGAGCGGCAATACGCCATCGGCCTTCTTGATGCCGGGTTTGGCTCCGCCTTCCAGCAACGTACGCGCGGCCTCCAGGTCATCGTTTTCCAGTGCCATGTGCAGGGGCGCCTTGCCGTTTGCCAGCAGGGCATTGGCATTGGCGCCCTTGCCGAGCAGCAATGCGACCATCTCCGGATTCGCGCGGGGCGGGGCAGCCGGCTGGCCGGGGGCCGTCGCCGGGGCCACGCCACCAATCGCGCGGTGCAGGGGCATCCATCCACCTTCCCCGGCGATATTGGGTTTGGCGCCACCGCCCAGCAGCACCTTCACGCCCTCGACATCGCCCTTGTCCACCATTCAGTACAGCGGGTTCAGGCCCATGGCATTGGGTTGTTCAGGATTGGCGCCTGCGGCCAACAGGTGGCGTGCGACGTCATGCGATCCTGCCTCAAGGGCCACATGCAGGGGCGCCTGGCCATCCTTGCTGGTGCTGTTGGGCGAGGCCCCGGCGGCCAGCAACAGGCGTGTTGTTTCGGGCTGGTTGCGCACCACGGCACTCAATAGCGGGCTGCGGCCGGTCGCATCGTCCGGCTCGTTGACGAACTTGCGGAACTCGACCGTGGAGGACTTGCTGCGGGCCTTGTCGATCACCAGCTTGACCACCGGCCCGGTATCACCGGTGGCGCACTCAGCCAATGTCTGCAAGGTGGTGCGGCCGTTACTGGCACGTGCGACGGGATTGGCACCCCCGGCCAGCAGCGCAGCAACACTGGCTTCTGACTGCTGGCAATGCCGGGTAGCGCTGAGAATCGGGGTCCAGTTGTCGATGACCGCGGCGGCGGGCGCCGGTTCGGGTGCGCTCTCGGCCGGCATCTCGCGCTTTCCCGCCGCCAGTGTCTGTTGCAGCTTGGGCAGGAAGGCGCTCAGCATGCCGGGCGCTGCCGTGGGCTGCGCAAAAGCGGAGACTTCTGCTGCGCTCGCCATTTCTTCTGCCCCGGCGGGCACGCGTGCGGTGGCGTTGGGGCTGGCGCCGTTCTGCAGCAGGAAGGTAATGATCTCGGCGTTGTTGCTGCCGGCGGCACGATGCAGCGGCGTCATGCCGGTGACATCGGGGTGATTCACATAGTCGGCAAAGGCCTTTTTGCTGAGCTTGGCACGGAGGTTGCCGAGGAGAAGCTGCGCGGTTCCCACGTTATTGCTCTGGCTGGTACGGGCATTCACCCACGCCAGGCGGCTGAGCGCGGTCTGGCCGTCACTGGAACGCGCGGCGGCGTCGGCCCCCTTCGACAGCAGGTAATCCACCACGGCGTTATAGCCGGACTCGGCCGCCGGCATGAGGGGAGTGAACTCCAGATCGGTATTGCGGCTTTCGATAGCGGCTCCCGCCACCACGAGCTCTTGCACAGCCGGCAGCTGGTTGTAACCGGCGGCGATGAACAGCGGTGTCATGCCGCGACTGTCCTTCTTTTCCAGGTCAGCGCCACGTGACACCAACTCGCGGATGATCGCCAGCTGGCCACGCTCGGCTGCAATCGCGAGCAAGGGACGACCGGCCGCATCCACCATGTTGACGTCTTTACCGGCGGAGAGGCCCTTGATGACGGTCTGGACATCACCGGTGCTGGCGGCGTGCTGCATGCTGGTACAGCCGCTGACCACAAGGAGCAAAAGGCCTGCCACACTGGCCGAGACAAAAGGACGCCGGGCCGGTCGTCGCCAGCTTGATGGGAGGTGGTGCATGGTTTACCCCGAAAAAAACAGACTATCGTGAGCGCTGCGATCACCCATCAGCAGCGCGTTTCTCCTCCGTGACATGCCCTACGACATCCCGAACCGGCGCTTGGCGACACCGGCCACATGGCCGTAGACCACCCCACCATACCAACGAATTGCGAACAAACCTAGTCGTTGAAATCCGGCTGGCGACACCGGCCGTCAATTTCACAATGCGGCAGGAAAATGAAAATTGGCGCGCCGCACCTGAAAGAACCGCTGCGCTCACTCCCTTGATAAAGGTCAAATTTGCACCAGTTTTGACGCGGTCGGTCAATCCAGCGGCACTCTTCGTCAATATTTTGCGCTACACGCGACCAAGAATCACAGAAAGGGACAAGACACTGCGCCAGTCGGCACGGTCACGCGCCCCCACCGGAGCTGCGCCATGAATGCCATCGTCAAATTCGTTTCCCCCGCGCCGCGCCTCGATCGCATCCGCGAGGCCGTACATGCCGCCGGCTACTCGCTCTGCCTGGAACGGCCGCGACTGCTACTGCAGTTCCGTCGTTCGCGTGAGGGCAAGCGACTGTCCAGCGACCATGTTTGTGTACGCCGGGCTGCTGCCATTGCACATGTCATGAAGACTCGCCAGCCGCGCATCTACGATGACGAACTGGTGGTGGGCAACATGACCTCCAAGCGCGTTGCCGCGAATTTTTATCCGGAGGGCTCCTCCGCGCACATCGTGGAGGATCTGTTCCGCTTGCAGGATCGTGTGGTGCCGCTGCGGCTGAGTTCACTCGAGAAGGCCGAGTTGCTGGCCATTGTGGCGGCGACGTCGCGCGACAGCGTGCTCTGGCACGCACTCGTGAAGCCTTCCCGACTGCAGCATGTTCGCGACATCCTGCATGCCGAGCGCTACATCGTCACCGAACAGGCGGGCATCGGGCACCAGGTAGGTAATCACGCCCGCATTATCGAACAAGGACTGGAGGGCTCTGTCCGCATGGCGGAAGCGGCGCTCGCCAGCGGCAAGACGCCGGACGGCATCGCTCTGGATGACGAGCAGCGCGCGTTCTACCGGTCCATCGAGATGATCGCCACGGGCATCCGCACCATGGCGGCGAACCTGGCCGACGAAGCAACGCGCGTGGCGGCACTTCCCGGCATGCCGGCAGCTCGCCGTTGCGAACTGGAAGCGGCGGCAACGGCGCTGCGGCATGTGCCCTACCATCCCGCGCGCACTTTTCGTGAAGGCGTGCAGGCCGCGTGGATCATGCACATGGCGATGTGCCTGGAGGACTACGAACAGGGCGTGTCGTTCGGCCGCCTCGACCAGCCCCTGCAGCGGCTGTACGCACAGGACTTGGCGAACGGCGCCATCACGCGCGACGAAGCCGTTGAATTTGTTGCCAGTTTCCAGCTGAAGTGTTGCGAAACCATGCCGGTTTACTCGACGCGCATGGACCACCATTTCAGCGGCCATGATGTGGCGCAGGGCATTACGCTGGGCGGTGTCGATGCGGACGGAAATGACGCCACCTGCGAGGTCTCTGGCATTTTTCTGGATGCCTATGCGTTGATCGCGACGCGCGAACCCTCACTGCATGTCCGCGTGCATGAAAAGACACCGGCATGGTTCCTGGACAAATGCGTGGAAACCCTGCAACGCACCGGTACACGACCTGCATTCTACGGCGACAAGTCCGTTATTGATGCCCTGATGAAGGCCGGCTACAGCGAGGTCCATGCGCGCGATTACGCCGTGATCGGCTGTACCGAACTGGCCAGCCAGGGTCGCACGGCCAATTCTGCTGATGCGGCGCTCATGAACCTGCCCATCTGCCTGGAGCAGGCCCTGAACGAAGGACGAAATTTCAGGGGCAGGCGGCAGGGAGCAGCGACACCGCCCGTATATACCATGCGCCACATGGACGATGTGGTTGCGGCGTACCGCCAGCAAGTGAAATGCGCCGTGGACGACATGGCGAAGGTGATGGGTTATCTGGAAGAGGCTGTGCGCCAGCACCGCACCACGCCGGTCAACTCACTGATGACCGATGGCTGCCTGCGGCGCGGGCGCGACATTACCAGCGGCAGCGCCGACTACAATTTTACCAGCGTACAGGCGGTGGGACTGGCCAATGCCGGGGATTCGTTGCACGCCATCCACCGGCTGGTGTTTGAAGAAAAGCGATTCACACTTGCACAACTGGTGGACATCCTGCGCACGGACTTCAAGGAACACGAAGCACTGGCCATCGAGATGCAACGCAAGCTGCCGCGCTATGGCAACGGCCACGCCGAAGCGGATCAATGGGTGCAGGTAGCGGCTGATGCCTTCTGCGATGCGGTTGCCAGCCACCGCAGTTCTCGCGGCGGTCAGTGGCTGGCCGGCTTTTACTCCATGACCTGCGGCCATGCCTTCGGTCGCTACACCGGCGCCCTGCCGGACGGACGTCGAGCCGGTGCACGCCTCTCCAATGGCTGCTCACCGGTGGATGGCATGGATCGTAACGGCCCCAGCGCCCTGTTGCGCTCGGTGGCCGGGCTCGACAAATCGCGCTGGGCCAACAGCCAGGTACTGAACGCCACCTTTGATCGCAAGACCATTGGCGGCAAGCAGGGTGCAGCCAAACTCGCCAGTCTGCTGCGCACCTATTTCATCGATCAGGATGGTATGCAGGTGCAGATTGCCGTGCTGAACGCCGATGACCTGCGCAAGGCCCGCGAAAATCCGGAGTCCTACCCCAACCTGCTGGTGCGCGTGTCCGGCTACTGTGCCTATTTCGCGGACCTGCGGCCGGAAGTGCAGGACGAAATCATCGAACGCACGATGCACGGCTGAGAGGTAACGGTATGAGCGCACAGGCCCAGGTATTTTCCGTGCAACATTTCTGCGTGCATGATGGCCCCGGTATTCGCAGCGTTGTATTCCTGAAGGGCTGTCCGCTGCGCTGCAGCTGGTGCCAGAATCCGGAGTCATGGTCGAAGACACCGGAACTGGCGCACAAAGAGCGGAACTGCATCGACTGCGGCACCTGCGTGAGCGTGTGCCCTACTGGCGCGATGACGGCGCCCGGCCACTGGTCTGTTGATGACTGCACGACATGCTTTCGTTGCGTGGAGACCTGTCCCGGCGGGGCACTCACGCGCTTTGGTGAAGCGCGGTCGCCAGAGGATGTGTACGCCGAGCTCGCACCGGAATTTTCGTTGTACCGGCAGTCCGGCGGCGGCGTGACATTCTCCGGCGGCGAGGCCTCGCTGTTTCCCGAGTATGTGCACGCCCTCCAGCAGCCACTGAAAGTGGAAGGCATTCATACCGCCATGGAGACCTGCGGCCTGTTTCATTTGAAGCACGTTCGCCCGTTAACGGAACTTCTGGGTGATGATCAGGCCTGGCAGCGCTTTTCGTCACAGATTCTGTGGCGGGCACTGGGCGGACTCGACCTGCTGCTCTTCGACCTGAAGATCATGGACCCGGCACAACACCAGCTTCATTGCGGCGCTGACAACGCGCGCATCCTGGACAATTTTGCACTGCTGGCCGCTCTTGCCGCCGCCGGCCGTGGCCCGCAGGTATGGCCACGCCTGCCGCTGGTGCCGGGCATTACCGATGACGAGGACAACGTGCGCGCCATCGCACGTTTCGTGCGTAACTGCGGACTCTCGGCCATCACGCTGCTGCCTTACCACAACCTGGGCGTGGAGAAGTTCGACTGGCTACGCAAGGCGGCACCGTTCAGTGATCCGATGCTGCCGGAACACCGACTGGCAGCCGCACGGCGTATCGTCGAGGAAGAAGGCCTGCGCTGGCACGAGTCGGGCGAGGAGACGTATGCAGCGACTGCAGCCTGATCAAGCTTCGACTGCAACGGGTGCGCCGCCAATGGACAGCACGCCACCCTCACCGCTCCTGCCGTTTCTCTGCGCTGCCACGCGTGCGCTGATCCTTGCCTGGCCGCTCCTGCCGGCGCACCTCCCCCTGTGATGACGGTCGGCCCTCGTCGCCAGCCCACGGCCCCGGCCCGCCACGGAAGCGTCGCACCCCGGGCTCGGCGCTCTCACGCCCGCGTGGCCCATCGTCAAACTGGATGACCCGTTGCCGCTGCAGGACTGGTGGAACCGCGTAGCGGTCATTGCGGTCACGTTGCCACGATGGCGTATCGCGCCACTCCGGGCGCTCCTGCTGCGGTGGCGACACAAGGACCCGCCCACTGCTCCAGCCCGGCGGCTCACCCCCCCTTCGGTGCCGGTACAGACCATTGCCGCGCTGGGCGCCTGATGCTGTCTTCAAGCGACTGTTGGTGCTCCCTCACCACACCATCTCGCGGCTGGTAGCGATAGTACTGGCGGTGCAGGTCGCCCTGCCGGGTGGCGTCGGGGTAGCGCTCGCGGGGGTAATCGCGCTGGTAGTCCGGCAGGGGCGCGGGTGCAGGCGAGGCGCTCATGTCCCACTGCCGCCAGCCGCTGTGCCGTTGCTCCCAGTCACGTCCCCAGCGTTCGTGCCAGCGGGGCGGCGCGCCCAGCCACCAGCCATGGAAATAGGCAGGCGGCCGGCGGTAGTAATAGACCGGCACCCGCAACAGGAACAGCGGCACATAGTCCGGGTAGACCATGTACCAAGGCCCGTTGTACCAGTAAGCGACATACCAGTTGTCGTCAGCAAAAACCCAGTACATGCCGTCGTAATGGAAATAGTTCAGCGACAGGGCAGGCGCGTAGTAGACGGGGTAGCCCGGCACCAGCACCAGCTGGGGATACTGCGGCAGGTTGATGCCGATACTGATGCCCGGCAGGGAAATGCCAACGCCGACCTGCACGCGGGCGGAGGCCATGCCCGACCCAAACAGCAGACAGACCATCATGAGCAGGATACGCATGGACTCACCTCCCGCGACAATCGCGTGTGTCCCGACTGTCTACAGCGTAGTCCACCCAGCGGGATGGCTGCGCTGCGATGGTGCCCGCTTTCTGTATGGCATTCGTAGTGCTCGTGACGAGGCGGCCCGGTTGTCGCCATCGCTCATAACCGGCAGTCATCACGAAGACAGCATCGACTGATAGCGGAAAGATCTAAGCCAAGTATGGGGTGGCACCGAGTTGCCTTGGCGCTGGCCGGCCGTCGCTTGCGCTGCACACGCGCCCACTGATCCTCGCCCTGTTGCCTGCCGGCAGCTGGCATACGTCTGTTGTCGGCTCGCCCGACGACTGCTACAACAGATGCACTCCCTTCCTGCGTTGCATCGTCACCATGATCATCAATCCCGCCGACCTCAGCCCCGACCACAACTACAAGCTGCTCACCAACCTGGTGGTGCCGCGCCCGATCGCGTGGGTGACGAGCCTGAATGCCAACGGGGTGGTAAACCTGGCCCCGTTCAGTTTTTTCAATGCGGTGGGCAGCGAGCCGCTGATCGTAATGATCAGTGTGGCACATCATGACGACGGCACGCTGAAGGACACCGGCCGCAACATCCTGGCCAGTGGCGAATTCGTGGTGAACATGGTGACCGAGGACCTGATGGCGGCCATGAACGTGTCGGCAGCCGATTTTCCCGGCAACGAGAGCGAGCTGGCCGCCACCGGCCTGACGGCGGCGGCCTCCTTGAAAATTCAGGTGCCGCGCGTGGCGGAGTCACCTGCCAGCATGGAGTGCCGCTTGCACGGCACGCAGGATTTTGGTCGTTACACGGTGATCTTTGGCGAAGTGGTGATGTTTCACGTGGCGGACCATCTGGTGGGCGAGAAACTTCGCATCCAGGGCTTTACGCCCGTGGGCCGCATGGGCGCGCCGGCGTTTTACTGCCGCACCGACGACCGCTTTGAAGTTCCCCGCACCACCTACGCCAACTGGAAGGACAGCCTGGGCTGACGTTAGCGGCCCGCGGCCACGTCAGCAGGCGCGACGTCCTTCAATCCGTAACGCTGCATCAGCTGCGGGCGCTTGGCCGGCTCGAAGTTGATGCGCGAGACATCCCCGCCCACCGCGTCGATCAGGCGCGCATTCATCACGCGGAACCATAGCGGCGGAATGTAGGCGAGCAGGAACATGCCGAAGTAGCCCACCGGCAAGGTCGGCAGCTCCGGAAAATCCCGCAGCGACTGGTAAGAGCGCGTCGGGTGGGCGTGATGATCGGAGTGGCGCTGCAGGTGGAACAGGGCCAGGTTGGAGGCAATGTGGTTGCTGTTCCAGCTGTGATGCGGCTGCGTCTGTTCGTAACGGCCATTGTCCAGCTTCTTGCGTACCAAGCCGTAGTGTTCGATGTAGTTGGCCGAGGTGAGCTGGAACGCGCCCCAGAAGGCGATCAGCATCAGCAGGGGAACCATGGCCGCTCCAAACACGGCCACCAGCGTGCCGTACAGGGCGAGCGTGATGATGCCGGCCTGCAGGATTTCGTTGTCCAGATGCCACACTGACTTGCCACTGCGGGCCAGACGCTCTTCTTCCAGATCCCAGGCGCGGAAGAAAGCACCGGGCATCTCACGGAATACAAAACGCCAGATGCTTTCGCCCATGCGTGACGAGGCCGGATCTTCCGGCGTTGCCACCCAGCGGTGATGGCCGCGATTGTGCTCGACACTGAAATGGCCATAACCGCCCAGTGACAGCGTGAGCAGTGCCAGCTTGCGATCAATCCACGTTTTCTTGTGGCCCAGCTCGTGGCCCAGGTTGAGGCCGAAGCCAAGGATGTTGCCCGTCGTCAGCACGACGGCCAGCCAATGAATCCAGTGCAGTTGATGCGTGGCGAGAAAGACGACATTGAAGACAAAGCCGAACCACAGCAAAGGCACTACCGCCCAGGTGATGTAGCGATAGTAGCTATCGGCTTCCAGCGCGGGCACGGCAGACTCGGGCGGGTTGCTGCGGTCTTCGCCGAACACGCGGTCGAGCACGGGCATGCCAAAGTAAAAAAATGCCAGGAAGGCCCACAGCCAGAACGTCTGGCCAGTCTGCAGGTAAAGCCAGGGGCCGGCCGGTGCAGCCAGCGGCGCAATGACGGACAACAGCCAGGCGTAGCGCTTGCGGTCGCGGTAGCCGGAGGTGTCGGCGTTCGAATTCAGGATACTGGTCGTCATAAGGGACTCCTCTGTTCAGGGACCCGGCCATGGCTCGGGTGATGACAGCAGCATCCACTGATCGGCCGATGAAAATAACCGCGGGAGATGGCACTGAATCGTCATTTGATGACAGACTAGGCGGCATGAAAACACCTCAGCTGCTGCCATGAACGCCCTTCCCCTCACGCCCGAACACTGGCTGCACCCGGCCATCCACCCGGTTTATGCCCGCCTGGTATGTGCGGAGCTGCGCCGGCGCGGCTTCAGCGAGGCCGACATCACGGCCGGTACGCGACTGGACTGGGAGGCCCTGCACAGTGACAACCGCTTCCTGAGTTTCGAGCAGTTCCGGCGACTGGTGGCCCATGCGCTGGCGCTGAGCGGTTGCCCCTGGCTGGGACTGGAGGTGGGCATCAATGCGCAGCTCTCGCTGCATGGCGCACTGGGACAGGCCGTGGCCGCCAGCAGCAGCGTGGAAGAAGCGCTCCTGCTGTGCCAGCGCTACATGCCGTTGCGGCAGCGCATTTTCGGTGTATCCATCGAAGCGGGTGATCCGGTGTGCATTGTGGCGGCCGAGCAGATCGAGGTGCCCGACCTGCGCGAATTCATGCTGGGCTATCTCACCGCCACGCTGGTACGCCTGATGGAAGCGGTGACGGGGCAACCGCTTCAGGACGAGTTCGCGATTGAATGGCCGTTTCCCGAACCGGCATGGGCGGAGCAGTACCGTCGGCTGGCGATCCGCAATTCGTTTGGCCACGGCCACCTCCGGGCAAAAGTATCCGCTACCCTGCTGCAACGCCGCAGCCTGTCTGCCGATCCGGAAGCGCGCCGCGTGGCCGAGCGCGAATGCGAACGCCAGCTGAAAGTGCAACAGCAAGGCGGCAACCTGACGCAACGCATCCAGCAACGGTTGGCTTCGTGCCAGGGCGCCTACCCCGGCATCGTCGACATTGCAGCCGACGAAAACGTGTCGTCGCGAACGCTGATCCGGCATTTGCGCGACGAGGGCACCACCTACCAGCAATTGCTGGATACGGTGCGCGAGGAACTGGCTTGCTGGCTGCTGTTGCAGAGCGACCTGCCGGTGGAAGCCATTGCCGAACGACTGGGCTATGAGGACACCTCGAACTTCAGCCGCACGTTCCGGCGCTGGGTGGGCGTGACACCGCGCGATTTCCGCGCATCGGCACCGATACCGGTGGATGCAAGCCGGCTCCCATGAAAAAGCCCCGCACTGCGGGGCTTTTTCATGGCGCTTGCTGGCCGGGAATCTGTCGGCCGCTTACTCCGACTGCATGCCGGTGATGAACCAGGGAGCATCGTCCTTCGTGTAATCGCGCTCCAGGTGCCAGATGTCGACAAAGGCTTCATCCGTACCCTCGGCCGCATCGCGGACACGTCCGCAGAAGCGGATGCTCACTTCGGCCTTGCCGAACTGCTGGTCCGCACGCACCAGCTCTGCGTCGACGCTGAGCACGTCGGTTTGCGGATCGGTCGTCAGGCTGGCGCGCTCGGCCTTGAGGTCGGCATACAGCTCGGGCGTCATGTATTCCTGGATCTTGGGCAGGTCGTTGCGGTTCCAGGCGTCCTGCAACACGCGGTAGTGCTCCTTCGCGCCCTCAATGAAGGCCGGGGAGTCAAAGCCCAGCGGCAGGTTGAACGGCACGGCATGGCCGTTGCCGCTGCCCAGGGGCGCTGCCGCAGGCGCTTCACGACGGGCACCGAATACCGGGGATGGCGTCGGTCCCTGGCCGGCACCCGCGTACGCAGGCTGAGGAGTCGGGGCGCGCGCCACCGCGGGCCCCTGGCGCAGGCTCTTGATCACCTTGAAGATGATAAAGGCCAACGCGGCGATGATAAGGATGTCCATCAGTTGCAGGCCTTCGAACGCGCCGCCGGCGAACAGCGCGGCGAACAGCCCCCCCACTAGCAAGCCGCCGAGCAGGCCACCCATCAGGCCGCCCTTCTTGGTGCCCTGCTGTGCCGGCTTGGCCGCATCCGCCTGCTGGCGCTGGGCCGGGGCATCGGCGTTGTTGCGGCTGGGCGCCGGCGCTGTCTGGTAGCTGCGGCCAAAGGATTTACCACCGCCCATGCGCTTGGCATGCGCCTCTTCCATGACGAAGGTGAAGGTAAACAGGATGGCAACGAGTGCCCACAGCGTTTTCATGAATGTCCTCTGGGTAGTAATGGGGAACGCCCGGCGGGGCGCATCACTGGATGCCAAGTCTGCGGGATGGTGGGGGCAAGTCAATACAGCGGCACCGTGCAGGCGCCCGCGCTTACACAACTGCTGCAATCCGATAACCACAACAACTGCAAGGTTAGCCGCTTGCTGAACACCACACCGTGTTGCCGGCGCGGCGTTAACAACACGCTCAACACACGTCTGCTCCGCGTGAAACGCGCAGCGACCCGGGCAAACCCGCCACCGTTGACGGGCCAGCCCTCGGCTATTCTCC
>JBKHWB010000060.1:0-9126 GCA_046566745.1 Gammaproteobacteria bacterium
CGTCGTGAAGGCTATGAGCTGGGCGTGTCGCGTCCGGAAGTGATCATGAAGGAAATCGACGGCGTGAAGATGGAGCCGTTCGAAAACGTGATCTTCGACGTGGAAGAACAGCACCAGGGTTCCGTGATGGAACAGATGGGCCTGCGCAAGGGCGAGCTCACCGACATGGTGATGGACGGCAAGGGCCGTGTGCGCATCATGGCCACCATTCCGTCGCGCGGCCTGATCGGCTTCCGTTCGGAGTTCCTGACCATGACCTCCGGCACCGGCATCATGACGTCCAGCTTCGACAAATATGCCCCGGTGAAGTCCGGTGACGTCGCCAAGCGCAACAACGGCGTGCTGGTCTCCATGACCGGCGGCACCGCGCTGGCCTATGCCCTGTTCACGCTGCAGGATCGCGGCCGCCTTTTCATCGGCCCGCAGACCGAAGTGTACGAAGGCATGGTGGTGGGCCAGAACGCCCGTGGCGAAGACATGGTGGTGAACCCGACCAAGGCCAAGCAGCTCACCAACATTCGTGCCGCCGGTACCGATGAGGCGCTGACGCTGACCCCACCCATCCGCATGACACTGGAACAGGCGCTGGAATTCATCGAAGACGACGAACTGGTGGAAGTCACCCCGCAGTCCATTCGTCTGCGCAAGCGCTACCTCAGCGAAAACGAGCGCAAGCGCGCCAGCCGCGGCTGATCGTTTTTCGTGAATAAAAAACCCGCCAGCTGGCGGGTTTTTTATTGCGAACGAACCGGGTCAGGCCTGGCTCGCCGCCAGCGCCTGGTTCAGGTCGGCAAGGATGTCGTCGATGTGTTCGATGCCGATGCACAGGCGCACCATCTCTTCTTTCACCCCCGCCTTCTCCAGTTCGGTCGGCGACAGCTGACGGTGCGTGGTAGACGCCGGGTGCGTTGCCAGTGAACGCACGTCATCGATATTCACCAGGCGCGTGAACAACTGCAACGCATCCAGGAATTTTTCACCGGCGGCGCGCCCACCCTTCAGGCCAAAGGTGAGCAGGCCGGAACCGCTGCCACGGACATACTTCTTCGCCAGTGCGTGCTCCGGATGTTCCGCCAGGCCAGCGTAATTCACCCAGGTCACGTCCGGGTGCTGCTGCAATGCCGCCGCTACCTTTTGCGTGTTCTCGACAATACGGTCCATGCGCAAAGCCAGTGTTTCGATGCCTTGCAGGATGAGCCAGGCATTGAGCGGCGCGATGCAGGCACCCATGTTGCGCAGCGGCACCACGCGGGCGCGACCGATGTAGGCGGCCGGCCCGAGTGCCTCGGTGTAGACCACGCCGTGGTAGGACACATCCGGTTCGTTCAGGCGGCGGAAGCGCCTGGCATTGGCCTTCCAGTCGAACTTGCCGGAATCGATGATGGCACCACCGATGGAATTGCCGTGGCCACCAAGGTATTTGGTCAGCGACTCCACCACGATGTCGGCGCCATGCTCGAAGGGCCGGGTGAGGTAAGGCGAGGCCACCGTATTGTCGACGATCAGCGGCACGCCATGGTCATGCGCCACCTTGGCCAGTGCCTCGATGTCGGCGATGTTACCGAGCGGATTGCCGATGGTCTCAATGTAGACTGCCTTGGTCCGGTCATCAATCAACCTGGCAAACGAGGACGGATCGCGGTACTCGGCAAAACGCGTTTCGATGCCGAACTGCGGAAAGGTGTGCGCAAACAGGTTGTAGGTGCCGCCATACAGCGTGGACGAGGCCACGATGTTGTCGCCGGCCTCCGCGATGGTCTGGATGGCATAGGTGATCGCGGCCTGTCCGGAGGCGACCGCCAGTGCCCCAATGCCGCCATGCAACGCGGCCACGCGCTTTTCCAGCACATCCGTGGTCGGATTCATGATGCGGGTGTAGATGTTGCCCGGCACCTTGAGGTCGAACAGGTCGGCACCATGCTGGGCGCTGTCAAACGCATAGGCCACTGTCTGGTAGATCGGCACCGCGACCGATTTCGTGGTGGGGTCCGGTGAATAACCCGCGTGCACGGCAAGAGTTTCAATCTTCATCGCATCAGCATCCTTTATCCAGAAAAACCATCAATCCTGATTCTTGCAAATCATCCCGCGCCATGACAGGAATCAATCGTCATATGCTTATGACGACACTCACTTCTTTTCCGGCACCCAGCCCTTGGCGCGCTCGTATTCTTCGTTGTTAAGGAATTTTTCACGCTGCTCGGCCAGAAAGGCCTGTGCCTGCGGGTCCATCACGTTGAGCCGGTTCTCGTTGATGATCATGGTCTGTTCCTTCAGCCACTGTTGCCAGGCTTCTTTCGAGACCGTCTCGAAAATCTGCTGGCCTGCAGGGCCGGGAAAGGGCGGGAAGGCGAGGCCTTCCTGTTCCTGCTTCAGCTTGCGACACATCACCATGCGACTCATGACTCACCTCGTTCGCGAGCAGCCAGCTCGCTCAACATCTGCTTGATGGGAGCCGGCAAACCAAGTGCCGGCAGGGATTGCAGTGTACACCAGCGCGACGGCCGCTCATTAACCTGAAGCGGTGCGTGACGCACCAGCACCGGCTGCATGTGCAGACGGTAATGGCTGAACACATGGTCGCGCACCTCGAGGCACTCGATCCTGGGTCGCGCGATGCCCCAGTCGGTTTTCAACACCTGCTTCAGCGTCGCTGCATCGTCAGCAGACGACTCCGGAAAACTCCACAGGCCACCCCAGATGCCCGGCGACGGTCGCCGCTCCAGCAGTACCTCATGCCGCGCATTCAGGAACACCAGCAGGCTCACGGATTTTTCCGGCAACGCCTTGCTGGCCTTCTTGCCGGGATAGGCCAGCGGATTGCCTTCGGCCAGGCCGGCACAAGCCTGCTGCAACGGGCAGAGCAGGCAGGCAGGTTTCGTGCGCGTACACACCGTCGCACCGATATCCATCATGGCCTGGTTGAAATGATGCACCCGTTTCGTGGGCGTATGTTGATCCGCCAGCGGCCACAGGATTTTTTCCTGTGCAGGCCCGGTCTCCACCACGGCATGAAAGCGCGAGAGCACGCGCTTGACGTTACCATCGAGAATCACGGCACGCTGCTGCCGGCTCAGCGACAGGATGGCACCCGCTGTGGAGCGACCGATGCCGGGCAATTCGGCGATGGCATCCACCGTATCCGGAAACTCGCCACCATGCCCAGCCACCAGCACCTGCGCTGCCTTGTGCAGGTTGCGCGCACGGGCGTAGTAGCCCAGCCCGGTCCACAGGTGCAGTACATCGTCCAGCGGCGCGGCGGCCAACGCCTGCACATCGGGAAAACGCTGCATGAAGGTGTCGTAGTAAGGAATAACCGTGGTCACCTGCGTCTGCTGCAGCATGATTTCGGATACCCAGACGCGATAGGGCGTGGTGTTCTGTTGCCAGGGCAAGTGCTTGCGGCCGTGGGCGTCAAACCACGCCAGCACGGCCGCTGCAAAATCAAAGGTCTTTTTCTTCATCAGCGGTTGAACAGTTTGTTCAGGCCCTCGCCGATTTTCTGGTTCAGCTTTTCTGCCGCCTTCTGCTTTTCTTCCTCAATCCTCTGCTGGGCAGCAGCTTCAGCCTCCTTCTTTTTCTCGTCGACAGCGCCCTTCACGTCGCCGCCCTTGATGCCGAGCTTCTCCAGCTCCTTTGACGCCGCGGCCTTGACGACCATCTCACCCACGGCCCGCGAATCCAGCCGGCACAGGGACGTCAGGGCACCCCTGAGACTGCCCTTGCAGTTCACGGGCAACTGGTAACCCGCATACTTGTCGCCGAGCACGCTCTTGTCGAGCTGCAGCTTGAAGGTGTAATCGATTTCCTGCGTGACCAGGTTGAAGTTGCCACCGCCAGCGACCTTGGCCTTGCGCAAGTCGGTGTTGACGGCCTTGGTGCTGACCACGCCATTGCTCAGGGTGTTTTCGGCGGCGAAGCTGGCAATCTCGGTGTCGTTCTGCTTGGTCGCCAGGGTGGCAGCGTCCTTGCCGGTGAGCAGCGGCAGCAACGCAGCATACTTGCCCAACGCCGCCGTGACCTCGTTCATCACGTTCACGCCGTGCAGCAGGCCGTTCTCGAACTTGAGGTTGCTGTCGCCCGACACCGACTTCATCCAGGCATCGGTGCTGTTGCCCGTCAGCGACAACTTGCCGTTGTAGCTGGCCTTGCCTTCCACCAGCTCCTTCTTGAGCAGCTTGCTGGCCAGCGGCCCGATATCCATGCGCTCCAGCGTCGGCTGCAACACCAGCACCGGCTGGGCACCCTGTACATTGATCGTCATCGGGACGCTGAAGCCGCCACTGTAGACGGTGCCACGGAACTCGCTGACATTGATCAGGCCATTGGCCGCCGTGGCGGCCAAGCGGAAATTGCTGATGTCGTAGGTCATCACCTTGAGGCCACCGGCACTCAGGGCAACATCCAGGTTCTGCGAGCGCAACAGGTCTACCGGCAACAATCCGGTCGCGGCTGCCTGCGGTGTTGAGGCGGCGGCAGGCGCGGCGGCGGCTGCCGTCGTGGCGGGCGGCAGGTAGCGGTCGGCATCGAGACGGTCCAGCGCCAGGCGGGCATACAGGCGCATGGTGGCAAGGTCACTGATGCCGGCGTCACCCGTCAGCGTGGTGCCGTCCAGCTTGAGGCGGATGTTTTTCAGCAGGATCTTGCTGTCATCGCCCTGCAGGGCGGCCTGCAGGCTGGCACTCTGCAGCACGGCCGGATCCGCCGTCTTGGGTGCCGCGATCCCGAGCGCCGCCATCACCTGGCGCGGATTGAAAGTGGAGGTGGCGATGCCGCCACTGATCCCCATGCCCTTGGTGACCGGGGTGTCGGGTGGCGTGCCCTCGCGCAATGACGGCAGCACGGCCTCAAGGCTGCCCTGGCTACGCACGCCAACGATATCCAGCGTGAATGCCGGGAGACTGGCCACGCCCTGCAGGTAGTTCGCGGTGAGTGGCGCATTCAGCGCCAGCTGCAAGGGCTTGGGAAAGCTCTTGTCGGGCAACACGGCATTCAGCGCAAATTGCGGGGCAGCCACTGCACCGGTACCCCAGTTGGCCGTGATGTTGGAGGCCAGCGCGGCATTGATCGGGGAGGGACGGGCCGCATCCGGCCAGCTGGCCTTGAGTTGCAGCGTACTGATGGTGGCGGTGGTCTGCGCGAGGTCAGCCAGCACACCGGCCGTGAAGCTCACGCTCGCCGGCGCACTCAGGCCCTGGGCCGGGTAAACGGCTTTGGCATCCAGTCCGTCGATCTTCACCAGCTGCTTGCCCAGGTCGGCAAGCACATTCCCCTTCAGGTTAACGGTGGCGGGCGCGGTGAGAGCAGGGTCCTTGTACTCGGCGGCGAAATCCAGTGCATTCACCTGTACCTGTTGCGCCTTCATGTCGGCCGCCACGTCCCCCTTGACTGAAAGGAAGGCAGGCGCCGGCAGCAACGTGCCGGAGAGGTCGCTGCTAAAGACCAGCTGGCCAAGATCATATTTCTGGTTTTCCTGGTCCAGCTTGATCACCGCGCCAATGCTGCTCTTTGCCAGCACGGTCTTGCCGGCGGCATCCTGCTGGCGGAAGTCGAAGAGTGCCTGGACCGGGAAGCTCTTGTCCGGATCAATATCCTTGGCCTTGACGACGATGTTTTCCACCACGCGCTCGACACCGGCCTTTTCATCCTTCAGGAACAGCGAGGTGTTGCGCACATCAAGATCCTTGACGTTGAACGCGACCTTCTCGGACTTTTCCTCTGGCTGGCTGGCCAGTTTGGCCAGCAGGCGGTCCCAGCTGGTGCTGCCATCGGCGCGCTGGATGAAGCGCACCTTGGCGCCGTCCAGGCTCACGGCATCAATCTGGATACGGCTGGCAAACAAGGGCATCACCTGCACGCTGACCGCGGCCTTGTCGACCGCTACCAGCGTCTCCTTCGCGACTGGATCACTCAGCGTGGTCTTGCCGAGTTTCACGCCGATGTTGGGCCACACGGTCCATTCCATGCGATCGGCGATGGCCAGTTCGCTGTCGGTGTTTTTCATGACCAGGTCGGCGATTTCCGCCTTGTAATCGTTGGGGTCGATGACGAACAGCACGACGGCAATGGCGATACCGACGAGAGCGACGATGCCGCCCACAACGCCGGCCAGGATGAGGAGCGCGCGCTTCATGGAAACGTCCTTGCAATGACAGCAGAAGTCAGGGTTTTACCGGGAATAGCATGGCGGAACAAGGCGCATTTTGTGGTGGCGTTTCACACCGTCAGGTGCAGGCACCGGAGGAGGGCGGGGCGCGCCATGCCACAGGCTTTTCCGCCACTGGCGCCGTCTTGCCGCAGGCGGTGTCACAGCCGGAACAGCCACTGTCGCAGGCGGCCGCTACCGGGGCCGCCTGCAGGCGGGCCGCGAGCCGGCCGGCGCCCGCAGCTTCCAGCCGCCGGGCAAGACCGGCTTGCAACTGGCGGCTGACGCTCGGCAGCAGTCGCCGCAGCGACAGCTGCAGGCTCCAGCCCACGATGAGGCCGACCACCAGCCACTGCAGCAGGGTGCTCACAGCAGTGCCTCCGTCACGCGGTAGGTAATGAACGACGCCAGGTAGGCCAGGCCGAACAGGTAGACCGCCATGATGCCGACCTCGCGCCAGGAGCCGGTCTCGCGCCGCACGGTGGCCAGCGTGGCAATGCACTGTGGCGCATAGACGAACCACACCAGCAGCGACAGCGCCGTGGACAGCGGCCACTGCGCGGCGATGAGCGAACCGAGTTGCTCGGCCACCACATCCTCGTTGCCGGAGAGGGCATAGACCGTGCCCAGCGCCGCCACCACGACTTCGCGCGCCGCCATGCCGGGAATGAGGGCGATGCAGATTTCCCAGCCAAAGCCGATGGGCGCAAACACCCAGGTCAGCGCCTGGCCAATCCGGCCGGCAAAGCTGTAACCGATGGCGGGGCCGGTGGCACCCTCCGGCGCCCCCGGAAAGCTGGCAAGAAACCACAACAACACCGTGAGCGCGAGGATGATGCCGCCCACGCGCTTGAGGAAGATGGTCGCCCGCTCATACAGGCCAAGACCGACGCTGCGCCAGTCCGGCAGCCGGTAACTGGGCAGCTCCAGCAGCAGGGCATGCTCGCTCTTGTCCCGCCGGAAAAATTTCAGGACAGAGGCCACCAGCAGCGCGCTGATGATGCCACCCGCATACAGGCCGAACAGCACCAGCCCCTGCAGGTTGAAAAGGCCCCAGACCGTCTGCGCCGGAATGAAGGCAGCAATGAGCAGGGCATACACCGGCAGGCGTGCCGAACAGGTCATCAGCGGCGCCACCAGGATGGTGGTCAGGCGATCGCGCGGATCGCTGATGCTGCGCGTGGCCATGATGCCGGGAATGGCACAGGCAAAGCTGGACAACAGCGGAATGAAGGCGCGGCCACTGAGGCCCGCCGAGAACATCAGGCGGTCGAGCAGGAAGGCAGCGCGCGGCAGATAGCCCGATTCTTCCAGTGACAGGATGAAGAAGAACAGGATGAGGATTTGCGGCAGGAACACCAGCACGCCGCCCACGCCGGCGATGATGCCGTCCACCAGCAGACTCTTGAGGACACCCTCTGGCAACAGGGTCGCCACGCCACTGCCCAGCGCCGCCACCCCCGCTTCGATCAGGTCCATGAAAGGCGCCGCCCATGAAAACACGGCCTGAAACATCAGGAAGAGGATGACCGCCAGGATGAACAGCCCCGCCACCGGGTGCAACAGGACGCCATCAATAGCGTCATCACGCTCGTCGGTACTGCGCGGCATGATCACGGCCTCGTCGAGCAAGGCGCGCACTTCGGCATGCAAGTCGGCATGATTGTCGAGTACGGACGGCACGGCTGGCAGCTCGCCATCCAGCTGCTGCAGCAAACCGGCGGCACCACCGCGCTTCACCGCCACCGTCTCCACCACCGGCACGCCCAGGCGATGCGACAGCGCCTGGGTATCGATACGGATACCACGGCGCCGGGCGTCGTCCATCATGTTCAGCACCAGCACCATGGGCCGGCCGAGGCGCCGCACCTCCAGCACGAAACGCAGGTGCAGGCGCAGGTTGGTGGCATCGGCCACGCACACCAGCAGGTCGGGCGCCGCCTCGCCGGGCTGCTCGCCCAGACAGACCGCCCGGGTAATGGCCTCGTCCGGACTGGTGGCATCCAGCGAATAGGCACCGGGCAGGTCCAGCACCTGCAGGTGCCGGCCAGAGGGCAGGGTGAGTCGGCCTTCCTTGCGCTCCACCGTCACCCCGGCGTAGTTCGCCACTTTCTGTCGTGCCCCGGTGAGCAGGTTGAACAGGGAGGTCTTGCCGCAGTTGGGGTTGCCCACGAGGGCAATGCGCTGCAGGGTGATGGCGGTCATGCCGGCACCTCAAGGTGCACCCGATCGGCTTCCGAGCGGCGCAGGGCAAAGCGCGTGAAGCCCACTTGCACCAACAAGGGGTCTCCGCCCACCGGACCATGGGCAATCAGCCGCACGGTTTCACCCGGTACAAACCCCAGGTCCGCCAGGCGGCGCGCGATGGCATCGTCGGCCGTCAGCGGTTCAACGTTGCGGACAATGCCGGAGGCAAATCGGGGCAGCTGGGAGAGTTTCATGGCAGGATGCGAGCCGAAGGAGAGATGAGAACCATTCTCAACACTAGTTTTCTACGTGTCAAACACTTGCCGCCGTCAGGACACCGGAATCCACACACCAATTGCGCTGCGTCAATTCCCGGCCTCAACGGGACAGGACAGGCACATGATTGTTGCCAATGGAGCAACAGTATATTCCCTGCACGGGCCGGCCCCGACCCCGCCGGCGGCCTATACTCTTTTCACGCACGTGGGCACCACCCGCCCCTTACCTGACCCGGAGATCATCATGTCCAATGTACTCGTCCTGTATTACTCCAGCTACGGCCACATCGAGACGATGGCGCAGGCCGTCGCTGACGGTGCCCGTGCCACCGGCGCCACGGTAACCGTCAAGCGCGTGCCGGAAACGGTGCCCGAGGACATCGCCAAATCCGCCCACTTCAAGCTGGACCAGGGTGCGCCGGTGGCCACCGTGGCTGAGCTGGCCGACTACGACGCCATCATCATCGGCTGCCCCACCCGTTTCGGCCGCATGCCTTCGCAGATGGCCGCCTTCCT
>JBKHWB010000060.1:9136-13223 GCA_046566745.1 Gammaproteobacteria bacterium
GTGGGCGGCGCCTTCACCTCCACGGCCACCCAGCATGGCGGCCAGGAAGTGACCCTCTTTTCCGTGATCACCAACCTCCTGCATTTCGGCATGGTCATCGTTGGCCTCCCCTACAGCCACCAGGGCCAGATGACCATCGACGAAATTGTTGGCGGCAGCCCCTACGGTGCCACCACCATCGCCGGCGGCCAGGGCCAGCGCCAGCCCAGCGCCATCGAACTTGAGGGTGCCCGCCACCAGGGCCGCCTGATTGCGGAAACGGCCACCAAGCTGTTCGGCTAACGTCGCGTTGTGCGGAACGAACCCCCCGACGCCTCTGGCGGACGGGGGGTTTCTCTTTTGGGGCGAGTCAGGCGTTGCCGGGCTTACCGGGCAGGCGGCGCAGCTGCTCCCAGTAATCCCGGCTCAACACGCCTTGGCGAAACAGCAGCGCGCTCAGGGGGTTCACCACGATGTTGCCCCATCCGGTGATCAGGCAGAAATTGGTCTGGCCGTAGCGGTGATGCTCCATGTGCGCGGCAAAGGAATACACGATGTGCATCCGCTGCATGGCCTGCACCACTTTTTTCCAGATGACCGATTTGTCGGTGTCATGGATGCAGGCGTGGATGAACTGGGTATTCGCCACGAAGAATGACACCACGATGGCGCACAGCGCTGCCGCCGGCGGCAGCAGGAAGGACAGCAGCGCGAGCACGCCCGCCGGTACCACGGTATCCAGTACCTGGAACGCATAGCTCTTGCGGTTCATGTATTTCGGTTTCAGGTGATGGATCTTGAAGTTGTAGGAAATCTTGTCGGTCACCGAACACTGTGCAAATACGGCAGACTTGAGGTCGCGGAATTCCGCGGTATCACGCCGTCCGCTGAAGAAATAGAGGCGGTCGATTCCGGCCTTGCGATTGAGCGGAAAATAATCCAGGAAGACATGCAGCAGGCCGGAAATGACGTCGGCGAGAAAAATGCCGCATAACGTCAGTGCGAGCACGGTTGCCGGCGACAGTTGCGCCCACGGCAGCCACCACAGCGAGACACCCAGTGCCACGTACAGCAACAGGCAGGGCACGTTGACCAGTATCGTCATGAGCGGAAGTTCCCGGCGTGCGCCATGGTCAGGGCCCCCATCTGTTGGTATTCCACAGGGCCCATGCCTCGGGATGCGCGAGCAGGCGTGCGGAAATGGAATCGTTGATGCGTTGCTGGATGACGGTCTTGTCCCCGGATGACAGGTCCACCGGTGTTTCGAATACCTGCCGCAGGCTGCCGTCCGGCTGCTCCACGACATACACCGGCACAATCGGCCGATGATACGCCAGCGCCATCTCGGCAATGAAGGTCGACGTCCATGCCGGGTGGCCGCACAGTGACAGCTTGCGGCCGTTGCGTCCCTTTTTCACCTTGAGGTCGGGCATGAACAGCACGTGCTGCCCGTTGCGTATCCGGTCGATATAGCCTGCCATGTCCGTCACGGCGACCGGTGTGGCAAAGCGGCTGCGTACGCGCCGCAACAAGCGGTCGACACAGGGATTGCTGACGCCGCGATACAGGAAGTGGCAGGGAAAACCGAGCAGCAGGTTGTTGCGCTTGATCAGGTCCCAGTGGCCGCTATGGGCCGTGACGAAAATGATGCCCTGTTCGCCCAGCGCCTGCACTGTCTCCAGGCCATCAATGCTGGCTGTATTGAATCCCTTCTCCGTCAGGAAAATGCTGCGCACGCCGGTGGTGGCCAGGTGCTGGTAGTGCCGCTGCACAAACCGGTGCCGCTCCGCCTCGCTCATGCCGGGAAACACCAGGGCGAGGTTGCGGTCGAGATAGCGGTTCCGCTTGCGAAAAAGTGCATTGATGGCGCGTTGACCGAGTTGAGGCAACCAGCGCGAGCGAGCCAGCCGCATTGATGCATCCTGCCCGATCAGGCGCAGCAGACCGTACAGGCCCCACGCCGCGACGCCAACGACCGGTTCGTGCAGGCGGCGCAGGAAGGTGGGGGGAGTGCGGGATGATCCGGACATGACGGGAAAACGCAGGTGGCTGGCGGCACTAACGTGCCGGGAACAATGTGGGTGCCGCCATGACGCCGTGGCGACGACCAACGGACGGCAAGCCGCCACAATACGGCGAACGCTCAGGAAATCAAGTCGCCAGCAGGCGGAGCCGTCAGTGCTCATTCGCCAGGCGCTGCGCCACGCCTTGGCGGGGACGATCTATACTTCACGCAGGTGTCCGCTGGGCGCCTGCCCTGTCAGGTAAGCGAGCACCAGATTGTCGCTGCCTCCGAAACAATGTTTTCCGGGGGCGCCGGCTAATATTCAATCAACAACAGACTTAGGTTTGCTGCATTCGATGTCGCCAGGAATTTTGGCAGGAATTCATCATGCAAGCCCGACGTTGGCACCGGTTGATCTGGGCAGGAGGCCTGGTTCTCGCATCTCTCCTGACGGGCACGTCTGCCCATGCGGCCGACTCGCCGGAGCCACAGCACAGTGGCTGGTCGCTCTACCTCGACAATGACACGCTGGTGCCGTCACCGCACGACCAGGATTACACCGCCGGCTTTTCGCTGACGCAGGCCGGGCGTGCCGCCGCCAGCGGCTTTTCGCTGGACCCGGTGCTGGGTCATATCAACGACACGCCGGGCATCGAGGGCTAGAGCGCAGAAGCCGGCCGGCTGCAGCTGCATGCGCGCCAGCTCGGTGTCGCCATTTTCACGCCCGGCGACATGGAGGTCGATGACATCACGCGGGGGGACCGCCCTTATTCGAGTCTGGTCTACATGGCCAGTACGCGCCTGCTGCTCGATCCGCACCAGCCCGACACCGTGCACCAGAGCACGCTGCCGGTGGGTCTTCTTGGCCTCGAAGTGGTGGGCGAGTTGCAGCAGGAACTGCACCAGAACATTGGCGCCGCGCGCCCGGTGGGTTGGGAGCACCAGATTTCCAATGGCGGCGAGCCCACCTTCCGGTACAGCCATGCCGTGCAGCACTTGCTGGCCAGCGGCTCCGTCGGCGCGCTTCGCTATGAGGTGAAGCCTTCTGCTGAGGTCGGTATCGGTTTCATTACCGATGCCAACGCTTCCCTGTCGATGCGTTTCGGGCGCATCAGCACACCCTGGTGGAGTTTTGCACCGGACCGTTCGGAGTATTTTTTCGCAACCTTCCCCCGGTCTCGCCCGGCACCACATGGACGGTCCTCGCGAGCTCTATGTCTGGGCGGGAGCCAAGGCGAAGGTGCGCCCGGTATTGTTCGACGGCTGGCTGGGGGTTACCGGTCAGATCAGTCGCAAGTACTGGCTGAGCTGGGTGTTGCGTTACCAGACCTCGGAGCTGCACGAAGGCGCCGGCGACCGCAACCTGCTGTGGGGTAGCGTGTTCATCAACCGGCATTACTGAAGGCTCATGCTCACAAATACCCCAACGGCACTTCCGTGCTGTCGATCACCCGGCGCAGTACAAAACTGGAATGCACGCCGCTCACGCCGGGAATGCGCGTGATCTTGCCGAGCAGAAAGGCCTGGTAGGCATCCATGTCCGGCACCACCACCTTGAGCTGGTAGTCCGCCTCCTGCCCGGTGACCAGATAGCACTCCTGCACCTCGGGCAGTGCCGCCACGGCCTTCTCGAATGCCTCGAAACGCTCCGGCGTGTGCCGGTCCATGCCGATGTTCAGGATGACAGTGAGCGACAGCCCCAGCTTCTTGCGGTCGAGCAGGGTGACGCGCTTGAGGATGATGCCGGCCTCTTCCAGTGCCCGCACCCGGCGCAGGCAGGGCGAGGGCGACAGGCCCACCTTCTCGGCCAGCTCCTGATTGCTCAGCCCGCCATCCTGCTGCAGGCACTCCAGAATGCGGCGATCAATGCGGTCCAGTACAAGAGGCGCGGTCTTTTCGGCCATTTTATTTCAACCATAACTCATAAATAGCAATATTCTGCTTAAACCTATCAGTTTTACGCCAACTACGCCAAGCAATTGCGCCGCCATCCTCCTACCATGGTCTTCATCGCGCCCCACCCGGGCCGAGCGTAGGAGCGGCTTTAGCCGCGAACAATCCAGCCACAACTGCGCTGTTCGCGGCTGAAGCCGCTCCCACACC
>JBKHWB010000061.1:0-12689 GCA_046566745.1 Gammaproteobacteria bacterium
CGGGCCAGCGCCAGGCCGGTCTGGCCGCTCGTTGCTGCCGGCGCATCGAGGCCTGCCGGCTCGACCGTGACGAGCTCGAAGGTCTCGGCCGCCATCCACAGTGCGGTGCTGGCGGACAGCACCAACCCCAGTACTGCCACTCGGCTGATCTCGGTATGCAGCCGCCCGGCCAGAGGGCCGCGCAGGCGGGCAAACCAGTGCCGCCAGCCGCCCGTGCGACGGGCCACCAGCACCGCCCCCGACAAGGCCAGCAGCAGCATCACCAGCGCCCCGGCTGCGGCCACCAGCCGCCCGGCATCATCCAGGAACAGCGAACGGTGCAAGACCGTCAGCCAGCGTCGCACCGGATCGGGATCGGCACTGGCGATGTCGTGCCCGGTGGCCGGATCGACCACGGCCGAGCCGGGCTGGCCGCCATCAAACCACCAGGCGGTGATCCGCCCCGACGGGGCCCGCTTGATCTGCTCCAGGCCGGGGTGCACGGCCTGCACGCGCGTGGCCAGCTCCGCGACGGTCAGCGCGGACCCGGCCGATGGCGTATTGACCGCCTCCAGCGCCGGATAGAGCGACAATGCCGCACCGCTCAGGGCCGTCACGAACAGCAGGGCGGCCACGAGCAGGCCGGGCCAGCGATGCAGGATGCGCATCATGTCAGTTGCCTCCGTACCGGATCAGAGCGCGTAGGTGAAGGTGGCGACATAACGGCGGCCCGCCACGGGCTTGCCGGCCCCGGCCCGGGTCAGGGGCACGGAAACGTCACGCGGACTGTCGCGCATGTCCTCGGCAGCCGCATCCACATTCAGCGTGTAGCCGGCATCGAACAGGGCATCGGCCAGGTCCACGGTGACCTTCAGGCTGCGCCCCGCCCCCACGCTGGCACCGGTCACGCCATCCACCGGCGAACGCTTGCCCGCCGTGGCGCGATACCAGTCCGTCAGGTGCTTGTAGTACTTCGACTTCCGGCCCGAGACCGACAGCGTGCGCACGTGGGCGCCGGAGGCATCGGTCAGGTAGACGGCCAGATAGGCACCATCACCGCCATAGCTCTTCAGCGTGGTAGTGAGGGTGACCGGGCGGGCGGAGGCGAGTCCGGGCAGCGCCAGGGCCGCCGACAACGCCAGTAACGGGATGATTTTTTTCATGATGAAGCTCCTGCTGTCTGATTCGGGCGAGCGGCAATGGCCGGGTCGATGGGGCGCGGTTGGCGCCTCACTTGTCGTCTTCGTCTTCATCGTTTTCATCTTCTTCGTCGGCCTCCCCGTTGGCATCGGCAGACGCGTTGTCGCCGGGGGCGGCAGCGGCCTCTGCGCGCTCCGAATCCTGCGGTGATGCAAGAGCGGCGGTGCCGGCGGCCGCGGGCGCCTGCAAGACCTCCATGGCCAGCGGACCCAGAACCACGCCCAATGCGAGGGTGGCGATCAGTACGATGAGGGTGGTTTTCATGATGGTGACTCCTGTGATGGATAAATCCGGTCCGGCTGGCAGGGGCATTCCGCCCTAGCGCAGCTCGAACACTTCGTAATGCACGCGACGCGGACCCTGTCCCATCGCCTGGAGGCCGGACACGATGGCCTCGCGCAGGCCGGTCGGCCCGCAGTAGAACAACTCGGCTTCCGGCACCGGGAACGGGACCAGCCTGGTCAGCCGCTCAGCCGTCAGGCGCCCGTCTTCGGTACTGGCGACCACGTGCACGGTCAGCCCGGGATGACGCGCCGCCACCGCCGCCAGCCGCTCGGCGGCAAAGGCCTCGGCCCGTGTGCCCACGGCCCACACCAGGGCAATCTCCTGCTGGTCCGCCCCGGTCAGGGCCTCCGCCCAGGCCAGGAAGGGCGTAATACCGATGCCACCGGCCAGCCACACCTGGCGCTTCACCCGCGGCCGGAACACGAAGCGTCCGTAGGGCCCTTCAACGCGCAGGGACTGGCCTTCCGCCAGCTGCCCGGGCAGGCGCCGGGTCCAGTCGCCCAAGGCCTTGATGGCGAACTGCAACTGGCCGCCTGTCTGCGGCGCACTGGCGATGGTGAACGGATGCGCCTCGTCCATCCCCGCGCCGGGGGCCGACACGAAGGCAAACTGGCCCGGTTGCCAGCGCATGGCCCGGCCCTCGGGGCGCAGCGTCAGGGCGGTCACGGCACCCTGACGGTCGATCTGGTCCAGCACGTAGCGGCGCGGGCGCAGGAAGGGCGCGATGAACTGCGTGAACAGCCAGGCCGCCAGCCCGGCCAGACTCAGGGCGTTCAGGTAAAGGCCCAGCGTCGGGTCAAGGCCGGCCGGCTTGTCGATGGCCAACTGGTGAAAGGCGGCCACGGCAAACAGCAGGCCCGTGAAACGGTGGGTAAAGCGCCAGAGCGGCCAGGGCAGCTCCCAGCGCGTAAAGGGAATCCGCTTGATCCAGCTGACCAGGATCAGCCCGATAAAGCCGTTGAGGGCAACCTCGCCCACATCCGAGGCAAACTCCCCCAGCCGGGTTTCGCGCACGGCATCTTCCAGCTCGGGCTCGATCATGTTGTGCCCGATCATCAGGGCCAGCGCGGCAATGCCCAGCCACTTGTGCGCCCCGTACATCCGGTCGAGCCCGCCAAACAGCCGCTCCACCCCGCGCGGGCGGGCCGACAGCAGCAGGGCCAGGCTCATGGCGGCGATGGAACCCGCCCCCAGGGCAATGCCGAGCGCCGTGTCGGTCCCGTACGGCGCATAGGTCTGAAGGCCGAGCACGGCGGCCGCCAGCACTGCCATGGCCGCGAGTATCGGTCCGGTCAGGTGCATGACCGTCTCCTCAGCGCGGGCTGGCCGGCTTGCCAGCACGACCGCGCGCATCCGGCAGGTAGCGCGACGGGTCGGCGCCCTCGGCAAAGCGCACTTCCAGCGCCAGAACGGACAGCGTGGCCGGATCCACCGTCAGCTCGATCCGGTTGCCCTCGCCATCGCGGCCACGGACTTCATAGCAGCCATCGTCGATACGCAGCCGCTCCGGGGTGATCCCCAACGCTGCCACGTGAGCATTAACGGCATCGCGGGATTGCCACTCGGCCATGGGGCGGCGGCAATCATCACCGGCCAGTGCGGCGCCGGAACTGCCCAGCGCGATCACGACGGCAACGGGAAGAAGTGATTTCATGGCAGGGCTCCTTTATCCTTGATGGCGTCAGGATGCTCCGCCCAGATGACCGCAGCCTGAACCTACAGCACAAACAGCTTCAGCTTGCCGTCAGGTTGGTGGTGGCCCGGCTTCCCGGGCGAGGATGGATTCCATGCGTATCCTGCTGATTGAAGACGACGCCGTGCTGGGGGCCGCCGTGCGCGACCAGATCGCGGGCGATGGCCACTCCGTGGACTGGGTGCAGCGTCTGGATACCGCCGGTGACGCGATGGCCGGCGTGGCCTACGACCTTCTGCTGCTCGACCTCATGCTGCCCGATGGCCGCGGCATTCCCTTCTTGCGCCGCCTGCGCAGCAGGGGCAATGCCACGCCCGTCATCATCCTGACCGCACTGGACCAGGTCTCCGACCGGATCGAGGGCCTGAATGCGGGTGCCGATGATTACCTGGTCAAACCCTTCGATCTCGCCGAACTATCGGCACGCATCGGCTCCGTCGCGCGCCGCTACAGCGGCAGTCCCAATCCCGTCATCACCCACGGCCCGTTACGGATCGATCTCGCCGCCCGCAGCGTCCATCGCGACGAGCATCCCGTAGTGCTGACCGCACGCGAGTGGGCGCTGCTGGAAGCCTTCCTGTCCCGTCCCGGCCAGTTACTCTCCAAGACCCAGCTGGAGGACAAGCTGTACGCCTTCGACGCCGAGGTAGAGAGCAACACGATCGAGGTCCATGTCAGCCGCCTGCGCAAGAAACTCGGGGCCGGCATCATCGAAACCGAGCGCGGTCTCGGCTACCGGCTGGGGCCGGCATGACCAGGCCACGCAGCATCCAGCGACGGCTGGGACTGTCTCTGGGCGTGCTGCTGACCGTGCTCTGGATCGGCGCCGCTTCAGTGACCTCCCTGCTCGCCCGTCAGGACATGGAAGAGATATTCGATTCGGCCCTGCAGGAAACGGCACAACGCATCCTGCCGCTGGCGGTGGCCGACATCCTCGGGCGCGAGGAGGAGGGCATCACCCAGCGCCTCTCCGAAATCCGCGAGCATGACGAGTTTCTCACCTACGTCGTGCGTGATGAACAAGGGCGCATCCTGCTGCACTCGCATGACGCCGTTCCCGCCGTGTTTCCGCGCTGGGACGGCGTCGGCTTCCGCCAGTCCGGCACGCACCGCTTCTACAACGAGGCCGCGCTGCAAGGCTCGGTCCGGCTCACGATTGCCGAGCCGCTCGCCCATCGCCAGGCCGTGGCACGGGACATGCAGATGGGCCTCGCCCTGCCCTTGCTGGTGTTCCTGCCCATCGCGCTGCTGGCCATCGTGCTGGTCGTGCGGACCAGCCTGGCCCCCTTGCACCGTTTCCGCGACGGGCTGGCCGCACGGAGCGCGCGCGACCTCTCGCTGGTGCCGGAGGACGGGCTGCCGGCCGAGGTCGTGCCGGTGGCCGACACCATGAACAGTTTGCTGGAGCGACTCGCCGCCGCCTTCGAGGCCGAACGCGGGTTTACCGCCAATGCCGCACACGAACTGCGCACCCCGCTGGCCGGGGCCATTGCACAGGCCCAGCGCCTGCAGACCGAAACCAGCGATCCGTCCGCGCGCACACGCGCCGCCGACATCGAAACCACACTGAAGCGGCTGACGCGACTCTCCGAACGCCTGATGCAACTCGCCCGTGCCGAAGGCGGGCAACTGCGCCTGCCGCACGCTGCCGACCTGCGCCCGGTGGCGCGCCTGCTGACCGAGGACCTGACGCGCACGGCTGGTGCCGGCCGGATTGCCCTGACCCTGCCCGAGCAGCCCCTGCTGTCGGATCTTGATCCTGACGTCTTCGCCATCCTGTATCGCAACCTGGTGGAGAACGCGTTAAGGCATGGCGCTCCCGCCAGTCCCGTCGAAGTGATGCTGGCCGGCGACGGCACGCTGACGGTCACGAATGACGGCGCGGTCGTGCCTGCGGACACCCTCGCCCGCCTGACGCGCCGGTTTGAACGGGGCGACGGCGGTGCCGACGGCAGCGGACTGGGGCTGGCCATCGTCAATGCCGTGGCCCAGCGCATCGGCACCCCGCTGCGGCTGGCCTCGCCCCGTACCGGGCAGGACTCGGGCTTCGAAGCAACGCTAAGACTCCCCGTGGCACCCCCGTCGTCCGCAGGTACCGCCATCAGTGGCGGCAGCCTCAGTGGACGTAGCTCAAGTGGGAGCGGCTCAAGTGAAAGTGGTTTAGGTGGGAGCGGCTTCAGCCGCGAGCGCAAGCCCCCTCCACCCGGCCCGGACACAACCCCCTGACCATGACACCAACAACGCCCGCCACCGCCCTCAAGAAAATCCCCCCCGGCATCTGGGTGCTCGGTTTCGTCAGCATGCTCATGGACATCTCCTCGGAGATGATCCACAGCCTGCTGCCCCTGTTCATGGTCGGCACGCTGGGCGCCAGCGCGCTGGTCGTCGGCCTCATTGAAGGGATGGCCGAGGCCACGGCGCTGATCGTGAAAGTCTTTTCGGGCGTCATCAGCGACTATCTGGGCAAGCGCAAGGGACTGGCGGTGTTCGGCTACGCCTTGGGCGCGCTGACCAAGCCACTGTTTGCCCTCGCCTCCAGCACCGGTCTCGTGCTCACGGCGCGCCTGCTGGACCGCGTGGGCAAGGGCGTGCGGGGTGCGCCGCGTGATGCGCTGCTGGCCGACATCGCGCCGGCAGACATGAGAGGGGCCGCCTTCGGCCTTCGCCAGTCCCTCGATACGGTCGGTGCGTTCATCGGGCCGCTGCTGGCGGTCGGCCTGATGCTGTTATGGGCCAACGACTTCCGGGCCGTGTTCTGGGTGGCCGTGATTCCCGGCCTGTTGGCGGTCGCACTGCTGGTGTGGGGCGTGCGCGAACCGGAGCGTCACACGGACGCGCTGCGCACCAACCCGATCCGCCGGGACAACCTCAAGCGCCTGAGCGGTGCCTACTGGTGGGTGGTGGGCATCGGCGCCGTGTTCACGCTGGCCCGCTTCAGCGAGGCCTTTCTGGTCTTGCGCGCCGAGCAGGGCGGCATTGCGATTGCCCTGGTGCCGCTGGTGATGGTCGCCATGAACGTGGTCTATGCCCTGACGGCCTACCCGTTCGGCCGGCTGTCCGACCGCATGAACCACAAGACCCTGCTGGCCTGGGGCCTGGTGGTCCTGATCGCGGCCGACCTGGTGCTGGCGATGGATGACCACTGGACGACCGTGCTCGCGGGCGTCGCCTTGTGGGGCATCCACATGGGGATGACGCAGGGCCTGCTGGCAACCATGGTGGCCGATACCGCGCCGGCCGACCTGCGCGGCACGGCCTTCGGCTTTTTCAATCTGGTGAGCGGGGTGGCGCTGCTCATCGCCAGCATCGTGGCCGGCTTGTTGTGGGACCAGTTGGGGGCGTCCTTCACCTTCTACGCGGGGGCTGTGTTCAGCGGTATCGCCCTGCTCGGCTTGCTCCGGAAATCCCGACCGGCTACCGACACCGCCGTGTCATGACGCGCCATCCGCCCCTGCCGGGCGGATGCCGCCTTGCCGCCGCCAGCGCGCCGGCGGCATGCCGGTCCAGCGCCGGAAGGCCCGGTAAAAAGGGCTGACCTCAGCAAAGCCCAGCGACTGGGCGATGTCGGCCAGGGACCGTCGCGAGTCGGCAACGGCCTGCAGCGCCAGCGCCTTGCGGGTCTCGTCCAGCAGACCCTCGAAGGTGTGCCCCTGCTCGCCCAATCGTCTTGTAAGTGTTCGCTCACTTATCCCCAGAGCCACAGCCGCCTGCAGGCGACGCGGCACCTGTGGCCCCATGTGCACGCGTAGCCACTGCTGCACGGTGTCCGCCGAGACACTGTCAATGGCCAGTGCCGCGAGGCGAGCCGCCGTGTAGTGCTCATGCACCTGGGCCAGTTGGGCATCGGCCTGCGGCAAGGGCAGGTCCATCAAGGCGTTATCCACCAGCAGGCCGCTGAAGGCCTGTTCAAAATCCACCGGGCAACCAAAGACGCGGTGATAGTCCTGCGCCGGACCCAGCTGTGCCTGGCTGAATTGCACCCGCAGCGGACGCACGGACGTACCCGTGATCCAGCCGGCCAGTCGCACCACGGTCGCCAGTACAGCTTCGATCTGGTAAGGGCTGAAGGCCAACTGGCCCTGCCGGGGGTGGTAGACCAGCCAGGTCGCCGTTTGCCCCGCCAACAACTGGAAACGCCCCCCGTCGGAAATCAGGCGCTGGAATTTCTGCACCATGCCGATGGCCTCACGCAGCGTGGCCGCCGACTGCAAGGCAAAGCCGACGCCGCTGATGCTTGCCGGACTCACGCCCGCCCCCACCTTCAGGCCAAAGCCCGGATCCCCGATACAGGATTCGGCGGCATGCCAGAGCCGTGTGATGTGATCGATGGGCCAGCGCTCCGCTTGAAGTTCAGCCAGCGGAATGCCGGCAGCCTCCAGCAACACCGGCGCCTCCACCCCTTGCTGCCGGGCCGCCTCCACCACCGTGCGCACCCAGCCCATCGACACCGAGGCCTTCAAGGTCAATTTTCGTGGCCCACAAAGTCAATATTGCCGCCATGCTAGCGGTATATCTTCATGGCTGGCAACGCCTGGCGGCAAACGCCTCCTTCCCAACAAAAAGAGACCTCCTCCATGACCCAGCTCATCGCTTCGGACATCCTGGTAGCGGGTGGCGGCCTGGCCGGCCTGGTCACAGCGCTGGAAGCCCTGCGGGCCGGCAAGACAGTGACCGTGGTCGACCGCGATACGCCCGAGCGGCTGGGCGGACTGGCGCTGTGGGCCTTCGGCGGCATGGCCCTGGTGGGCACGCCGCTGCAGGCCGCGATGAAGATTCCGGATACGCCGGAGGTGGCCTTTCGCGACTGGATGCGTTTCGGCGAACTGTCGCCGCACGACGAATGGCCCGTACAGTGGGCACGCTACTACGTCGAGCATTCGCGCACCGAGGTCTACGACTGGCTGAAGAACGAGGGCATCAAGTTCATGCCGGCCGTGAACTGGGTGGAGCGCGGCATGCAGGGCGACGGCAACAGCCTGCCGCGCTACCACGTGGTGTGGGGCACGTCGCGCGAACTGGTCCGCTGCATGGTCGCCGCTCTTCAGCAGGCCAACAGCAATGGTCGCCTGCGGCTGCTGCACCGCCACCGCATCACGCAACTGGACCACACCGGCGGCAAGGTGACGGGTGCCGTCGCTGTGAATGAAGACACCGGCGAGGTCGTGCGTTTCAGCGCGCCCGTGGTGGTACTGGCCATGGGTGGCCTCAACGGTGGCCATGACGAGTGCCGCGCCAACTGGCCAAAAGACCGGCCAATGCCCGCCACGATGCTCAACGGCGCCCATCCGTTTGCCGACGGCAAACTGCACCATCTGGTGGCAGACCAGTTGGGCGGACAGATCACCCACGCCGGCGAAATGTGGAATTACGCGGCCGGCTTTCCGCACCCGTATCCGCATTTCGAGGGCCACGGCCTCTCCACCATTCCCTGCAAGTCCGCGCTGTGGCTCAACCACCGTGGCGAGCGCATCGGGCCGGAGCCGCTCGTCACCGGCTTTGACACGCACTGGTTGTGCCAGCGCGTAGCCGAACAGGAAAAACCCTGGACCTGGCACCTGCTCAACTGGCGCATTGCCGCCAAGGAATTCGCCATTTCCGGCGCCGAACACAACCAGCGTATTCGCGACAAGCAGTTCATCCGCTTCGTGAAAGAAACCCTGCTCGGTAACCATCGTCTGGTGCGGCAGATGCAGCAGGAAAGCCCGCACTTCATTGTCGACGACACGCTGGAAGGGTTGGCCGCCAAGATGAATGCACTGACCTGCTCGCTCGACATTGATCCGGCCTTACTCAAGGCCACGGCCGATGCCTTTGACGCCAACTTCACCAACGGCAAGAGCCTGCAGAACGACGACCAGATCCGCCGCATACTGCATGCGCGACAGTGGGGACCGGACCGGCTACGCACCTGCAAGCCGGCCCCGCTGCAAATGCCGGGGGCCGGGCCGTTCATCGCCATGCACATGCAACTGATCACGCGCAAAAGCCTCGGCGGCTTGCGTACCGACCTGCACAGCCGCGTACTCGATCTACAGGGCAAACCGGTCGACGGCCTGTACTGCGTGGGCGAGGCCGCCGGCTTTGGCGGTGGCGGCGCCAGCGGCAAGCGCTCGCTGGAGGGAACATTCCTGCCAGGCTGCATCCTGACGGCACGTGCGGCGGCACGCTCCATCCTGAACGGCCGATAGGGAGCCGCCATGCAAGGCGACATTGTTTCCAGCGTACTGCTGCCGCTCATCCTGGCCTTCATCATGTTTTCGCTGGGGCTGGGACTCACGCTCGAGGATTTCCGGCGTATCTTCGCGCAACCGCGCGCGCTGATGGTCGGCGTGGTCTGCCATTTCGTGATCCTGCCGCTCGCGTGTTTTTTCCTGCTCTCCGCGTGGGGCATGACGGGTGCATTCGCGGTCGGATTCATGATCCTCGCCGCCTGCCCAACCGGCTCCACCTCCAACCTGCTCACCTATCTCGCGCGCGGTGATGTCGCGCTCGCGCTCAGCTTTACGGCAGTCGCCAGCGTCGCCACCATTTTTACGCTACCCATCGTCGTGACATGGGCGCTCGGTCACTACATGGGTGCCGCGCGCGCCGTCGACGTGCCGGTGGAATTGATGATGGGACAAGTGGCCCTGGTGCTCGGCGTACCCGTAAGCCTGGGCATGTTCGTGCGCCACCGCTGGAGTAGTTGGGCGCAGCGTTTCGAGCCGCGCGCCACGCGCATTGCGACCGTGTTGTTCGTGCTGATCGTGGTGCTGGCCGTCGCGAAAAACTGGCACTTGATGGGCGACAACTTCACCACGCTGGCGCCCTTTGCCCTGCTGCTCAACCTCAGCATGCTGGCCGTGGGCTTTACGGCAGCGTGGGCCGTACGCCTGTCACGTCGCCAGTCGATCACGCTGGGAATTGAAACCGCCGTACAGAACGCGGCACTGGCGCTGGTCATTGGCGCTACCGTACTCCAGGACGATGCCATGGCCATTCCTGGCGCTCTCTATGGCGTCATCATGTATGTCGGGGGCCTGTTGTTTGCACTGACGATGCGCCACTTGCAGCCTGCCGATACGCCTGCTGCCTGATCCACGCTCAAGGACTCCTTCATGCACATCCGCACCGAGCATCTTCCTGATCACATCCCGGCCGCCTTGCGTACCTGCTTTGCCGCCCAGTGCGATGCATTTGCCCAGCAACGCAATCCGAGTTTGCAGGAGCGCCGCGATGATTTGCGTGCCCTGCACCGCCTGTTGGTGGAAAACCGCGAAGAACTGGTGGCTGCCGTGAACCAGGATTTCGGCTGCAGGAGCCGCTTCGAAACCCTGATGACCGAATTGCTGCAGGGGCAGGAGGCCGCGCTTGATGCCGTCAAACAGTTACCGCGCTGGATGAAAAAGCAGAAGCGCTCCCTCGACATCAGCCAATACCCGCTGGCGCGTGCCTACGTCGTTCCGCAGCCTCTCGGCGTGGTCGGCATTGTTGTGCCGTGGAACTTTCCGATTGGCATGGCCGTGCAACCCATGATCGGCGCACTGGCTGCAGGCAACCGGGTGATGGTGAAGATGTCGGAAAACTCCGGGCATCTGGCGCGCCTGTTGCAAACACTGGTACCGCGTTACTTTGCCGCCGACAAGATCAGCATTTTTGCTGACGAGGGCGGCTGGGGACCGCTGTTCACGCAACTGCCGTTCAACCACCTGTTCTTCACCGGCTCGCCTCAAACGGGCAAGGCCGTCATGACCAACTGCGCTGCCAACCTCACTCCGGTCACGCTTGAGCTGGGCGGCAAGTCTCCCGCGATCGTCGCCGCTGACTATCCCTTGCAGAAAGCGGCCGAACGCATTCTGTGGGTGAAGATGCTCAACGCCGGACAGATCTGCACCAACGTGGATTACCTGTTCCTGCCCGAAGGGCAGGAACAGGCCTTCATCACCCACGCACAACGCATTGTCGCGCAGCGCTACCCCGACCTGTTGAACGGCGACTACACGGCCGTCATCGACCAGCGCCAATACGATCGCCTGCAGGCCATGCTGCAAGACGCAATTGCCCATGGTGCGCAGGCAGTGCCACTGGCGCCGGGACAAAGTGGTGACGCAGGACGACGCATCATGCCGCCGATGGCCCTGCTCAATGTGCACGACGGCATGCAGGTCATGCAGCGTGAAATTTTTGGCCCGCTGCTGCCCATTCGCAGCTACCACCACATCGACGACGTACTGCAGTACATCAACGACCGCCCCAACCCTCTGGCGCTATACCTGTTCAGCAACAACCGCTCGTTGCAGGAGCATGTCCTGAGCCAGACACTTTCCGGTGGCGTCACGCTGAATGACACCCTTCTGCATGCCGGCCAGCATCACCTGCCCTTTGGCGGCGTAGGCGCCAGCGGCATGGGCCACTACCACGGACTGGAAGGTTTTCTGACGTTCTCCAAGCTGCGCCCGGTATTCCAGCAAGGCCCGCTGCGCACGGTAAGTTTTCTGCAGCCCCCTTACTCAGGCCTGCCAAGCAAGATGCTGGACATCATGCTGTGGCGAAACCGCTGAGGGGCCACTCATGTATTTTTCCAACGTTGCAGACTGGCGCACCTTGGCACAACGCCACTTGCTGCGCTTTAACCTCACGCAAATTGCCGGCATAAAAGCCGGCCATCCCGACACTCCACAGGAGCACCCATGAACGGCGCACAAGCTTTGATGAAAACACTGGTCGATGCCGGCGTTGAAGTCTGCTTCACCAACCCGGGCACCAGCGAAATGCATTTCGTGGCCGCTCTGGATGACGAACCGAAGATGCGGGCCGTGTTGGCGCTGTTTGAAGGCGTGGCCACCGGCGCTGCCGACGGTTATGCGCGCATGGCCGACAAGCCGGCCGCCACGTTGCTGCACCTGGGCTGCGGACTGGGCAACGGCCTCGCCAACCTGCACAACGCACGAAAGGGCAAGGTACCGGTCATCAACATCGTGGGCGATCACGCCACCTATCACGTGAAATATGACGCGCAGCTGCAATCGGATATCGAAACCGTGGCGCGCAACGTGTCACCGGGCTTTGTGCGCACCTCGCAAAGCACGGCCGAACTGTGCAAGGACGCCGTCGATGCCGTCGTTGCTGCGCGCGGACTGCCGGGACAGGTCGCCACGCTGATCCTGCCAGCCGACGTATCATGGGGTGAAGGCGGCGTGCCCTGCGCCATGCCAGCGCCCTCCACACCAGCAGTCGCCGATGACGCTACAGTGGCGGCCATTGCTGCCGCGATCCAGTCCGGCAAGAAAACCGCCCTGCTGCTGGGCGGGCGCGCCCTGCGGGAGCCCAGCCTACTGGCAGCGGCCCGCATTGCCGCGCATAGCGGCGTGCAACTACTGGCCGAAACCTTCCCCACTCGTCTCGAACGCGGCGCCGGACTGCCGCCCGTGGAACGCATCGCCTATCTGGCCGAACTGGCCGTCGTGCAGCTGGCCGACATCAAGCACCTGATCGTGGTGGACAGCAAGCCGCCGATATCGTTCTTTGCCTATCCCGGCAAAAAGAGCGTGCT
>JBKHWB010000062.1:0-12668 GCA_046566745.1 Gammaproteobacteria bacterium
TCTGTTTCTGGCCGATGCACACCGGTCCGCCGCGGTTGTCGTTGCGCACGAAGCGTCGCGGCAGGCGGTAGCGCAGCCAGCCCCGGGTACTGGAGATGATGCGCACGTCGGGTTGCTCCAGGCCGACTTCTTCCCACAGTTCGCGGTACATGGCCTGTTCCGGCGACTCCTGTTCGATGATGCCGCCCTGCGGGAACTGCCAGGCATCGTGGCCGCTGCGTCGCGCCCACAGCACCTGGCCCTGGGGATTGGCGACAATGATGCCCACATTGGGCCGGAAGCCATCGGCATCGATCATGGCGGTGTCTCAAGAAAAGCGTTCAAGTACTTGTTTTATAAATACTCTGCGCCACCGGGGCAAGCGGGCGGCGGTTTATTTTTGTGGATGACAGTGGCCGCTGGCAGGGCCGCAGAGATGGGGCCGGGCGGCCGGCTGCGCTATCATGCGCCCCCTGCTGACGGAGACTGCCATGACCCTTGCCATCTTTGATCTCGACAACACCCTGCTGGCTGGCGATTCCGATCACGCCTGGGGTGAGTACCTCGTCGAGCAGGGCCATGTCGACGGTGTCTGGTACAAGGCCGAGAACGACCGTTTTTACAGTGACTATTGCCGCGGCGAACTCGACATCATTGCCTACAGCGAGTTCGTGTTCTCCGTGCTGGCCCGCGAAGAGCCGGCGACACTGGCGGCCTGGCACGCCGGCTTCATGGCGCAGAAGGTGAGCCGCATGATCCTGCCCAAGGGCCGCGAACTGCTGGCGAAGCATCGCGAGGCGGGCCACCGCCTGCTCATCATCACCGCCACCAACCGTTTCATCACCGGACCCATCGCCAGGGCGCTGGGCGTGGACGAACTGATCGCCACTGAGCCGGAGGTGAAGAACGGGCGCTATACCGGCAAGGTGGCCGGCACACCCTGCTACCAGCACGGCAAGATCGAGCGCCTGCAGCAGTGGCTGGATGCCCACAACGAATCGGCGGAGGGTTGCTGGTTCTACTCCGATTCCCGCAACGACATTCCGCTGCTGGAATTCGCGACCCATCCGGTGGCGGTCGATCCCGACGAGGCCCTGCGCGCCCACGCCGCCGCCAATGCCTGGCCAGTGCTGTCTCTGCGCTAGCCTGCCAATACCGGCCCGGTCAGGCCGGACACGCCCAGTTCGGCGAGTACCACCCGTTCGGCGGGGGTCTGCACGCGCTCGGCGATGCTGAGCAGGTCCAGGCTGCCGGCGATGCTCGCAATCGCCTTCACCACTGCCCGGTTGCCCGGATTGTCGTCGATGCCCGCGATCAGGCTGCTGTCGATCTTCAGGTAGTCCAGGCCCAGGTCATGCAGGTGGGGCAGGCTGCTGAAGTGGCGCCCGAAATGATCGATGCCGACCCGGCAGGACAGTGGCCGCAGCCGTTGCGTCAGCTGCCGCAGCAACTGCAGTTCGCCGCCCAGGCCGTGCTCGCTGATCTCGAACCACAGGTGCCGGGCCAGATCCGGCTCGGCGGACAGCAGGGCCACCAACCGATCCAGGAAATCACCCGACTGTACCGACTCGATGGAGAGGTTGAGGGCGAGGGCGCGCGGCGCCTCGCGCAGCAGCGCCAGCGCCAGCCGGCAGGTTTCCAGGTCCAGGGCAGGGGTCAGGCCGTGGCGGGTGGCGAACGGCATGAAGTGGCCGGCCGGCAACGCCGCACCGGTATCCGGGTGGCGCAGGCGCAGCGTCATTTCGTCATGCAGCGGGGCGTCGTCGGCATGCACCACCGGAAAGGCCTGCAGGAAGAAGCCGTGGGTGCTCAAGCCTTGTTCCAGCAGGGATTGCCAGGGCAGGACCTCGCTGCGCCCTGCCGGGACGTCCTGGACCACCACGGCATTGTCGGCCGAGGCGACGGCCGCCAGCAGTGCCTGTTCGCACTGCTCGCGGACTTCGGTGGCGGTCTGGCTGTGATGGTACAGGGCGATGCCGAGGTGCAGGTAGTTGCCGCGCAAACCGTACTGGCTGTCGAGCAGGGTCGCCAGCCTGGTCATCAGGGCCTCGCCCAGCGCGCGGGCGCCGGCAGCATCCAGACCGGGGGCCAGCAGCAGGAACTCGCCGCCTGCCGGCCGTGCGGCAACGCGTTCGTGATGATCCGCGAGGGCGGTGCGCCAGCCATCTGCCATGTCGCGCAGCAGGGCGTCGCAGCGTTCATGGCCCAGCGCGTTGTTGATTGCCTGCAGTTCGTGCAGGTGCAGCCACAGCAGGGCACCGTGGCTGGCAGCATCCTCCTCGCTCAGGGCGGCCTCCAGCCGCGAGTCCAGCCAGGCACGGTTGGCCAATCCCGTCAGCGGATCGCCGTTGGCCTGTTGCTGTAGCGCCTGGATGCGTGCCGCCTCCTCCGCAAACATGTGTTTCAGGCGGATCACCATGGAGTTCAGGGCCTGCACCATGGCTTTCAGTTCCGGAATGCGCGGCACGTCCAGCGTGATGAAGCGCCGCTCGCTGATCGCATCCGCCTGTTCCACCACGCGGTCCAGCGGCCGGCGGATGGCGCGCAGCAGCAACGACCCCAGCAAGCCGGTGAGCAGGCCGGCCAGACACATCCACGCCAGCAACTGCAGCGCACCCTCCCAAAGGGCGGCATATGCAAAGCGCGTGTCGGCGACCAGCATGACCTTGCCGGCCTGTTGCCAGCCGTCGGAAACCAGCGCCTCGCCGGGTCGGGCCTGCAGGGTGAACAAGCGGGTGAACCACGCCGGCGTCGAATCAGCGCGCAGGGTGTTGCGGCGCTCCACCACGATCCTGCCCCGCACGTCCCGGAACACGACCTCGCGAAAATGCCCGCTGTCGAACAGGGCGGTCACCAGCAGTTCCTGCATGGCGGGATCACCGCCTTGTTGCGACATCGACAGTGCCAGCGCAGCCGCATTGTCCATGCTCTGGGTGTACAGCTGCTGCTCCAGGTAGTCGCGGGCCGTCAGCAGGCTCACGACGAAGCTGCCGATGAAGGCGACAATGGTGGTGAAGATCACGGTCAGCCACAGTCGCCGGAACAGCGTCATTCCTTTTGCCAAGTGCACGTTCATAGCGAACCTTCCTTTTGCATGCGATCCATCAGGTTGGTCCAGCGCGACAGGCGCTCGACCGGTGTGGCAGGCGTGGCCCCGCCGCCAGCCCAGACTCCGTCACTGTTGAAGCTGAAGACGGGCTCAAGGTCGGGGCGGCGTGCCGCCGGGCGGATCTCGTTGAGCAGGTTGTCGAGCACCAGCGGCGGGGCCTCCGGTGTGGCGTAATAGGTGAGCACCATGTGCGCCTGCGTGATGTTGCTGGCGGGGCCGCCGATGCGTGCACGCACATAGGTGAGGCGCAGACGCTGCACCGGAACGCCCAGTTGTTTCAGCGTGAAATACTTGATGATGGTGAAGTCTTCGCAGTCGCCGGCCCCCAGTCCGAGGGTGTCGCCCGGCGTCGCCCAGTAGTCGGCCTGTCTCCACAGCACAGTGTCCGTGCCGAAGTGCAACAGTTTGTTGAAGAAATCGTTGACCTGCACCAGCTTGTCGCGTTCCGCCAGCAGGGCCCAGCGTGCCATCTGCTGCTGCAGTTGTTGCACGCGATCCGCACCTTCCTGGCCATAACGCGTGTTGACGGCCTGCTGCAAGCGCACCAGATCCATGCCGGTGACCGGCAACCACGTCATGCCCAGCACTGCTGCGGGCAGCAAAAGCATCCGCCACCACTGGTGCGTGGTCTGTGCAACACCCGCAACAGTAGCGTGCTTCCTGGTCATGCGAAGCCTCGGGTTTCCCGTTTGTCCGATTCCGGAAAAAACGGCATGAAAATCAGGTTTTTTCAGTGTAGGCCGACTTTATCGCCTTGCAGTGTTTTCGCGCTGGTCTATTACTTCTGCTGCACACCGGCTTTGTTTGTTGTTCTTGGTTGTCTTGCAGGGGAACGTGTTTTTTTCAGGGATATGCCGGGGCGTTTTAAGCCCGGTTGCTCATAAGGAGAGCATCATGAACACAGTGCTGCGTTGGGTGGCGACCGCTGCCACCCTGCTGGTGACGGGGAGTACCCTCGCTGCCGACGTCTCGACGCTGTCCGGGGCGGTCGAGGAAGCGGTCATGCGCAACCCGGAGGTGGTGGCGCGCTACCATGTGATGACGGCGGCCAGCGAAGAAGTGAAGGTGGCGCGAGGCGGTCTTTATCCCCGTCTCGACCTGCGCGGCTACATCGGGTCGGAAACCCTGGAGCAGCGTGACATGAGTCCCGGTGCCGGGCCCGACCGATGGGATACCTACAACGTGGATGGTGGCGCATTGACGTTACGGCAATTGCTGTTCGACGGCTTCGCGACCAGCAAGGAAGTGAAACGGCTCAAGTACGCCAAGCGCGTCCGCTACCAGGAACTGCTGGCCACGGCGGAAGAGTCCGCGCTGGAGGCCACCCGTGCCTATCTCGACGTGGTGAAGTACCGCAAGCTGCTGGAGCTGGCCCGTGACAACTATGCCACGCACAAGGAAGTGCACGAGCATGTGCGGCAGCGGGTCGAGGCCGGCATCGGACGTGGCGTCGATCTTGAGCAGGCGGGCGGGCGTCTGGCACTGGCAGAGTCCAACCTCGTCACCGAAGCTGCCAACCTGCATGACGTGAGTGCGCGCTTTGAGCGTATCGTGGGGCAGCAGCCGCCTGATCCCTTGCAGGATCCTGGCTCATTTGCCGGCAAGCTGCCAACCGCAGACGAGTTGACGGAAGGAGCCTTCCGTCAGGCGCCGCACATGAACGCGGCGCTGGAAAACATCCGCGCCGCACGCGCCGAACTGAAATCCATGAAGGGCAGCTACTGGCCGACCCTGGCCCTGCAGGCCAGCGTGGCGCATGACCGCAACAGCGACAACCTGGCCTTTACGGATCGCGAAACGCGCGGCCGACTGGAATTGCTGCTGAACTACAACCTTTTCAATGGCGGATCGGACCGGGCCCGGGTGCGGCAGTACAACGAAAAGCTGTATGAGTCCTACGATGTGCGCGACAAGGTGTGCCGGGACCTGCGTCAGACCACCCGCATTGCCTGGAACGACACGCAGAAGCTGCAGGACCAACTGCAGTTCCAGGACCAGCACCAGCTGGCCACCGCCAAGGCACGTGATGCCTACCGCAAGCAGTTCGACATTGGCCAGCGCACCTTGCTGGATCTGCTCGACAGTGAAAACGAACTGTACGACGCCAGGCGAACCTACCTGATGTCCGAGGCGGACCTGGAAATTGCACACGCCCGCGTGCTTGCTCCGACGGGCCACCTGTTGGCGGCGCTCAACCTCAAGTCCCTCGGCAGCGACGCGCTGGGTGGTGACGATGACGGCCTCGGCGATGATGATCGCGTGTACTGCAAGATGGAGGTGCCTCAGAAAGTCGCCAAGCCGGCTGACAGGCCGGTTACACCGTTGCCCAAGCGGCGTCGGCTGGAAAGCTTCACGCTGAAGGCCGACACGCTGTTTGCGTTCGACAAGGCGGACTTGTCCGTCCGGGGCAAGGAGTCGCTGGACGGGCTGGTCGACGGACTCATGGCCCATGCGGCTCACAAGGATCGCACCATCAACGTGCACGGCTACACCGACCGCCTGGGATCGGACAGCTACAACCAGCGCCTGTCGGAGCGGCGCGCCCAGACCGTGCGTGATTACCTGGTCGGCAAGGGCTTGCCCTTCGACCAGGTCACGGCACAGGGTCATGGTGAGGCTGACCCGGTCACTGGCTCCACGTGCGTGGGCGAGACCGCGTCGAAGGCCCTCATTGAGTGCCTGCAGCCGGATCGTCGCGTGGTTATCGACGTTGAGGGGCAGGAAGAAGTCGTCATCCAGTACGACCCGGATGACAAGCGTTGGGAGCGCGCGGACCGGCCTGCCGGGAAGTGAGTGGGGGTGAGCGTGGCCGGTCCTGCTGACTCGGCAGTCGGCCATTGCGGACCTGCAGGTCGTCGCCTGGCGCTCCAGTCAGGCGACGACTTGCGGTTTCATAGCCGCATCCACTGGTTCGGGAGAGTGAGTGATGCGTATGCGAATGGTGTTGGGCAGCCTGTTGCTGGCGGTGGCCGCGTCGGTATCGGCCGGTCCCGAAGAGGCGCTGGACGAGGCGCGCGCGGAGCTGGACAGCCAGCTCGCCAACACGACGGGCGTTATTTCGGTGGGGGCGGCGGACTGTGACGGTACGCCCTGCATCAATGTGTTTGTCGAAGAGATGGACCCTGCCCTCACCAAGGATATCCCGGCCGAGTTCAAGGGCTTCAGGGTCCGCGTGCAGGAGGGCGTGATCGGCTTCTGATGCCATCGCGGCCTGCCGGCGTCAGGCCACGACGAGGGTCGTGCCTGCGCTGGCAAATGCCTCGGTTTCTTCTTCCAGGTCCTGTGCCAGCAACGGGTGGGATGCGAGCCAGCCACGCGGAAAGGCCAGTGTGAAGCGCAGTCCGTCCGTTTTCAGGCGGATATCCGGCAAGGGATCGCGTTGACGGCTGTGGTGCAGCAGCACCGACAGGCGCAGCAGAAGGCACAAGCGCAGCAGGGTCAGGCCGCCTGCCTCGACAATGGCGTTGTAGTGCTCCGGCTTGATCTTGCGGCGGTGGCTGCCGACCAGCAGGGCCAGCTTTTCCTGAACGGGTTGCGAAAAGCCCGCCATGTCGGAATAGCGCAACAGGTAGTCGCCGTGCCGGTGGAATCCGGTGTGCGATACGGCCATGCCGACTTCGTGCAGGTGGGCGGCCCGCAGCAGCAGTTCCCCGTCTTCGTCGTCCAGTGCCAGCAGTCGGGCCGTCTGTTCAAACAGGTTGCCGGCAGTGGTCGCGACGCGATCGGCCTGCGCCAGGTCCACGTGGTAGCGTGCCTTCATGGCCTGTACTGTCCGGTCCCGCACATCTTCATCGCCATGGCGGCCGACCATGTCGTGCAACACGCCTTCGCGCAGCGCCCCGTCCGAGTAGTCCATGGCTGTTATGCCCAGCGCATCGAACAGTGCCACGACGATGGCCAGGCCGGCCGGCAGCACCGCCTTGCGATCGTCCTTGATACCGGGCAACACGATGTCGTTGACGTGGTCGAGCTTCGTCACCAGGCGTTGCAGGGTCGCGACCGCCTCGGCCGTGATCTGGCCGCTGCCATTGTCCAGGCCCAGTGCCATCGCCACCTGGCGCATGGCCTTGAAGGTGCCGGACGACCCCACCACGCTGTCCCAGCCCGTCTCGTGGTAGTTGGCGAGCAAGGGGGCGAGTTCCTGGCGCGCGGCCGTGATGGCGCGATCCATTGCTTTGGGCGTGATGTTGCCGTCGGCAAAGAACCGGGCCGTGTAGCTGACGCAGCCCATGTAGGTGGATTCGAGCAGGATGGGCTCGAAGCGCTCCCCGATGATGAGTTCGGTGGAGCCGCCGCCGATGTCGATGACCAGACGACGATCCTGGCTGGCCAGCGTGTGGGCGACGCCCATGTAGATCAGGCGCGCTTCTTCTCGCCCGGCGATGACTTCGATGGGGTGGTTGAGTACCTTTTCGGCCTTTTTCAGGAAGGCTGCGGCGTTGCTGGCGACCCGCAGTGCATTGGTGCCGACCACGCGCAGCCGGTCTGGGGCAATGCCGGCCAGATGCTGGGCAAAGCGGGACAGGCAGGCCAGCGCACGAGCCTGCACTTCCTCGGTGAGCCGGTCCTTTTCGTCCAGTCCACCGCCCAGGCGCACCTTTTCCGACAGGCCCTCGATGAGCTTGAGTTCGCCATGGTCCAGCCGGGCGACGGCGAGGTGGAAGCTGTTGGAGCCCAGGTCGACGGCGGCAATCAGGCCGTCCTCGCGCAGGCGGGGCATTCGCGGCATGTCCATGTCTCGGTGAAGATCTGGGGGCTAATGGTAGCGCAGCGGATCCGCCACGGCAGCGGGGCGGCCCGATCATTTGCCGGCAGATGATCGCCGGGCGGGCAGTCAACGACGCCTGGCTCTGGTATTATCAGTGTTTTCTGGAAGTCCTGCGGAGACAACGAATGGCCAACGAACTGATCGTGAACGCCACTGATGCCAGCTTCGAATCGGATGTGTTGAAGGCCGGCGGTGCCGTGCTGGTGGACTACTGGGCACCGTGGTGCGGCCCCTGCAAGATGATCGCCCCCATCCTCGACGAACTGGCGTCCGAGTACCAGGGCCGCCTGACCATCGTCAAGGTGAACGTCGACGACAACCCCGGTACGGCCCAGAAGTACGGCGTGCGCGGCATTCCCACCCTGACCCTGTTCAAGGATGGTGCCGTCGAAGCGACCAAGGTGGGCGCCCTGTCCAAGTCACAGTTGACGGCGTTTCTGGATTCCAATATATAATCAGTCCTACGCGGGCCGGATGACGGCCCGCGCGTTCAACGCACGCCGTCCGGTTCCATTCCGGAAAACAGCCCGATCCGCCCTTCAGCAGTGCCAGGTTGCGATCTCATGACTGTTTCTGTTCTCCACGCGCTGATTCAAGAATACTGATTCAAGAACGAAGACCCTTCTGGTCGCTGGCGCCGTTGCGTTGCCCCTCTCTTCTCATCCCGATTCTCCGATTTTCTATGAATCTGACTGAACTCAAGAAAAAGCCGATTGCCGAACTCGTCAAGATTGCCGAGGAAATGGGCCTGGAAAACATGGCCCGCAATCGCAAGCAGGATGTTATTTTCGCCATTCTGAAAAGCCATGCCCGCAGCGGTGAAGACATCTTTGGTGATGGTGTCCTCGAAATTCTTTCCGACGGTTTCGGCTTCCTGCGCTCCTCCGAGGGCTCTTTCCTCGCCGGACCGGATGACATCTACGTCAGTCCCTCGCAGATTCGCCGCTTCAACCTGCGTACCGGCGACACCATTGCCGGCACCATCCGGCCGCCCAAGGAAGGCGAGCGTTATTTCGCTTTGCTCAAGGTCAACCACATCAATTTTGATGCGCCCGAAAACGCCAAGAACAAGATCTTGTTCGAAAACCTGACGCCGCTGTTTCCCACGCGTCGTCTGGTGATGGAACTGGGCAACGGCTCCACCGAAGACCTGACCGCCCGTGTCATCGACCTGATCTCTCCGATCGGGTTTGGCCAGCGCTCGCTCATCGTGGCGCCGCCGAAGGCTGGCAAGACCATGCTGCTGCAGAATATTGCGCACTCGATCACGCGCAACAATCCTGAAGCCTTCCTGATCGTGCTGCTGATCGACGAACGCCCCGAAGAAGTCACCGAAATGCAGCGCACCGTGCGCGGCGAAGTCGTGGCATCCACCTTCGACGAGCCGCCGGCCCGGCACGTGCAGGTGGCGGAAATGGTTATCGAAAAGGCCAAGCGCCTGGTTGAGCACAAGAAGGATGTCGTCATCCTGCTCGACTCCATCACCCGCCTGGCGCGTGCCTACAACACCGTGATCCCAAGCTCCGGCAAGGTGCTGACCGGGGGTGTCGACGCCCACGCGCTGGAGCGCCCGAAGCGCTTCTTCGGTGCGGCCCGTAACATCGAGGAAGGCGGTTCGCTGACCATCATCGCTACGGCGCTGATCGAAACCGGTTCCAAGATGGACGAGGTGATTTTCGAAGAGTTCAAGGGCACGGGTAACCAGGAAATCAACCTGGATCGCAAGATTGCGGAAAAGCGCGTGTTCCCGGCGTTCAACATCAAGAAGTCCGGCACCCGCCGCGAAGAGCGCCTGATGGGTGAGGACGAGCTCAAGAAGGTCTGGATCCTGCGCAAGCTGCTGCACCCGATGGATGAAATTTCCGCCATCGAGTTCCTGCTCGACAAGATGAAGGACTCCAAGACCAACGACGAGTTCTTCGAGATGATGAAGCGAAAGTGACTAGTCCCGCATAAAAAAGCCCGCGCCAGCGGGCTTTTTTATGCGGGACTGTCCCCGGCTCCGACAAGTGGGGTAATCCCCGCATTTTCCACTGCTGCCGGGACGAGAGGCTGCCGCTGGCAGCGTTGTCCGTCTCGGTCATCGCGGCGATGCAGCCACCTTGCGCTCAATGGTTTCGATGAGGCGCTCGGCAATACCGTAGCCATACCGGGCATCGATCTCGCGGATGCAGGTCGGGCTCGTGACATTGATCTCTGTGATGCAGTCGCCGATGACGTCCAGTCCGACAAACAGCAGTCCGCGTTTCCTCAGCTCCGGCCCGACCTGTTCAGCCAGCCAGCGGTCCGTCGGGGTGAGCAGTCGGGGCTCGCCAATACCACCAGCGGCCAGGTTGCCACGCACTTCGTCGCCCTGCGGGATGCGCGCGAGGGCGTACGGAATCGGCTCGCCATCAATCATCAGGATGCGCTTGTCGCCGTCGCGGATGGCTGGAATGAAGCGCTGGGCCATGACCGGGTGCAGGCCCTGGCTGGTCAGCGTTTCCAGTACGGCGCCGATATTGGGGCCGCCTGCTGTCAGCCGGAAGATGCCGCTGCCGCCCATGCCGTCCAGCGGTTTGACGATGGCATCCTGTTGCTCATGGACGAACGCCCGCAATTTTGCCATGTTCGCGGAGATCAGCGTGGGCACCATACAGTGCGGAAAATGGGTGGCAAAGAACTTCTCGTTGCAGTCGCGTAGCGACTGCGGTCGGTTCACCACCAGCACACCGTCCGCCTCTGCCATTTCCAGCATGTACGTCGTGTAAATGAAGTTCATGTCGAAGGGCGGGTCCTTGCGCATCAGGATCACGTCCATGTCCGCCAGCCGGCGCGTGACCCGATCACCGCGCTCGAACCAGTTGTCGCTGTCCTTGATGACCTGCAGCGGCGCCATGTCGCCGAAGGCTTCGCCATCCCGTACGAACAGGTCGTGCTGTTCAAGGTACCAGAGCGTGTGCCCGCGGGCGGCCGCCGCCCACAGCATCGCGATGGTGGAATCCTTGCGGATCTTGATGTGCTCGATGGGGTCCATCACCACGGCGATGTTCAGGGGCATGGCGGTCTTCCGGTAAATGGGGAGGGTCAGCTGATGCCGTACTGCGCACGGTAGGCGCGGATGGTGTCGAGATGTTCGCTGCCGGTCTCTTCCAGATAGGCAATGATCTGCTCAAGCTTCACGATGGAGATGACCGGAATGCCGAAATCGCGCTCCACTTCCTGGATGGCGGACAGCTCGCCCTTGCCTTTTTCCTGACGGTCGAGCGCCACAATGACACCGGCAGCCTTGGCCCGGGCCTGTTCGATGATCGTCATGACCTCGCGAATGGCGGTACCGGCGGTGATGACGTCATCAATGATGAGGATGCGCCCGGTAAGCGGGCTGCCTACCAGCGAGCCGCCTTCACCATGGTCCTTGGCTTCCTTGCGGTTGAAGCACCAGGGCGTGTCCACCTCGAAATCGTTGGCGAGCTGGACAGCGGTAGCGGCTGCCAGGGGAATGCCCTTGTAGGCCGGGCCGAACAGGACGTCGAACTCCACACCCGACGCGCGTATGGCCTCGGCATAGAAGCGGCCCAGCTCGGAGAGCATCTTGCCGGTGTTGAACAGGCCGGCATTGAAGAAGTAAGGGCTCTGGCGGCCGGACTTCAGGGTGAAGTTGCCAAAGCGCAGAACGCCGTGGCGAAGGGCAAAGCCGATGAATTCGCGCTGGTAGTCACGCATGGGAAAAGGCCGTGTGGTTGCAGGGGACGTTGCCCGGTATGATAGCCGTTAGCTTTTTCGCCTGCCATGAATAGTCCCGGGGTCGTCCTGATGCGTGTCGTTTCTGCCAATCTCAACGGTATCCGCTCGGCGGCCAGCAAGGGTTTTTTCGAGTGGCTGGAGACCAGCGGTGCCGATGTGGTCTGCATCCAGGAAACCAAGGCCCAGGAGCACCAGCTTGACCTGCTGCATCGTCCCGTGGGTTGGCATACCTTCTTCTTTGACGCCCTGAAGCCGGGGTACAGCGGCACCGCCATTTTCAGTCGCCGGCCGCCTGATGCGGTCAGGACCGGCCTGGGTTTTGATATCTGCGACACGCAGGGACGCTGGATCGAGGCGGATTTCGGCGCCCTGACCATTGTCTCGTTGTACTTGCCTTCCGGCTCGGCCGATGAGGCGGCGCAGGCGCGCAAGGATGTGTTTCTGGGCGAGCTGATGCCGCGCATGAAACGCTGGCGTGAAGAGGGGCGCTCGATGATTGTCTGTGGCGATTTCAATATCGTGCACAAGGAAATCGACATCAAGAACTGGAAAAGCAACCAGAAAAATTCCGGCTGTCTGCCGCATGAACGCGCCTGGCTCTCCACGCTGTTTGATGAAGTGGGCTACGTGGATGCGTTCCGTGTGGTGAACCAGGAGGCCGGGCAGTACACCTGGTGGTCCAATCGCGGCCAGGCGTATGCCAGGAACGTCGGGTGGCGTATCGACTACCACATCGTGTCGCCGGACCTGAAAGACAAGATCGTCGGAACCCGTATTTACAAGGACGAGAAGTTTTCCGACCACGCACCGCTGATCCTGGATTACGCGATCTGAACGTTGCGTTATTGCACAGCTAAAAAGCAGCGTGCTAGCGTGGAAGCCGATATTTTCAACGAGGAACCCGTCATGCAGACCAAGATACTGACCGCTATGCTTGCGATGGCCGTTCTGGCCGGTTGCAGTGCCAAGGCGCCGCCATCCTTTGGTGAGCAGCTCGCTCAGAAAAGTGCCGCGACCGACGCCATTGCGAAGAGGTGGCAGGCAGCGGATGCCAAGCGCAAGAAGGGGCAGCGCCTGATGGAAAAT
>JBKHWB010000063.1:0-12223 GCA_046566745.1 Gammaproteobacteria bacterium
TCCATGCCCGGCACAAATACTTGTTGCTCTCCCACCACCAGCCCGCTTATCGCTACCTGGGCAGGGTCGTGGCCCACGCGCATCAGCGCGACCTGGCGGATGTCGCCGAGGAGTACGGCCGTGTTTTCATGGAAACGCTAAAGCGGGTGGCGACCAACCGCAACCATGCCAACGTCATGCATCACCTGATGGGGTACGTGAAACACGAACTGGACACGCACAGCAAGGAGGAATTGCTGCACCTGATCGACCAGTACCGCCAGGGCCGGGTACCCCTGATTGCGCCGCTCACCCTGCTCAAGCACCACCTGAAGCGCCATCCCAATGCCTATCTGGACAAGCAGGTCTACATGGAACCGCACCCGCCCGAACTGATGCTGAGGAACTTCATCTGACGCGGCACTGCTCCGGCAGTTGCCGCAGACATGCATTCACTGGCCACTCTGGTAAGATGCACGCCTCATCATGGTGTGTACCCTCATGGAACTTATTGATTTCATCCTGCATGTTGACCGTCACCTGACCGAGTTTGTTGCAGCCAACGGTCCCTGGATCTACGCTCTCCTGTTCCTGATCATCTTCGTGGAAACCGGTTTTGTCGTCATGCCGCTGTTGCCGGGCGACAGCCTGCTGTTTGCAGCGGGCGCGATTGCCGCCACCGGCAGCATGGACCCCGCCCTGCTCTGCCTGCTGCTGTTCGTGGCCGCCGTACTGGGCGATACCGTGAACTATCACATCGGCCACTATATCGGCCCCAAGGTATTCGAGCGGGAAAACCGCTTCATCAAACGCCAGTACCTGCTGCAGACCCGCGACTTCTTCGAGCGCCATGGCGGCAAAACCATCATCATCGCCCGCTTCATGCCCATCATCCGCACCTTTGCCCCCTTCGTGGCCGGCGTCGGTGCCATGCACTACCGGCGCTTCCTTGCCTTCAATGTCATCGGCGCAGGCGTCTGGGTCGTATCCTTCGTGATGCTCGGCTACTACTTTGGTAACCTGCCCGTGGTAAAGGAGAACTTCACCCTGGTCATCTTCGCGATCATCATCATCAGCGTGATGCCCGGCGTCATCGCCTGGGTCCGCCACAAACTGGACGAACGCAAACAGAGGGCCGGTTAAGCCTGTCCTGTCACTGGCCCGCCGGCGGCGGCTCGTAAGACACCGATACGACGTAAAACACGCCCCGGCCGGCGGGACGCTCCACGACAACCTCGTCATCAACCGTCTTTTTCAGCATCGCCCTCGCCATCGGGGCATCAATGCTGATCCAGTGCCTCGCCGTGTCGATCTCGTCAGGGCCGACGATGCGAAAGGACAGCATCTCCCCAGTATCGGCATCCTCTGCCTCCACCCAGGCGCCAAAGAAAATGCGGCTGGGGTCGGCAGGCTTCTGGTCAACCACCTTGAGCACCTCCAGACGCTTGCTCAGGAAACGGACCCGTCGGTCTATCTCGCGCAGCAGTTTTTTGCCGTAGATGTACTCCGCATTTTCAGAGCGATCCCCCATCGCGGCAGCCTCCGACACGGCGCGCGTCACTTCGGGCCGGCGCACGCGCCAGAGCCAGTCAAGCTCATCGGACATGGCCTTGTGGCCTTCCGGTGTGATCAGCGGCGTACGGGGGGGTGCCCCGGAGGGCGGACGATAACGGGACATGAGCTACCCTAGCGCTTGACGGGACGCTTCTGCAGCTTGCGCTGCAATGTTCGACGATGCATGCCGAGCGCCCGGGCCGTTTCCGAAATATTGCCCTCGTTCTCGCCCAGCACGCGCTGGATGTGCTCCCACTCCAGCCGGTCCACTGACATGGGCTGAGCCTCCAGCACGACCTCCTCACCCAAACGGGCCTGCCCCTGCAGGGCGGCGAGGATCTCGTCCGTATCGGCCGGCTTGCTCAGGTAATTGATGGCCCCCTGCTTTACCGCCTCCACCGCGGTGGCGATGCTGGCGTAGCCGGTCAACACCACGACCGACAAACCAGGGGCGAGCGCCAGCAACTCGGGCAACAGGTGCAAACCCGACTCTCCGTCCAGTTTCAGGTCGAGAACGCAGGCGTCAGGTCGCTCAGTCATCAACATGGCGCGCGCCTCATCACCCGTGGCCGCCTCAAAAGCCTCCAGGCCGCGGCGGCGCAGGGATCTTGCCAGCGTGTAGCGGAACGCCTCGTCATCATCCACGACAAGGATGCGCTGGTACGGCGTCATGTGCCTGCCCTCTCCACGCCGAGGGCAGGCCACGGCAGCCACAGACAGGTTCGCGCACCACCCTCCGCACAAGACGAAATCTCGATACGCCCTCCCAAGGCATTGATGCTGGCATGACTCAGAAAGTAGCCGATCCCCATGCCGTCCTCCTTGCTGGTGACAAACGGCTGGCCGAGACGAGCTGCCACCGCAGGATCAACACCGCTGCCGTCATCGGTAATTTCCACACAGCACTCCTTCTCGTCCTGGATCAGTACAATCTCCACCCTCTGGCGGGCCGCCTGGGCCGCATTATCCAGCAGGTTCACCATCACCTGCAGCAACGTGGACGGTGGCTTTATGGCCACATCTTCAGAGGGACACCTGAACTCAAAGCGGCAACGGGGATGCACCACCTCCATGCGGGCCACTGCCGCCGCAACAAGACCTTGCAGCGTTCCCGGCAATCCCTCGCCAGCGGCCTGCTCCCGCAGGTCACCCAACACCTCCCGGCACAGCGCCAGCTGGCGACGCAGCATGACGACGTCTTCCCGCAAGGGCGAGTCGGTCGGCAACTCCTGCTCGAGGTCACGGGCAATCACCGACATGGTCGACAGCGGGGTTCCCAACTCATGCGCCGCCCCCGCTGCCAAGGCGCCCAGCGAAACAACCTGCTCACGCTGCAACAACCGCTCGTGCTGGTCTGCCAGCTGTTTGTCCTGCTCACGCAGCGCATGACTCATGCGCGAGACGAAGAAGGTAATCAGCCCGGCACTCAACACAAAATTCAGCCACATCCCGAAGATGTGGAGATTGAATCCATACCCACCCGCCGCCGTCACGCCCCCCCCGGGTGGCGCCATCATCTGGTGGTGTGCATGCGGATTATCCGGTGACAGGATTGCCGTTTCCGGGCCGCCAAACGGCGCAAAAGGGACATAATGGAACAGCAAGACGCTGTAGGCCAGGAGCGTCAGCCCTGCCAGTGACATGGTGAACCCCATGCGCAAGGTTGCAGCCGCAATGGTCAGAGGCACGAGGTACCAGGATACGAAGGGATTGGTGGCGCCGCCCGTGCGGTAGAGAATGATCGTCATCAAGACCACGTCGACCACCAGTTGCGCGAAAAGCCCTGCCTCGGAAACGTTGTGGCGTTGCCGGAGCCGCCAGAACGTCCAGGCATTGAATGCCGCCAGTAACAACAGGGCCAGCAGGATCAGGGCATCCCCAAACACGGGCACTGCAAGCACCCACTCGGCAATGCCGAGCGCGGCAAGCAGCCCCGTCAGCAGGATGGTGCGCAGCAGCGACAGCCGCGCCAGGTTGCGCTGGTTCGCACTGGCGTCACGGCGAGGAATGAACAGCATGGGCAACCACTGGCGGGGGAATAAAAAAAGGTGCCCATAGGACACCTTTTTTCATGGCAGGGGTCAAGCGGCAGACGCGCCGCCGCCCCTTCAATATACGTGATCAGCCGAGGTTGGCGTTCACGAAATCCCAGTTCACCAGCTTCTCCAGGAAGGTACTGATGTAGTCCGGGCGGCGGTTACGGAAGTCGATGTAGTAGGCATGTTCCCATACGTCGATGGTTAGCAGTGCTTTCTGGCCGTGGGCCATGGGCAGGTCGGCATTCGGGGTCTTGGTGACTTCGAGCTTGCCATCCTTGTTCAGTACCAGCCAGGCCCAACCGGAGCCGAACTGGGTGGTGGCCGCAGCCTTGAACAGCTCGACGAACTTGTCGTAGCCGCCGAGGTCTGCATCAATCTTGGCGGCAATGGCGCCCGTGGGCTTGCCACCACCATTCGGCTTCATGCAGTGCCAGTAGAACGTGTGGTTCCAGATCTGGGCGGAATTGTTGAAGATGCCAGCCTTGGAAGCATCGCCAGCGGAGATCATGATGATCTCTTCCAGGCTCTTGCTGGCCAGGTCGGTGTCCTTGATCAGGTTGTTCAGGTTCACGACATAGGCGTTGTGGTGCTTGCCATGGTGAAAGTCCAGGGTTTCAGCGCTGATGATCGGTTCCAGCGCATTCTTTTCATACGGCAGGGCGGGCAGTTCGATGGCCATGATGGGTTCCTGTTTCCTGTGATCAACACGAGTACGGTGCCGAAACGGCGATGGGCGGGGATTATGCAACCGAAGAAGGCTGACAGCAATTCATCAGCCTGACAAAAAGCCGGACGGCGCTTCATGTCCGGCCTCCTGATGCCTATTTGTCGTCGTCATCCAGGTCAAAGTCGTAATCCCGCAGACGGCGCTGCAAACGACGCTCCTCCAGAAGCTCATCAATGACCCGACGCTTGGTGAGGGAATTCTTGACAGCATTGGCCTTGGCCACCTCTTCACTGTCCGTATCACCATTTTCTTCGAAACCGTCTTCCAGTTCGATCTCGTCCGACTTTCCAGCGGCCATGGCAACCTCAATACCAGGAAATGACACATTGCCGGCTATATACGTGAAAGAAACCGGGCTGTAAAGCAATCCAAAAAGCGAAGCGCAGAAAACAAAACGGCCGGTGCTAGACCGGCCGTTTTAGGGGCTTGAAGGAAGCGCCAGCCCGGATCAGGCGGCGAAATCCTTGAGCTTCTTCAGCGGACGAATCTTGACCGCATTGCTGGCCGGCTTGGCCTTGAACACGGTTTCTTCGCCAGTGAACGGATTGATGCCCTTGCGAGCCTTGGTGGCAGGCTTGCGGACCACCAGGATCTTGAACAGGCCGGGCATGGTGAAGGAACCAGCGGCATTCTTCTTCACATGACGCTCAATCACGGAGGACAGTTCATCAAGAACAGCAGATACCTGCTTCTTGGTCAGCTCGGTGGCTTCGGCCAGCTCCATCAGCAGCTGGGTCTTGCTCATGGCGGTGGCAACGGCAGCGCCGGGCTTCTTGGCAACAGGCTTAGCAGCAGGCTTGGCGGCAGCCGGCTTCTTGGCAGGAGCCTTGGCGGCGGGTTTGGCAGCAGGAGCTTTCTTGACGGGGGCTTTTGCAGCGGGCTTGGCAACAGGCTTTTTGGGTGCGGCTTTGGTGGCAGTCGTCTTCTTGGTTACGGCCATTGTGGTCTTCCTATCTGAGAGAGAGTCCAGGTCAGGCGCTCATCCGGCGGCAATCGGTATGGCGCTTTGTTCAGCTGTACAGCGAAAAACATCTGAACTGGCTTGGATATATAGGGGATTTGAAGGGGGCCAGCAATAGCGACCGGCACAAAAACCCTGCATTTCCAGAGCATTTCGTGAAAAACCCCGGCCAACCTGCATTTTTTTCCACCAAAACGGCCTGCAGGTACCTGACAAGTTGCGATTCCCCTGCTGCCGCAAACGCCCGGCTGTGGCTATAATCGCCCCCTTTTGGAGACCATGCAGACCATACTGCATGGCCGGACGATTCGGGGCAGATACACCATGATGCGCACCCACTACTGTGGCGAACTGAACGAACAACACATCGACCAGACCATCACGCTTGCCGGATGGGTCCACCGTCGTCGCGACCACGGCGGCGTGATCTTCCTGGACATGCGCGACCGCGATGGCCTGGTGCAGGTCGTGATCGACCCGGACACCCCCGAAGCCTTTGCCCTGGCCGACAAGTCCCGCTCCGAATACGTCCTCAAGATTACCGGCCGCGTGCGCAAGCGCTACCAGGGCACGGAAAACCCGAACATGCCCACCGGCATGATCGAAGTGCTGGGCAAGGAAATCGAAATCCTCGCCGAAGCCGAGACCCCGCCCTTCCCGCTCAATGACGACTTCTCCAACGTCGGCGAGGAAGTGCGCCTGAAGTACCGCTTTCTCGACATGCGCCGTCCGGAAATGCTGGAGCGCATGCGCTTCCGTTCCAAGGTCACATCGAAGATCCGTACCTACCTCGACAACAACGGCTTCCTGGACGTGGAAACCCCGGTGCTGACCCGCGCCACTCCGGAAGGTGCCCGCGACTACCTGGTGCCGTCCCGTACCCAGCCCGGCTCCTTCTTTGCCCTGCCCCAGTCGCCCCAGCTGTTCAAGCAGTTGCTGATGGTGTCGGGGTTCGACCGCTACTACCAGATCGCCAAGTGCTTCCGTGACGAAGACCTGCGCGCCGACCGCCAGCCGGAATTCACCCAGATCGACATCGAGACGTCCTTCCTGTCCGATGAAGACATCATGCAGATCACCGAAGGCATGATCCGCGAGCTGTTCGACGAACTGCTGGGCGTGAAGTTTGCCCCGCTGCAACGCATGACCTATGCCGATGCCATGCGCGACTACGCCTCCGACAAGCCGGACCTGCGCATCCCCATGAAACTGGTGGACGTGGCCGACCTGATGCAAAACGTGGAATTCAAGGTCTTCGCCGGCCCGGCCAAGGACCCGAAGGGCCGCATCGTCGCCCTGCGCGTCCCGGGCGGCGGCGCCATGCCGCGCAGCCAGATCGACGAGTACACCAAGTTTGTGGGCATTTACGGCGCCAAGGGCCTGGCCTACATCAAGGTCAATGACCTCGCCGCCGGCATTGAAGGCCTGCAGTCCCCGATCGTGAAGTTCATCGAACCGATCGTGATGGAACTGTTGCAGCGCGTGGGTGCCGAGAACGGCGACCTCGTCTTCTTCGGCGCCGACAAGGCCAAGATCGTCAACGATGCCATGGGCGCCCTGCGCGTCCGCGTCGGCCACGACCTCAAGCTATCCACCTGCGAATGGGCACCGCTGTGGGTCGTGGACTTCCCGATGTTCGAGGAAACCGATGATGGTCACTGGACCTCGGTGCATCACCCCTTCACCATGCCGAAGTGCGATGTGGACACCCTGACCAGCAACCCCGGGGCAGCCCTGTCCGTGGCTTACGACTTCGTGCTGAACGGCACCGAAATCGGTGGTGGCTCGCTGCGAATCTACAACATGGAAATGCAGAAGGCAGTGTTCAAGGCACTGGGCATTTCCGATGAGGAAGCCAACGAGAAATTCAGCTTCCTGCTGGATGCCCTCAAGTACGGCGCCCCCCCTCATGGCGGCCTGGCCTTCGGTCTCGACCGCCTGATCATGCTCATGACCGGTGCCACCAGCATCCGCGACGTGATCGCCTTCCCGAAGACCAAGACCGCCGAATGCCTGATGACCCACGCCCCGGCTCCGGTCGATGCCAAGCAGCTACGCGAGCTGGGCATCCGCGTGCGCGAAAAGGAAAAGGCAGCCGAGTAATCCCCGTTCAACCCCTCTCCCTCTCCATCAGGGAGAGGGAGCGCAACACACGAGGCAAGGAAACATGGCCGGACACAGCAAATGGGCCAACATCAAGCACCGCAAGGCACGCCAGGACGCGGTGAAAGGCAAGGTCTTTACCAAGTACATCCGTGAAATCGTCACGGCCGCCCGCATGGGTGGCCCCAGCGAACCCGACAATCCGCGCCTGCGCGCCATTGTCGCCAAAGCCCTCACGGCCAACATGACCCGTGACGTCATCAATCGCGCCATCGCCCGTGGCGCTGGTGGCGACGACGACAAGAAGCTCGACGAGCTGACCTATGAAGGTTATGGCGTCGGTGGCGTGGCGGTGCTGGTGGAAACCATGACCGACAACCTCAACCGTACCGTGAGCGATGTGCGCCACGCGTTCTCCAAGCATGGCGGCAACCTGGGTACCAACGGTTCGGTGGCCTACCTCTTCAACAAGCGTGGCGAGATTTTCTTCCCGGCCGGCGTGAATGAGGACAAGGTCATGGAGGTCGCGCTGGAGTCCGGTGCCGATGACGTGCAGAGCGACGAAGATGGCGTTACCGTCATCACGACGCCAGAAGCCTTCGGGGCAGTGCTTGATGCACTCGAGGCAGCCGGCCTCAAGCCGGAAAATTCGGAAGTCACCATGTCGCCATCGACCCAGGCAGACATCACCGATGTCGACCAGGCCGAAAAGATCATGAAGATGATCGACATGCTGGAGGACCTGGACGACGTGCAGAACGTCTACACCAACGCGGACTTCTCCGCCGACGTGATGGCCGCACTGAACAAGTAAGCCGGATGAATGACAGGGCCGCGCAAGCGGCCTTGTTGTTTCCGTGACGGATCCGCTCATGCCCATCATTCTTGGAATAGACCCCGGCTCGCGCATCACCGGCTTCGGTGTCATCGATTCCGATGGCAACCGGCATCGCTACATCGCCTCGGGCTGCATCAAGATGGCCGAACTGCCACTGCCTGAACGCCTGCACCGCATCTACGCCGGCATTGCCGAAATCGTGGCGACCTATCACCCTGAACAATCCGCCATCGAGCAAGTATTCCTCTCCAATAATGCCGACTCGGCGCTGAAACTGGGTCAGGCCCGTGGCGCCGCCATCGTGGCGCTGATGAACCATCAGCTGCCCGTCGCCGAATACTCTGCCCGCCAGGTGAAGCTGGCCGTGGTCGGCAAGGGGTCGGCACTCAAGGAGCAGGTGCAGCACATGGTGGTGCGGCTGCTCGCGCTGGACCGTTCGCCCCCGGCCGATGCTGCAGATGCCCTGGCGATTGCCCTGTGCCATGCCCAGGCGTCGAGCTCGCTTGCCCGCATTACGGGTGCCGAAGGCCTGCGCAACGGTCGCGCCCGGGAATAAAAACTACTGTACGGGTAGCCAGTCCCCTGCGACTGTGATACTAAAGCCGGAATCCCCCGCAGCATCGAGAACAAGACGTGATAGCCCGCCTGACCGGACAGCTCATCGAGAAACAGCCCCCCATACTCGTCGTGGACGTGAACGGTGTCGGCTACGAGCTGGAAGCGCCCATGAGTACCTTCTACAAGGTCACGCTGGGTGCCCCGGTCACGCTGTATGTGCATCAGGTCGTACGCGAGGATGCCAACCTGCTATACGGCTTTGCCAGCCGCGAAGAGCGCGACATGTGCCGCACCCTGCTCAAGGTGAATGGCGTGGGGCCCAAGATGGCGCTGGCCATCCTCTCCGGCATGGAGGCCGACGCTTTTGCCGCCTGCATCCGCCAGGGCGATGTCACCACCCTCACCCGCATTCCCGGTGTCGGCAAGAAGACCGCCGAGCGCCTGGTGATTGAAATGCGCGACCGCGTGGGCGATGGTCCGGTCGGCCTTGCCCCGGTCGGTGGCGAGTCGGCACCAGCCAGCCCGGAGCACGATGCCATCACAGCCCTCATTGCCCTGGGGTACAAGGCCGCCGAAGCCGAACGTGCGGTCGGCCGTATCAAAACGGATAATGCGAGTGCCGAAGACCTGATCCGGCAGGCGCTGAAAGGCATGGTAAGGGCTTGAAGGCCCGGATTGCCGGAGAGGAATGAATGAGCTTTCTTGAAACCGATGACCGCCTGATCTCGCCCGCCGCCCCTGCCGGCAAGCGCGAGGAGGCCATCGACCGCGCCATCCGTCCCACCCGACTCGATGATTACATCGGCCAGCCGCAAGTCCGCGCGCAGATGGAAATCTTCATCCATGCCGCCCGTACCCGCAGCGAGGCACTGGACCACACCCTGATCTTCGGCCCGCCCGGTCTGGGCAAGACCACGCTGGCCAACATCATTGCCCGCGAAATGGGCGGCAGCCTCAAGTCCACCTCCGGACCGGTGCTGGAAAAGGCCGGCGACCTTGCCGCCCTGCTCACCAATCTCGAAGCCGGCGATGTGCTGTTCATCGACGAGATTCATCGCCTCTCGCCCGTGGTCGAGGAAATCCTCTACCCGGCCATGGAGGACTACCAGCTCGACATCGTGATAGGCGAAGGTCCGGCGGCCCGCTCCATCAAACTGGACCTGCCGCCGTTCACGCTTGTCGGCGCCACCACCCGTGCCGGCCTGCTGACCTCACCACTGCGCGACCGGTTCGGCATTGTGCAGCGACTTGAGTTTTACTCGGTCGAGGACCTGTCCCACATCGTCAGCCGCTCTTCGTCGCTGCTGAACGTCCCGATGGATGCCGAAGGCGCCAACGAAATTGCCCGGCGCGCACGGGGCACCCCGCGTATTGCCAATCGCCTGCTGCGTCGCGTGCGTGACTATGCCGAAGTCAAGGCCGACGGCACCATCACCGGTGATGTGGCCAGCAGCGCCCTCAACATGCTGGATGTGGACAAGCACGGCTTTGACGGCATGGACCGTCGTTTCCTGCTGACCTTGATGGAAAAATTCGGCGGTGGCCCTACCGGTATCGAATCCCTAGCTGCCGCCTTGAGCGAAGACGCCGGCACACTGGAAGACGTGATCGAGCCCTATCTCATCCAGCAGGGTTTCGTGATGCGCACCTCGCGCGGCCGCATCGCCACACCCCATGCCTACCTGCATTTTGGCCTGAAGACGCCGGAGCGCCTGAAGGAACATCTCAACCAGAACCAGACGGGCCTTTTCTGACATGGCACTGACGATGCCACTGCCGGAATACAATTTTCCGGTACGCGTTTACATTGAAGACACGGACGGCGGCGGCATCGTCTATTACGTTAACTACCTGAAATTCATGGAGCGGGCACGCACGGAATTCCTGCGTCACCTCGGCTTTGACCACTACCTGCACGCAGAAGAAGATTTCATGTTTGTGGTACGTGGTGCCAATGTGCGCTATTTCCAGCCGGCACGCATGGATGATGCCCTGACCATCAGCGCGCAGATCCAGTCCCTGGGACGGGCCTCGCTGGTGTTCAGACAAGAGGTACGCCGTGGTGATACCGTCCTGTGCAGCGGCGATGTGGACATTGCCTGCGTGAAACGCTCCAACCTCAAGCCCCGTGCGCTCCCCGAGCGGCTGGTGGCCCTGCTGAAAACCCGATACGGAAAGTCCTGATGAATACCACTCCCGACATGTCTGTATGGCATCTGGTCACCAATGCCAGCTTTGTGGTGCAACTGGTCATGCTGGCCCTGATCGCTGCCTCGGTCTGGTCATGGTCCATCATCTTCCAGCGCCGCACGCTGTATCGCAATGCCACGCAGGCGGCGGATGCCTTTGATACCGAGTTCTGGTCCGGTGGCGACATCAACGCACTGCATGCCCGCCTCGCCCGCGAGAAGGATATCGAGGGCCAGGCCAGCATCTTCCGTGACGGTTTCAAGGAATTCATGCGCCTGCGCGAAAAGGGACTGGATGCCGATGCCATCATGCAGGGTGCCACCCGCTCCATGCGCATTGCCCTCACCCAGGAGCAGTCCCGACTCGAGGCCAACCTCAATTTCCTGGCCAGCGTGGGCTCCACCAGTCCTTATGTCGGCCTGTTCGGCACCGTCTGGGGCATCATGACGTCCTTCATGGGACTGGCAAAGGTGCAGCAGGCCACACTGGCCGTTGTTGCACCCGGCATTGCGGAAGCCCTGATTGCGACTGCCATCGGCCTGTTTGCCGCCATCCCTGCCGTGCTGGCCTACAACCGTTTTTCCGCCAGCAGCAACGACCTGCTGACCCGCTATGAAACCTTTGCCGACGAATTCCTCGGCATCCTGCATCGCGAAGCCCATGCCAAGCGCTGACAGCCGGGGACGGGACTGATCATGGAAAGCACTTTCCGCCGTGAACGGAAAAAGCCGGTCGCCGAAATGAACGTCGTGCCCTACATCGACGTCATGCTGGTGCTGCTGGTGATCTTCATGGTGACGGCACCCATGCTGACGCAAGGCCTGCAAGTCGAACTGCCCAAGGCCGTAACCGACAGCATTTCACTGAAGAACCGCGAGCCTGTCATCGTCTCGATCAAGGCCGATGGCTCCTACTGGATCAAGCATGGTAGCGGCGAGGATCGTCGTATCAAGCGCGATGCCATCGCCAGCCGCGTTGGCGAAATACTGGATGGCTCGCCCGATGTACCCGTGCTCGTCAACGGGGATCACCGCGTAAAGTACGGTGTCGTTGTGACACTGATGGCGCAACTGCAACAGGCCGGCGTAGCCAATGTCGGCCTGCTGACCCAGGCCACACCCGATGCCGCTCCCTGACGCCTTGAAGACATCATTGGGGGCTGAGACCACGCGCTCTCTGTACTACTCGTTGTTGTTTCATGTCGGCATCGTCATCGTGGCCGTCATTGCCGGTTCGCTGCACCGCCTCCCGGAAATGGACCCGCCCCGCGTGGT
>JBKHWB010000064.1:0-11974 GCA_046566745.1 Gammaproteobacteria bacterium
CCGCTGGAAAAACATGCGCGCGACCTGATCCTCTGTCCGGAGGGAACGGCACTTCGCATCGAGATGTTCGTGTTCGAGCAAACCGAGAACACCATGCGCTGCCTGTTCAAGCATGGCAATTTCGTGATTGCCGAAGAACTGAAAAAGTTGCTGGATGACGAACTTTTTTTCAGGCGACCCGCTGATCAGGTGATGAGCAGCGGGGACCGGAAGTTGGCAGCCCTTTATCACGATCAGGCCGGCTGACGCGCTGGAGCTGCATTGAAAAAGCCCGCTTGATGCGGGCTTTTTCAATACAGGGGAATGGGCGCGAGGCGCTGTCAGGCGCTGGCGCGCACCACGCGCACGATGGCACCACCGCGTGCGGCCGGCGCCGCCGTTTTCTCTTGGTCGGGATTGAATACGGTTGCCTGCCGGAAGCCCTGCTGCACGAAATGTGCCTGCATTTGCGGGTCGCTGCGGAAATGCAGCATGAAGCGGCTGCGGGAAGCGGTGCGCAGAAGATGGTTCGATGCGCGGATGATGCTGGCGAAGCGATGGCCTTCTACCTCCGGGTAGACGTCCGTCAGGTAGACGCCGGCAGGAAAGCCGCGAAGCAGGGTCGCCAGTCGTTGCCAGACAGGGCTGATGGTTCCCAGCTCAAAGTAGTTCACCAAGCCCTCCGTGATGACAGCCAGTGGCCGTTGCGCAACGCATTCGCGGGCAATCACCTGCTCAAGGCTGTCCGGCGTGTCGCGATCCAGAATGTTGCAGACCACCACCCGGTGACGCTCACTCAGCGAGCCGAGGCCAGCCAGCAGGGGGTGCTTGCGGGCCACCATGCCGGGCAGGTCGGTTTCGATGTAGCGGATGCCCGGGTGGCGTTGCGTGAAGCGGTGGCCGCGTGGCGACAGCCCGCAAGCCAGCTCAACAATCTGCAGGTCCGGGTGGCGGGTGATCAGTTGCTCAAGTTCACGGTCGATCAGGGAGTGGCGCTGCAGCAGGGTGGTCTTGATGTCGGTGCCCAGCAGTCGGCGGGCAGCACATTCAAACGGGCGCAGCAGCGTGTAGTAGGTCTTGCCCTGCGCGGTGACGAACTGTTCGCCGGAAAGGCCGTAGTGGTGCCATACGTAGCCGGTATAGTGCGCGGTGAAGGAAATGCTGGAGGTGTCGTTGGTGGGGGTCATGAAGCCATGCCGTCAGCGCTGCGAGGGAGGCCCGATGATGCCGGCTGGCCGTTGCCATCGCAACCTGTGCAGGTGGCGGGGGGGATCAGGCGGCCTGGCCAAAAGAAAGCCCCGGTTCCTGTTGCGGATTCCGGGGCTTGCGGGCATAGCTGCCTTTGCCTTTCTTCGCCTTTTCCTGGCGGGTTCTGAATAGCGGGTCAAAGACCAGCGACTTGGCGCTGCGCTGCTTCTTGCTCGTGTTGCGGCTCATGGGCGGTCTCCGGTGAGCGGTTGTGGGCTGTTGGTTTCTGGTTGGCGCGGATCATCGGGCAAGGCAGGCGTCTTGTGAATACCGGTTCCGTAACAGGTGATGAGCGGCGTTTGCAGGGGATGACAGGGGTCAGGGCAGCGGGCGATAGAGTTGCCGCAGGCGGCGCAGGCGGGCGGGCAGGTGCATCAGGTTGAGCAGGCCCGTCGCCGTGAGGGCAATGATGACCTCGCGCGACTCCAGCAGGGGATGCCAGGCAGAGGCGTCACCAAACCAGCCCCACAAGCCGATGACCAGCGCACTGTTGCCGAGGGTGTCTAGCACGAGGTCGCGGCCTACCTGCCGGCGCAGGGTCAGGAACTCGTCGGGTGAAAGCGGGTTGCTCATGCCGTGATGCCGGGCAGGAGCGGTCGCCCGCACATGGCCATGGTCAGGCGCAGGAGGACATCCCAGGCCTGTTCCTGGCTTTGGCCCTTGATCGCCTGGTCAGTGGCCAGTATCTCGCTGACCAGCAGGCGGGCCAGCCGCGGCGATGTGCGTTGCAGGGCCTTCTGGAACAGGGGCTGCCGCTTCTGCCAGATGCCGTTCTGTTGCAGCAGGGCGTTCAGGGGCTGGCCATTGTCCAGGCCTTCGCGCAGGGCAGCCAGCGTGCGTGCATCCTTGCCCAGCGCCCACAGCACCACGGATTCGGCCTGTCCTTCGGCACGCAGGCCGGACAGCATGCGTGCGGCACGCTCGGCATCGCCGTTCAGGGCGCAGTCCGCCAGGTCGTAGACGTTGTAGCGGGCGCTGTCACCAACGGCGTGGCGGATGATGTCGGTAGTCAGCACGCCGTTGTCAGCGAGCAGTCGCAGTTTCTCGATTTCCTGCTGGGCCGCCAGCAGGTTACCTTCCACGCGTTCACGCAGCAGGGCAAAGGCTTCCGCGTCGGCGGTGCGCAGCCCTGCCTGCTGCAGGCGGCCGGACAGCCAGTCGGGCAGGGTATGGGCGTCGATCACCGGTAGTTGCAGCGAGGCGCCGGCGTTTTCGCAGGCGACAAACCACTTTGCCTTCTGCGCCGTGCCATCCAGCTTGGGCAGGATTAGTAGCAGCAGTGTGTCGGGTGACGGATTGCCGGCATACTTTTCCAGGGTGGAGGCGGCGGTGGTGTCGGGCTTGCCGTTGAAGCGGACTTCGACAATCTTGCGGTCGCCGAACAGCGACAGCGTGTTGGCACTGGCCAGCAGTTCGTTCCAGTCCATGCCACGCTCGGCATGGTGCACTTCGCGCTCGGTGAAGCCCTGGGCGCGCGCGGCGCGACGGATCAGATCGGTGGCTTCCTGTTGCAGCAGGATCTCGTCGCCATGCAGCACATAAACGGGTGCCAAGGGCTCCTTTGCATGGCGGCCGAGCTGGTCCAGGCGCAATTTCATGGCGCGGTGTCTGCCGGCTCGGCAGCGGGTGACCAGTTGCGCAACTGCCGCACGATCTGGCGCGCCACGTCCTGCCGCAGTTCCCGCACCAGGTTTTCCTCTTCGGTGTTCTTGCCGACCACACTGGTGCTGTCGTACTGGTAACCGCGCCGGAGGATGAGCGACTGGGTCTTGCCGGGGACTTTTGCGTCCTGGCGGTGGACGCGGTAATCCACTGCATAGATCAGGGTGTACTCGGCCGCCTTGGCGCGACTGTCGACGGTAGTGGTTTGCCGGGTCAGGACTTCGCGCACGACCTCAAGTTCGGTATCGCCGCCATTGGTGTTCACGTTTACGCGTGCCAAGGCCAGTTCAAGCTCGGCTTTCAGGGCGCCATGGGCCGCAGGCACGGACAGCGTCAGCGTCTGCAGGTGGTCGGGCATGGCGTAATGGCCGCGCAGGTGGAACCCGCAGGCGGTCAGCAGGCTGGCCGCCGCCAGGGCCAGTAGTCCGGTTCGCACTATCCGGTTCATCGGCAGGACTCCCGTCATACCACTACGTTGACCAGCTTGCCCTTGACGAGGATGACCTTCTTCGCGGGCTTGCCTTCCATGAAGCGCTGCACATCGGCATTGGCCAGCGCGGTGGCCTCGATGGTGGCCTGGTCGGCATCGGCGGCGACAGTGATCTTGCCGCGCAGCTTGCCGTTCACCTGGACCACGAGTTCGATCTCGCTCTGCACCAGCGCCTTGTCGTCGTGTTGCGGCCAGCCTTCGCTGTCCAGTGCCTGCACCTGGCGGCCCAGCAGCTGGCCGAGACGTGGCGACAGCTCCTTCCACAGGGCATGGCCGATATGCGGCGTTACCGGGTACAGCAGGCGGACCAGCACGGACAGCGTTTCCGCGGTAGCGGTCAGGAACTGGCGGTTGATGCCGGCCCGATCTGCTTCGTCGGCCACGTCGAATTCGAACTTGTCGCTTTCCAGCAGGTTCAAAAGCTTCATGCAGGCCGATACCACGGTGTTGAACTGGTTGCGTGCGTAGTCGATGTTGGCTTGTTTGAGAATGCTGTGCAGCTCGAAACGGATCGCCTCCAGCTTCTTGCTGTTGCCGGCATGTGCGACGGCCGATGCGGCCGGCTGCGCCAGCGCGGCATCGGCACGCATGGCAAAGGTCGAGGCAAACTTCCACAGGCGGCGCAGGAAGCGGTGCGCGCCTTCCACACCGGCATCGCTCCATTCCAGCGAGGCATCGGGCGGCGCGGCAAACATCATGAACAGGCGGGAGGTGTCGGCACCGTACTGGTCGATCAGCGCCTGCGGGTCCACGCCGTTGTTCTTGGACTTGGACATCTTTTCCATGCCGCCGATCTGCACCGGCTGGCCATCGCTCTTCAGCGTGGCAGCGGTCATGCGCCCTTTCTCGTCGCGCACGATGTCGACGTCGGCCGGATTGATCCAGTCCTTCGCACCGTTGGCTTCTTCGCGGTAGAAGGTGTCGGCGACCACCATGCCCTGGGTGAGCAGCTTCTTGAAGGGCTCATCACCCTGTACCAGACCTTCGTCGCGCATCAGCTTGTGGAAGAAGCGCGCGTACAGCAGGTGCAGGATGGCGTGTTCGATGCCGCCGACGTACTGATCCACCGGCAGCCAGTATTTGGCGGCGTCCTTGTCGACCATGCCGCTGGTGCTCTGCGGCGAGGCATAGCGGGCGTAGTACCAGGACGATTCGACGAAGGTGTCCATGGTGTCGGTTTCGCGCTTGGCCGCGCCACCGCATTTCGGGCAGCTGCATTCGTAGAACGAGGGCATTTTTGCCAGCGGCGAACCGGCGCCATCCGGCACCACGTCTTCCGGCAGTACCACGGGCAGGTCTTTTTCCGGCACCGGCACGTCGCCACAGGAAGGGCAGTGGATGATGGGGATCGGGCAGCCCCAGTAGCGCTGGCGCGAGATGCCCCAGTCACGCAGGCGGAACTGGGTTTTGCGGGTGCCGTGAGCCGAAGTTTCAAGATCGGCGACGATGGCATCAAAGGCGGCGGTGAAATCCTTGCCGTCGTACTTGCCGGAGTTGACCGTGAGCAGGCCTTCCTTGTCGGCGTACCAGTCCTGCCACTGCGTGGCGGAGAAGCCGTCGTCGCCGGCGGCCTTGCGGTATACCTGCTTGATCGGCAGCGAATACTGGTTGGCAAATTCGAAATCGCGCTCGTCATGTGCCGGCACGGCCATCACCGCACCTTCGCCATAGCCCCACAGTACATAGTTGGCGATGAACACCGGCAGCTTGTCGCCGGTGAGCGGATGGATGACGAACTGGCCGGTGGCCATGCCCTTCTTTTCCATCGTCGCCATGTCGGCCTCGGCCACGGAGCCGGCCTTGCACTCGGCGATGAAGGCAGCAAGCGCGGGATTGCCGTCAGCCGCTCGGGTGGCGAGCGGATGCTCGGCGGCGACGGCCACATAGGTCGCGCCCATCAGCGTGTCCGGGCGTGTCGAATACACCTTGAGCTGGCCGGCGATGCCGACAGAGGCTTCGTCGTAGTCGAACACGATGTCGGCACCAAAACTCTTGCCGATCCAGTTGCGCTGCATGGTGCGCACCTGCTCCGGCCAGCCGTCGAGCTGGTCGAGGTCGTTCAGCAGCTCTTCGGCGTACTTGGTGATGCCGAAGTAGTACATCGGAATTTCACGCTTCTCGACGACTGCGCCGGAGCGCCAGCCGCGGCCGTCGATCACCTGTTCGTTGGCGAGCACGGTCTGGTCGATCGGGTCCCAGTTCACGGTGCCCGACTTCTTGTAGATCACGCCTTTCTCGAACAAGCGCGTGAACAGCCACTGCTCCCAGCGGTAGTAGTCCGGCTTGCAGGTGGTGACTTCACGCGACCAGTCGATGGCCAGGCCCAGCGACTTGAGCTGGGTCTTCATGTAATCGATGTTGGAATAGGTCCACGCGGCGGGCGCGACCTTGTTCTTCATGGCGGCGTTTTCGGCGGGCAGGCCGAAGGCGTCCCAGCCCATGGGCTGCAGCACGTTCTTGCCCTGCATGCGCTGGTAGCGCGCGATCACGTCGCCGATGGTGTAGTTGCGCACATGGCCCATGTGCAGCTTGCCCGAGGGATAAGGGAACATGGACAGGCAGTAGAACTTTTCCTGTCCTTCCTTTTCGCTGGCAGTGAATGCGCCGGATTGTTCCCATTCAGTCTGGGCGGCGGGCTCTATGTCCTGGGGGCGGTATTGTTCATGCATGGCGCAACGGGGCCTTGGGCTTGGATTGAAAGTGCAAAGGGTGGAACAGCAACGGTCGCAAACGAAAAAACCGTGGAAAATCAAAGGGGCATAGCATAGCGTAGACGCCACGTTCCGACCATCGCCGACCCATGACCTTCATCACCTTTCTTCGTGCCTGCCTGTCGCCGCCCGGCCTGCAGATCCTGCTGGTGCTGCTGGGCCTGTGGGCCTTGCGCCGGCAGCGGCGGGCCTGGGGGCGCAGCCTGATCGGTCTGGGGCTGGTCTCGCTCTGGCTGATGGCCACCCCGCAGGGGGCCGCCTGGCTGCTGCAGGGCCTGGAGCGCTATCCGGCCATTGCCGAGCCCTCCCGGTTGCGGGCGGAGGGCTGGCAGGCGATCGTGGTCATTGGCGGGGGGCGGGACCCTGCGGCCCCGGAGTACGGCGGCCGGGATGTGCCCAACTACTGGACGGCCAGCCGTCTGCGCTACGCCGCTACTCTCTATCGCCAGACCGGCCTGCCCGTGGTGGTCAGCGGCGGCCGGCGCCAGGGCGACAAGGTACCCGAAGCGCAGTTGATGCAGTACAGCCTCGTGCATGACCATGTGGCGAATGTTCATTGGGTGGAGGAGGGAAGCGCCACGACATGGGAGAATGCGGCCCGTACCCGTGCCTTGTTGCAGCCGGCGGGGGTGAGTCGTGTCGTGCTGGTCACCCAGGCGGCGCACATGCCCAGGGCGAAAGCTGCCTTCGAGCATGCCGGCTTTACGGTGAAGCCGGCACCGCTGGATTTTGAGACCGATGCGGCGCGGCTGCCGCTGTTGTTGCGCTTTGCGCCCCGCGCCGAACGCCTGATGGCGTCGGCGCAAGCCAGCCACGAGTATGCCGGGCTGGTGTGGTATCGCATGAAACGGCAGTTTGATTGATGGTGGTGGGCGGAGCCTGCCTTTTCCTTGATGGTGTCCGAGAGTTGATATGAGTCTGGAGTCCCTGTTTCCCGCCGGCATGGCGCATTACCTGGCGGGCGGCGTGCTGATCGGCATGGCCGTTTCGTTCATTTTTGTCAGCACCGGGATCGTGGCCGGCATGAGTTCCTTTTTCAGTACGACCTTGTCGTATGTGTCGCGACTGTCGTTTTTCCAGCAAGCCCGGTTTGTGGAGACACGCCATTGGCGCGTGGTGCTGGCGGTTGGCCTGGTCGCAGGGGCGCTGCTCTGCGCGTTGCTGGTGCCGGAGCGGTTTGCGGTAACCAGTGTGGCGCCGTGGCAGCTCGCCTTGGGCGGGCTCATCGCCGGTTTTGGTGCGCGCTACAGCAACGGCTGCACCTCGGGGCACGGCATATGCGGCATGGCCTCGTTGCAGTGGCCGTCACTGGGGGCGGTGCTGGTGTTCATGGCGACCGCCATTGCCACCGCGCATATTGTTGAAGCGATGGGGGCCTGACATGAACGCATTTTTTTACGTGTCGGTTCTCGTTGGGGGTGCACTTTTTGGTGCGGGCCTCACGCTCGCGACCATGGTGCAGCCGGAAGTGGTGCTGGCCTTCCTGCGCTTTGACGACTGGGGCTTGATGCTGGTGCTGGGCAGCGCGGTGATGATCACGTTTGCCGTCTACCAGTTGGCGCCGCGGTTGATGAAAAAACCGTTGTTCGCGGAAAGGTTCGGCCAACATGCGCTGTTCGGCACGCGGCAGACCTTGGTCGGGGCGGCCATTTTCGGCATCGGCTGGGGCCTCTCGGGCGTCTGCCCGGGGCCGGCCATTGCTGGCCTGGGTACCGGCAACTGGCCGCTGTTGTACACATTGGCCGGGTTGTTCGCGGGCGCCTGGCTGCAGGGATGGTGGGCCTCGCGGTCGCGCTGAGGCGCTCAGCCCAGTTCGTTGCGCAGGGCATCCTCCAGCGAGCCCGAGCGGAACTTGAAGCGCGCCTCCAGCAGGCGCGAGGGGACCACGCGCTGGCTGTGCAGGAGCAGGGCGCTCATCTCGCCCATGGCCAGTTTGAGCACGGAAGCGGGAAGGTGCAGAAAGGCCGGGCGCCCCAGCGCCTGTGCCAGTACGGCGGTGAATTCGCTGTTGCTGACCGGCTTGGGTGCCGTGGCATTGAAGATGCCGGACTGGCGCGTGTCGTTCAGCAGGAAACGAATGATGTTCAGGTAATCGCCGAGTGCAACCCAGGAGATCCACTGCTCTCCACTGCCGAGTCGTCCGCCCAGACCCAGCCCGAAGACCGGCAGCAGGCGTTTCAGCATGCCGCCACTGCGGCCAAGGACGACACCGGTACGCAGGATGCAAAGGCGGATGCCCAAGGGGGTCACGCCTTGGGCGGCGTGCTCCCAGTCCTGGCAGAGCCGGTGCATGAATTCGTCATGGGGTATCGCATTCTCTTCAAGGACCGTGTCGCCCTTGTCGCCATACCAGCCAATGGCCGAGCCGGAAATCATCACCTCGGGTCTCTGGTCGCGGCGGCGCAGGATGTCGACCAGTTCCTCGGTCACGGTGATGCGGCTGGCGTGCAGTTGCTGCTTGCGGGCGGCACTCCACGGGCGGTCGGCAATGCCTTCTCCGGCCAGGTTGATGACGGCATCCAGCGGCCATTCCGGCCGGAATTCAGTGAGTGAGCGAATGGGACGTATGCGTCCCTCATACCGTCGTGCCACTTTTTCCGGATGCCGGGTCAGTACGGTCAACTGGTGGCCGTCGGTCAGCAATTGCGGACAGAGGGCGCTGCCAATGAAGCCGGTGCCGCCGGTAATGAGAATGTGCATGTTGATCCTGTCGGGATGGGAGTGCCCGGAGTGTAAGCGCAATTCGTAACGTCCCGAAAGATGACAGCTGTTGTCGGCGGGCGGCGTCGCGTCTGCTGGTAGAATGCCGCCATGAAAATTGCACAACGGGTCCCCGTCAACCTGATCACCGGCTTTCTTGGTGCCGGCAAGACCACCGCCATTCGCCATCTGCTGCAACACGGCCGGCAGGGAGAGAAGTGGGCGGTTCTGGTCAACGAATTCGGCAAGGTCGGCATCGACCAGTCCGTGCTGGCGACGGATGAAGTGGCCATCAGGGAGGTGCCGGGCGGGTGCCTGTGCTGTACCAACCATCTTCCCCTGCAGGTGGCGCTGTCACAGTTGCTGTCGCGGGAGAATCCCTCGCGCGTGTTGATCGAGCCGACAGGGCTGGGCCACCCTGCGCGCGTGCTGGATTCATTGCGCGAGCCGCACTGGGCCGAGGTACTGGATGTGAGCGCCACCATCACGCTGGTGGATGCGCGCGAGCTCGCTGATCCGCGTGTGCTGGCGCATGAAACCTTCCAGGCGCAGATCGAGGCGGCCGATGTGCTGGTGTTCAGCAAGGACGACGTGCTGACCGATACCGAGCGCGCGCGTGCACGGGCGTTTGCGGAGGGGTTGTTGCCGCCGAAGATGCACGTGTATTTCATGCAGCAGGGCGAACTGGACCGCGCGTGGCTGGATCTGCCGGGGCGCGTGACGCCGGTGCGTCGGTCGCTGCTGCATGTCCCTCTCGTGCTGTCGGCGCCGGCATCTGCCGATGGCCCGGCTGAGCCGCCCTACCATTACAGCGAGCAGGTGGGGGAGGCGGCGATAGCCGGCTGGGTGTTTCCACGCGAGTGGGTGTTCGGCAGCAACGCGTTGCTGGACGTGCTGTTCGGCGTGCGCGACACCCTGCGCGTGAAAGGGGTGTTTCACACCGACCAGGGCTGGATATTTTTCAATGCCACGCGTCACGAGACGGCGGTGAACAGCGAAGTGCCGCGTGCCGACAACCGGCTGGAAATCATCGCGCCGGCCGCGCTGGACTGGACCGGCATCGAGCACGCATTGCTGGCCGCGCGCGTGCAGGCCTGAGTGCGTTCAGTTGCCTGGCGGAGTCCGCCGGGCCCGGCGATGGGCCAGCACCAGAAGCAAGGCCAGCAGGCCCAGCACCGGCCAGTTGCCCATCACCACATAGGGCGTGAGGCCTTCGCGCGCATGCGCCGTTGCGCGCAGCACCAGGCGCTGGAACTGCGGCGCGATGTCCTCGACTGTCCCGTCCGCCTTGATGATGGCGGAGATGCCGTTATTGGTGGAACGGATCACTTCGCGGCCGGTTTCGATGGCGCGCATGCGCACCATCTGGAAGTGCTGGTGCGGGCCGATCGAGCCGCCGAACCAGCCGTCGTTCGAAATGGTGGTCAGGATGTCGCTGCGCGCCGCGATGTGGCGGACCAGTTCCGGGTAGGCAATTTCGTAGCAGATCATCGGCCCCAGCCACAGGTTCTTCACCTGCAGCGGTTGCTGGTCCGCCGAGCCTTCCGTAAAGCTGGACATGGGCATGTCAAAGAACGGGATGGCCCCGCGCAACACGCTCTCGAACGGAATGTACTCGCCAAAGGGCACCAGGCGCTGCTTGTGGTAGATGCCGTTGCCCTGGCCCAGGGCGATGATGCTGTTGTGGAAGCGCAGGGTGCGGGTGGCCGTCTCCGGATCGATGTACGGAACGCCCGTCACGAAGGCCGAGTGGGCAGTGAGTGCCTTGTCGTTGACCGTTTCCAGGTGGTCGATGGCCTCGTGATAGAACATCGGAATGGCGGCCTCCGGCCAGATCACGAGGTCACGGCCCCATTCCGGCTCGGACAGTTCGTCGTAGATGGCCAGCGTCTTGTCACGCCACTCCAGCTGCCATTTGGATTCCTGCGGGATGTTGCCCTGCACGATGCTGACCGACAGGGACTCGCCGGTGGGGCGTGTCCATTCCACGTGCAGTAGTCCCCAGCCGGTTGCCCACACCAGGATCATGGCGGCGGCCGCCTTCCACGGCCGCTCTCCTTTGAGCGCATCAATGAGTGTCACGGAGGTGAACACGGCGATGAGGCTGAGCCCGAAAACCCCCAGCACGGGGGCATAGCCGGCCAGCGGCGTATCAGTGAAGGCATAGCCCGTGAACAGCCAGGGAAAGCCGGTGAACAGCCAGGAGCGCAGCCACTCGCCCACCACCCAGAGTGCCGGTAACGCCAGCACGTGTGCGCGATCCAGTCGCAGCCGTGCATAAACGTAGCCGATGGCTGCGAAGAAAAGGCCCATTACGGCTGCGACAAACGCCACCATCGGGGTGGCCAACCACGGGGGCGTATACCCGTAGTCATGGATGGACACGTAAAGCCAGGAGGCACCATAGGCCCAGAGACCAAAGCCGTGGCTCCACGCGAGCAAGGCCGTGCGCCTTGCGCTGTGCCCGCGAAGCAGTTCGCCGGCCATCCCGATCGTCAGCAGGGCAACCGGCCAGACATGGAAAGGGGCGAGGGCGAACGGGGTCAGGGCGCCCAGCGCCATCATCAGCAGGGGCAGCAGACGGTGCTGGCGCAGGGCAGCCAGAAGGCGGGCAAGGCTTGGCATGACGGTGCAGTATCCGGCGCCGGCACGGGCGAGTCCCGCGCCGGCATTCTGTCAGGGTCGGGAGGCTTTTTTAACGTGGAGTTGCCGGATGACACGCCGGTCGGCGGCCAGCACGGTGAACTCCCAGTGGTCGATCACGATTTTCTCGTCGCGCTCCGGCAGCCGCTCGAAGGCATTCATCACGATGCCGCCGATGGTGTCGAAATCATCGTTGCTGAAGTCGGTACCAAAAACTTCGTTGAAATCGGCAATCGGCGTGATGGCCTTGACCACGAACTCACCCGGTGCGATCTCGCGGATGACGGCATCTTCATCATCTTCGAAGTCATGTTCGTCATCGATTTCGCCAACGATCTGTTCAAGGGCGTCCTCCAGTGTCACCAGTCCTGCAATACCACCGTATTCGTTGACCACGATAGCCATGTGGCTTTTCTTTGCCCGGAATTCCTTGATGAGGCGATCCAGGTGGGTGGACTCTGGTACGAAAAAGGCCGGCCGCAGGAAATCCTTCAGCGTGAAGCGGTCGCTGCGGTCTTCCAGCATCAGCTTGAGCAGGTCC
>JBKHWB010000065.1:0-11950 GCA_046566745.1 Gammaproteobacteria bacterium
GCAGGGCGTGGTGATCCAGATGCTGGCCCACGGCCTCTCGGCAGGTGCCCTCTTCATCCTCTGCGGCGAAATCTACGAGCGCATGCACACCCGTGACCTGCGTGAAATGGGTGGCCTGTGGACGCGCATGCGCTACCTGCCACCGATTGCCCTGTTCTTCACCGCTGCCTCACTGGGCCTGCCGGGCCTTGGCAACTTCGTCGGGGAATTCCTCATCCTGCTGGGCAGCTACAAGGTCGCCCCCGTCGTTACCATCGTGGCCACCGGCGGCCTGATCCTGGCTGCCGTGTACTCGCTGCTGATGATGCAGAAGGCGTTCTACGGCGAAGGCAAGAGCAGTTCGCCGCTGGAAGACCTGAATGCCCGTGAAATCTCGCTGATGCTGTCGCTGGTGGTCCTGCTGCTGGCACTGGGTGTGTACCCGCAGCCCATCCTCGACACCTCGGCCACGGCCATGAGCGTGATCGAGCAGGCCTTCAATCCGCCTGCTGCCGTCACGCTGCCTGTTGCCACGCCTACTGTAACGACCGGTTTGTAAGGGAATCCGCGACATGACATTCACACAGTCCCAACTACTCGCGCTTTCTCCCCTGCTGCTGGCCAGCCTGTCGGTCGTGATCGTGATGCTGGGCGTCGCCTGGCGCCGCCATCACACCCAGGCGGCCACGCTCACTGCGGTCGGCCTGAATGCCGCGCTGGTCGCCACCGTGCTGGTGGCCACGTTAGTGCCGCAGGAAATGACCCCGCTCCTGATCATTGATGGCTACAGTCTTTTCTATACTGGCCTCATCCTGATTGGTGCGCTGGCGGCCTGCACACTGGCCCACGCCTATCTCGGCAGTCACAAGGGCAATCTCGACGAGTACTACCTGCTGCTGGGCATGTCGGTGGTGGGCGGCATCGTGCTGGCCTCCTCGCGCCACTTCGCCGGCCTGTTTATCGGACTGGAACTGCTCTCCTTGCCCGTCTACGCCATGGTGGCCTACACCTACCGTCAGGAGCGGTCGCTGGAAGCCGGTATCAAGTACATGGTGCTCTCTGCTGTTGCATCCGCCTTCCTGCTGTTCGGAATGGCCCTGCTCTATGCCGCCTCCGGTACGCTGAGCTTTGCCGGCCTAGCACCATTGTTCCAGACCTCGCTGCTGTCGCAGCCGCTGGTGGTGATCGGCTTTGGCATGATGCTGGTCGGTCTGGCCTTCAAGCTGTCGATCGCCCCCTTCCATCTCTGGACGCCGGACGTTTACGAAGGCGCACCGGCGCCGGTCGCCACCTATCTGGCCACCTCCAGCAAGATCGCCGTGCTCGCCGTGCTGCTGCGCTTCCTGCAGGACACCAACGCCATGCAGCAGGAGGCGGTTGTCATGACCATCGCCCTCCTCGCCGGCGCCTCCATCCTGTTCGGTAACGTGCTGGCACTGCGCCAGAGCAACATCAAGCGACTGCTCGGCTACTCGTCGATTGCGCACTTCGGTTACCTGCTGGTGGCCATCGTAGCCAGCAATGGCATGACCGACGAATCCGTGGCGCTGTATCTGGCTACCTATCTGGTCACCACCATCAGCGCCTTCGGCGTGGTCAGCTTGAAGTCGTCGCCGTACAAGGGTGCCGATGCCGACCAGCTGCACTCCTTCCGAGGCATGTTCTGGCGTCGTCCTTACCTGACCGCCGTGATGACCGTGAGCATGCTGTCGCTGGCCGGCATTCCGCTGACCGCCGGCTTCATCGGCAAGTTCTTCGTGATTGCCGCCGGCGTGCGTGCCGAACTGTGGTGGCTGCTGGCCATCGTGGTCGTCGGCAGCGCCATGGGCCTGTATTACTACCTGCGCGTCATGGTGACCCTGTTCCTGATCGAACCGGGCATGCGTCGCCAGGAACCGCCCCGCGGCTGGGAACACCAGGCCGGTGGTGTGGTGGTACTCGGTGCGATGGCCCTCATGCTGTTGCTGGGCGTGTACCCGCAACCCCTGATGAACCTGATCCAGTGGGCTGTCATGCCATGATGGCAACATGATCGTGCATCCCACTGCAGTACGAGAAGGCCGGGCATTGCTCGGCCTTCTTGCTCCTATCCTCCTCAGTCAGCTCTCGCAGGCGGCCTTCGGCTTTGTCGACACCGTGATGGCCGGACAGGTGTCACCGCTGGATCTCGCTGCCGTGTCGCTGGGCGCCAGCATCTGGCTGCCTGTCGTACTGCTGGTCAGCGGCATCCTCATGGCCACCACGCCGCTGGTGGCCGCTGCGCGAGGTGCCAATCACCCCGAGACCATCCCCGAAACCGTACACCAGGCCCTGTGGCTGTCACTGCTACTGAGTGCGCTCGGCATCATGCTGCTGCGCAATGTATCGCCAATATTCGACTGGCTGGATACGCCGGGCCACCTGCAAGCCATGACGCATGGCTACCTCAATGCCATTGCCTGGGGCCTGCCGGCCGCGGCGATCTTTGCTGTGCTACGCAACTACTCCGAGGGCATGGGCCGCCCCATGCCGGTGACCGTGATCAGCATGCTCGGCCTGCTCATCAACATTCCGGTCAATTACATCTTCATCCACGGCAAACTGGGCTTGCCGGCCATGGGTGGCGTGGGCTGTGGCTGGGCCTCGTCTCTGGTGCTGTGGCTAATGACGATGATGCTGGTGGGCTATGTGCTGCTCGCGCCCGTTTTTCAGAAAGTCCGCCTGATGCATCGACGCAGCCGGCCGAAGTGGGAACAAATGCGCGAGTTCCTCACGCTGGGCCTGCCGATCGGCATTGCCATCTTCTTCGAGGTGAGCGTGTTCTGCGTGGTCGCCATCCTGATCAGCCCGCTGGGGGAACTGCAGGTGGCCGGGCACCAGATTGCCCTCTCCGTCACCTCTCTGCTGTTCATGTTCCCGCTCAGCCTGGCCTTCTGCATGACCATCCGCATTGGCCACGCCTACGGCGCAAAGGATATCGACGCCATCCTGCTCACGCGGCGAGTTGGCCTGACCATGACCACGGCCTTTGCTGTTGTCTCCGCCACCTTCATCGTGCTCACCCGGCACCAACTCACCGCGTTCTACACGAACGATAATGCCGTCCAGGCACTGGCCGCCGACCTGCTGCTGTTTGCAGCGGCCTATCAGGTGGTAGATGCCTTGCAGGTAGGCGCCGCCGGCAGCCTGCGCGGCCTGCAGGACACGCAGGGCCCAATGGTACTGACCATGGTAGCCTACTGGGTGGTGGCCATGCCGCTGGGCTATACACTGGGACTGACGCTGGTGATGGGCACTCGCTACGGGCCGCACGGCTTCTGGACCGGGCTGGTGGTGGGACTGGCGGTGGCGGCGGTGTTGCTGAACTGGCGGTTGGGACGACAAGTGTCGGGACTGCAGGCCAGGGGCTTTCCGCACTGAGCGCCAGGCCCGGAGCACGGAGCACGGAGCACCGCTATCAGCCGCCTTTGCGAATGCAATAGCGGTATTCGTTACCCTCGGCGATGACATCCTGCAGCACCAGCTCATGCCCCAAAAACCGACAGAACTTGGGGATATCGCGAGTGGTCGAGGGATCGGTGGCCAGCACTTCCAGCACCTCACCCACCTGCATGTCGCGCACCTTGTTGTGCAGCATCATCACGGGCTCAGGGCAAAACAGGCCACGGGCATCAAGGTGGTGAGTGACAGTTTGGGTCATGGCAAAGGCACGCTGCAGCAAAGGGCTTGGGTCAGAGCGCCTTATTGTCCCCTGAATCCCTGTTGGCGGCCAGCCATGGCAGACGACGGCAATAGACAGCCGCCGGCCACAGCAGCACCAGCGCGATGGCGCCGGAAATCAGGTAATAACCGGTATACCCCAGCGCCTCGGCAACGAAGCCGGCGCCCAGGTAGAAGCTGCCGCCAAAGATGGCCAGGATGCTCACCTGCACGGTGAAGTCGGCACCGGCATGATCCGGTCGCGACAGGTCCATGACCGCGGTCAGCAGGGCGGCCATGGCCATGCCACTGGCAAAATGTTCCAGAGCGTTGATGCTGTAGATCGCCGTCATGCTGACTGACTCGCCCGCCTCGTGATGCCAGGACAGCCAGGCATAGGCAGCCACGCCCAGCCCTTGCAGCGCGCCAAAGCCAATGATGGCGTGATATCGGCCGATGACAGTCGTCAGCCAGCCGCCCAGCAACGCCCCTGCCAGTGCGGCAATCGATCCCGCCATGCTCACCATGAGACCGATCTGCTTCAGGTCCAGTCCCATGTCGACCAGCATGGGCTTCACCATGGCCGAGCCCAATGATTCGCCAGCCTTGTAGGTGACCAGCACCACCAGCCAGCCCTTAAGGCCCGGCCGCGCAAAAAAACTGGTGAAGATGCCAACATAGGAACGTGCCGGCCCCTGGGGTGACGCGGGAGCGGGTTCACGGAAGCGCCACACGGGCACCGTCAGCAACAGCAACAGGGCCGCCAGTACGATGAAGGACAGGCGCCAGTCCCATGCGCCGATAAGGTAAAGCAGCAAGCCGCCACCGATGATGAGACCCAGCCGGTAGCCGGCCACCTGCACGCCGTTACCCAGCCCGCGTTCGTGGAAATCCAGTGTCCGTACCGCCAGGCCATCGGTCGCAATGTCCTGGGTCGCCGCAAACAGGTTCACCATGAACATGAGGATGAAGAACAGCGCCACCCCCTCTGCAGTCGCCAGCCGATAGGGATCAAAAAACGCAATCAGCAGCAAAGTGGCAACACCCAGCAACTGCATGGGCAGGATCCAGGAACGGCGCTGCCCCCATCGGGCCAGAAAATGCGACTCGACCAAAGGAGCCCACAGGAACTTGAGCGCCCAAGGCATGGCCAGCAGCCCGCTCATGCCGATCACGGTCAACGGCACATCATACCGACGCAGGATGGCCGGCAAGGCCTGCGTGAAGACCCCGGTAGGCAATCCCTGGCAGACATACAGAGTGAGCAGCAGCCCCAGTCGGGCATGCAGCGATGCGGAAGCGGTCATGAAGGATCAACCCTGATCAGTACCACGAAGGCTTGCACAGGGCACGCGACAAGGCAAACGACAACCCGCAGACAAGACTCAGTGCACGGAGGCAAAACGCAACTGCAAACCGGCGATGTCGGCATTGAGCCACGCATCGTGGGCTACCGACGCAGGTGCCAACCGCAGAACGTCTTCGGTGACCAGTATCTCGCCGTTTGCCGCTACGTCCTCGGCCAGCTTGAACGCCACGTTCACGGGGTCGCCAAAACAGTCTGTGTGCGGCACATACAGGAAGCGGCCGTTGGCCATGCCAATCGACACCTGCAGCGGCTCTGCCATCGACAGGCAGGCCTGGCGGATTTCCCGTGCGGCGTTAACCGCCTGCACGGCACTGTCGAACACGGCCATCAGGTTGTCCGCCGTGTACTTCACCACCTCGCCACCGGACGCCACCACAATCGGGGTACTCACCTGCTGCATGCGCCGGATATGCGCGAGGTAAGCGATGATGCCGTCGGCACGTACCGTACGCGAGAAACCCGACATGTCGAGCGCGAGTACGCAGGCATCGACACCGAACGTGTCCCACAGCATGCGCTCCAAGGCGGCTTTTTCGTCGCCCTGGCTCCGGTCCAGCCGGTCAATAAGTGCGTAAAAGGCCTGCATGCACCACCTCAGTTGAACACGATGGTCTTGTTGCCGTGCACGATGATGCGGTCTTCCAGGTGCCATTTCACGGCACGTGCCAGCACGTTTCGCTCCACATCCTGACCCATGTCGCGCAGCGTCTCGACATCATCACGGTGCGTGACGCGATCCACATCCTGCTCGATGATGGGTCCCTGATCAAGATCGGCCGTGACATAGTGTGCCGTGGCGCCGATCAGCTTGACGCCCTTGTCATGGGCCTGCTGGTAGGGGTTGGCCCCAACAAACGCCGGCAGGAAGGAGTGATGGATGTTGATGATGCGGTGCGGCCACTTCGCCACGAAATCCGGCGACAGTACCTGCATGTAACGCGCCAGCACGACCAGGTCATTGCCCTGCAACAACTCGTCAATACGTGCCTCGGCCTCCACCTTGTTCTCGCGGGTGACGGGCACGTGATGGAAAGGAACGCCAAATGACATGACGTCGTCTGCCAGGTCGGGATGATTGCTGATCACGGTGGTGATCTGGCAGGGCAGCGTGCAGCGCGACCAGCGCCACAACAACTCCAGCAGCGCATGGTCAAACTTCGACACCAGAATGGCCACCTTCTTCACGTCGGCCGCATAGCTGATGCGCCAGTCCATGTGGTAGCGCGAGGCCACGGCCTCTTCAAATGCCTTGGCCAGCACGCTACGCGAGAGATCCAGATGCGGCGTCTGGAACTCAAGGCGCATGAAATAAGTTCCGCCTTCGGGCTCAGTGGAATGCTGGTCAAGGTCGGTAATGTTGGCGCCGTGGTTGTAGAGGAAGCTGGAGACTGCGCTGACGATGCCGGGCTTGTCCGGACAGGTGATGAGCAGGCGGGCAGTGGTATTCGGATTGGACATGACAAGACCGGAAAGCAAAACAGCGAAGGCACCGACTTTACCGCATTAACGGTGGTGGATGACACTCCCCGTACCGGGGCGCGGTGCCCGATGCGCAAGACTCCTAGCCCGCCACCCAGCCCTGTTCGTCATCCTCGTCGTCACCTGCCTCCTCGGGCATGCCCAGCAACTCGCGACGGTAGCTTGCCGGCGTTCGACCCGTCCATTTCTTGAAGGCGCGATGAAACGAACTTGCCTCGGAGAAGCCCATCATCAACGCAATCTCGTCAATGGACAGCTCCTCCTTGCCGAGGTAGTACAGCGAGGCGTCCTTCCGGATGCTGTCCTTGATCTCCTGGTAGCTGGTGTTCTCTTCCTTGAGCCGGCGACGCAATGTCTGCGGCGTCATGCTGAGCTGCTCGCACACCTGGGCAAAATCCGGAAAGGAGTTGCCGTATTCCTTGGAAATGATGGCACGGATCTGCTCGGGCAAGCCGATGGGCTGGGCGTTACCAACGATGATGAGCGCCAGTGAATCCTTCAGGAACTTCGACAGGGACAAGGGATTCTGCACGAGCGGCAGGCTGAGCCAGCTGGTCGGGAACACCACCGCGCTCTGCCGGTCAGCGTACACGACCTTGCCCTTGAACAAGCGGCGAAACTCGGCAGCCTGGGGCGGCTCGGCAAAATCAAAGTGAATGGCCGAGGGATCAAGGTTGCGGCCGGTCAGCCAACTCCAGAAACGCACCGAAATGAACACCATGGTTTCCAGCACGTTCTCGCGCGACTCAAAGACCGGCGGCAGCAGGATGAGGCGGCTTTCCCTGTCGCCACGCTCCAGCCGGATCTCCATGGGCAGGTCGACCAGGCGATAGAACTGGGCCGACCGCTGTATGGCCTTTTCCAGGTTGGGGCAATTGATGACGGCGTGCGCCATCATGGAAAACGTACCGGGCTTGCTCTTGGTGCCGCGGCCCAGGCCGATGAACTCGTCCTCGGTCCTGCGCATGACCACCTGCATCAGCCGGATGAAGTCGCGCGTGCCGAGGCGGGCATCCTGCTGCGCCAGCAAGGACGGCTCCAGCCCCGCCTCCTGCATGAGGTCGGCCAGATCCGCCCCTTCGCGGGCGGCGCCAGACAGCAGCCGCCTCACATAGGCCATGGTGATGGTGTTTCTGCTCACGCGAATCCCGAGGTGACGTTCTTTCTTTTGGAAATCATGAAGTTAACAGATCACAAAGGCGTCTGCACGACTCTCGTCGGCACCTGGAAAAAAATGTCATTCATTTTGGGAAAACACGTCATTGGCGCAATGCTCCTCCCGTCGCAGACTCCTGCAACATGCAGGCATCCCCAAGGGTGTCGCCAGGCGAACGGGCGCCCTCGCCCCACGGGACCACCAGAATGAAAATCCGTTTCGATGAACGCGTAGTGATCGTGACCGGTGCCGGTGGCGGGCTGGGTCGGGCACATGCCCTGGCCTTTGCTGCCCGGGGTGCTCGTGTCGTCGTGAACGATCTCGGCGTTTCCACGCTTGGCGAAGGCCGCAGTACCACTCCCGCCCAGAAGGTCGTCGACGAAATCATTGCTGCTGGCGGCGAAGCCATTGCCAACTATGATTCGGTGCTGGACGGCGACCGCATTGTCCAGTGCGCGCTCGACAACTTCGGGCGCATCGACATCCTGGTCAACAATGCCGGCATCCTGCGTGACAAGTCCTTCCACAAGATGACAGAGGAAGACTGGGACCTGGTCTACAACGTACACGTGAAGGGAGCCTTCAAGCTGACCCACGCGGCGTGGCCCTTGATGCGAGAGCAATCCTATGGCCGCGTCATCTTCACTTCGTCCGCCTCCGGCCTTTACGGCAACTTCGGCCAGGCCAACTACTCGATGGCCAAGCTGGGACTGCACGGACTGGCACAGACCCTTGCACTGGAGGGCCGCGCGAAAAACATCCTGGTGAACTCGATTGCGCCGGTAGCCGGTTCGCGCATGACAGAAACCATCATGCCCGCCGACGTGGTGGCTCGTCTCAAGCCGGAATACGTGAGCCCGCTGGTGCTGTGGCTCTGCAGCGACGCCAACGCCGACCAGACGGGCGGCATCTATGAAGTAGGCGCTGGCTACATGGCACGACTGCGCTGGCAGCGCACCCGCGGCATGGCCTTTCCACTGGCCGCCGGCATCACCGTGGAGGACGTCGCCCGACACTGGGACCGCATCACCGACTTCGGCGATGCCACCCACCCCGCCAGCGGACAGGAGGCCATGACAGAGATGTTTGCCAACCTCTCGCAGTCCTGGTAAGGCCGCGCCTGTCGCACAAAAGCGCCTGCCCGGCAGGGCAGGCAGTGTTATAGTCGGCCCAACAACCACCGCCGTGTTATCCGAATGTTCAGCCTGCATCCCCGCCTTGCCGCCGACACCCTCCTGCTGGGCGACTTCCCCTTGTCACACTGCCTGTTGATGAACGACATGCATTACCCGTGGCTGATCCTTGTGCCACGCCAGGACAACATCCGGGAAATATTCGAGCTTGAGGTCACGCAACAACAGCAACTGTTGCGCGAAACGAGCTGGGTGAGCGAGCGCCTGTCACGACATTTCAACGCCACCAAGATCAACATCGGCGCACTGGGCAACATGGTGCCGCAGTTGCACCTGCACATCATCGCACGCTACGAAAACGATGCGGCCTGGCCTGGACCGGTATGGGGCAAGCATCCCGCCGAGCCCTATACGGGCGAAAACCTGCTGCGCATGAACGAGCGCCTGCACGAAGCTTTCGCAGATGCCAGTGAGGCCGGCTTCGCGTGGGCTGACCACTGAGCGACGGCTAGCCACCGCCCAAGCCACCCTTGGCCGCCTGCCCCGGCGTCATGCCGAACCAGCGCCGGAAGGCCCGGCTGAAGGCACTGCTGCTGGAAAAGCCCAGGATAATGGCAAGTTCGGTCATGTTCCGGACCCGACCACCTTGCTGCGCTGACAACCACTGCCGCGCCAGCGCCTGTCGCGACTCGTCAAGCACGTCCTGAAACGACCTTTCCTCCGCGGCCAGATGACGCTGCAGGCTCCGAGGACTGACATGAAGACTGGCAGCCACCCCGGCCAACGTCGGCTCGGTCTCGGTATCAACAAGGTGCTGGCGAACCCTTGCCGCCACTTTCGGCACCCAACCCGAACCCACCTCGAGCGACGCCAGTCGCTGCTCCAGTACCGGCTCGAAATGCCGGGCCACCTCGGAGCCGGCCGGGGCCTGCCGGTAGCCGTCCAGGGGCAGCACCAGCACGGTGGCGGCTGCCCCCTGCTCCACCGGACACCCGAAAAAGCCCTCATAGGCATCCTGCCCCGCCGGGTTGTCGAAGGCGAAGGACAGCGACAGAGGCGACAGCCCTGCATCCAGCCGGAACCGGAGCAGGCCGATGATGAGACCCGCCGCAAACTCAACAGCACGCCAGTGCGGATCACCATTGGTATGAATGGTCACCGTCAGCACATCGGCGTCTTCACCCAGCTCGTAATGCATGGCATCGGTCAGCAGGCGATGAAAGCGGGCAATGCGCTCCATGATCTGGGGAAGGCTCCCGCCAGCCAGCATGACCACGCCCAGTTCGCCAAAATCGGTAAAGCTGATCTGGGTGAGCATGGAAAGTCCGAACACCGGGTCGGCACTGGCCTGCTCGGCCACCGACCAGATCTGCCGGGTCAGGGCCACCGGCAGACGCGCCCCCGCCGAGTCCTCCGGCACATCAATGCCGGCCATCCGCAGCGCCGAAGGCAAGTCATGCCCGCCAGCCTGCAGGGTACGCTCGAGGATCACCATCCAGTTGTGAAATGTTCCCAGCATCAAGGTTCCCGGTGCTCGTGGCGGCGCGTTGGGTGAAAAGTCTGTCGCATTCGGGCAAGCATAAACGGGGCCGGACCGGTAGCCTACCGTGATTACAAAACCGCTATGTGAGGGAAGCACCATGACAGCCCAGGCACGCCTGCCGTCCGAAAGCCGCATCAATCCGGAAGATGCTGCCCGCAGCCACCGCATCCGCCAGGGCATCCTTGCTGCCGGGAATGCCCTGCGCGAACGCCACCCGTGGCTGGAAAGGCACCAGAACGCGATTGGCATGGCCATCTTCTGGGTCAGCATTGCCGGCATCATGGGATCGGCCTGGGCGTACTACAGCGGCACCTTCGCCTGGTATGTCGCCATTCCCGTGACGGCCTTCTGGATGTCGCTGCTACATGAACTGGAGCACGATCTCATCCACATGATGTACTTTCGCAAGAACACGTTCTGGAACGACTTCATGCTCGGCGGCGTGTGGCTGTTCCGCCCCAGCACCATCAGCCCCTGGGTGCGCCGGCGACTGCACATCCACCACCACAAGGTGTCAGGCACCGAGTCGGACCTCGAAGAGCGTGGCATCACGAATGGCGAGCCCTGGGGGCTGAAACGCCTGCTGATGACTGGCGACAACATGCTGGCCATCTACCTGCGGCCATTTACCACCTACCGGATGACGCGCTCCTTCGTTCGCGCCGTCGCAAAAGACAAGGCGGATGCCCACGCCATCGCCCGCGAGAACATCCTGGGCTACTTCCCCCTCGGCGTCATCAACTATGCGCTGTGGCACGGCTTCATCGTCTATCACTTTACCCTGCTTGCCGCCAGCCAGCTGGGCGTCCCCCTCGCCATTCCCGGCCTGCTGGAGACGGTGATGCAGGGCGTCACCGTCTATGTCGTAGCAATTGCGGCACCCAATGCCCTGCGCACCTTCTGCCTGCACTTTGTCAGCTCGAACATGCACTACTACGGTGACGTGGAGAAAGGCAACATCGTGCAACAGTGCCAGATCTGGACCACGCCGTGGGCGATTCCCCTGCACCTGTTCTGCTTCAATTTCGCCGGCACGCATGCCTTGCACCACTTTGTCGTGCGCGACCCGTTCTACATTCGCCAGTGGTTGGCACCTGGCCTGTATCCGCTGATGCGCGAAAACGGTATCCGCTTCAACGATTTCGGCACCTTCCGCCGCGCCAACCGCCTGGGTCTGCCTGCGACGGCATGACCATCAAAGCCAATGAAAAAGACAAGGGCCGGCAAAAGCCGGCCCTTGTCTTTATGCCCCTCAGCGCACGGCATGCAGGCGCTGCAAATGAGCCTCGACCATCCTCACTTCGGCGACATGCAGGAAACCCTTGCGACGAGTCCGCCGATCCCCGTCACTGTCGCGCCAGGTCTCGGTGGCAAATACCAGACTGCCGGAGCCATCCGGGCGCTCGGTACGGACAATATTCCCCAACTGCTCAGGCCGCCAGGACTCCGAGGTCACGCTGCGCTTGCCGCTCAGCATGAATGCCCGCTTGTTGCTGATGGCGTAAACCGTGTGCCGCGCGCCGGCGTAAGCCCACACGGGAGCACACAATCCGCCGATTCCAATCAGCACGAAGGGGATACCGAAGAGCATGAAGAACGCCGACGGATTACTG
>JBKHWB010000066.1:0-11823 GCA_046566745.1 Gammaproteobacteria bacterium
GCGCAATACCTTGCGGTAGATATTCTCGAGGTAACGTTTGTAGGCGTTGGGTACCGACTCCGTCTGGTTGCCATGAATCACGATCACAGGGGGATTCTGACCCCCCAGATGAGCATAGCGCAGTTTGATCCGACGGCCCGACACCAGCGGTGGCTGATGGGTTTCCACAGCATCCTGGAGAATCTGGGTCAGGCGACTGGTAGCCACTCGAATGGAGGCAGAGGCATGTGCCTTTTCGATGGACGGGTACAAATCACCGACACCCGTGCCATGCTTGGCCGAAATCAGGTGTACCCGTGCCCAAGGGATGAAATCAAGGCGGCGATCGATCGACTCCTTGACCTGCTTGCGGTCATAGTCGTCCATGCCATCCCACTTGTTGATCGCAATAACCAGCGAGCGGCCGCTCTGCAACACAAAGCCGAGCAGGTGCAGGTCCTGGTCGACAATGCCCTCGCGGGCATCCAGTACCAGCACCACTACGTGGGCATCCTTGATGGCCTGCAGTGTCTTGATGACCGAGAACTTCTCGACGGTCTCGTCAATGCGCCCGCGACGACGCACACCTGCCGTGTCAATCAGCGTAAAGCGCTTGCCGCGACGTTCATACGGAATATAGATCGAGTCACGCGTCGTGCCCGGCATGTCGTACACCACGACCCGCTCCTCGCCCAGCAGACGGTTGACCAGTGTGGACTTGCCCACATTGGGACGTCCCACGATGGCAATCTTTACGCCCCGCTCGGGATCTTCGGCCTCCTCCTCGTCCGGAGGGCAGTCTGCCAGCACGTCCAGCATCATGCTGGTTATGCCGCGGCCGTGACTGGCAGCAATGCCGAACGGCTCGCCCATGCCGAGCCGGAAGAAATCGGCCAGCGCCGCTTCCTCGTGGACACCGTCGATCTTGTTGACGACCAGATGCACGCGCTTGTTGAGCACCCGCAACTCCTGCGCAATGGCCTCGTCTGCCGGGGTCAAGCCGGCCCGCGCATCAAGCAGGAACAACACGATGGTGGCCTCGTGGATGGCCAGGCGGGACTGCTCGGCCATGTAGGCATCGATGCCCTGCTCGCTCTCGCCAATCCCCCCCGTGTCGATGACGATGAACGACTTGTCCTCGATGCGGGCATCGCCGTACTTGCGATCACGCGTGAGCCCCGGCAGGTCGGCAACGAGGGCGTCGCGACTTTTCGTCAGCTGATTGAAAAGAGTGGACTTGCCCACATTGGGACGCCCCACCAGCGCGATCACGGGTTTCATGATGAAATTCTCAACGTCATAAACGGTCATTCCCGCCGCAGCGGGAATGACATGCACTCAACAGCAACGCCAGTCAGCGCGACCTGGTCTGCCAGACCGACAACACACCACCGGCCGACCAGGCATACAACCGCTCGCCCTGAACGGACAGGCTGACGAGCCGGTCCCGTACCAAGCGCTCGCGCCCCAGCGCCTGGCCATCACTCTGCGACAGCAGGTGGGCGTAACCCTTGCCATCCCCCGTCACCAGCACAGAACCCAACACAACCGGATTGACGAGACCGCGCCAGGCCAGGCCCGGCTGCCGCCACACCGGCTTGCCGCTGCCAGCGTCCAGGGCAGTGACCGTGCTGCCCGTATCGACAACATAGATGTTGCCGAGTCCAGCCGCCACGCCATGCACGCTGGAGACGTCGAACTGCCAGCGACGACGCCCCTCCTGCACATCCAGTGCCGTTAGCTGCGACTGGAAACCGGCACTGTAGAGGTTGCGGTCGCCCTCCAGCAGCAACTCGCCCTGTATATCCACCATTCGCTCAAGCTCGGAGCGACCAGTATTGGCAGCCACACGCACATCCCATTCCACCACACCGGTCTCGGCATCCAGACTGATCACCTTGCCGGCGGCCGTCGGCACCAGCACGTGGCTGCCGATCACCAGCGGACCGGCACCACCGCGCAGACTCAGAGGCGGCACTGAAGTGGAGTAGGTCCAGCGAACCTGGCCACTGCTGCGATCCAGCATGTGCACAACACCATCTACTGACAGCACTGCCACGCCATCCGCCGTGAGCGCCGGTACTGACTGCACCGCCGCGCCGAGCGTCGTCCGCCAACGCTGGTCGCCGCTCTGGGCATCATGGGCCACCAGTTCGCCCTTGGCCGTGCCGGCCACCACCATGCCGTAACCGGCCGCCGGGCCAGCGGTAAACGGCAGCCCCGTTTTCTTGCGCCACAACGACCGGCCGGTTTCGGTATCCGCCGCCACCAGCAAGCCGCTCTGTGAGGCAGCGAACACCTGCCCGGCCGTGACGGCAGGACGCAGGTAGGCCAAGCTTCCAGCCCCGTCTCCCACCCGCAGCGACCAGACCCGGTCCAGACGCACGCGCTGTTTGGCCAACTCAGGGAAAGGCCCCGGCTCGGGCGCGGTAGGGCCACTGCTGCACGCCGCCACCAGCACGGCACAGGCGACCACCAGGCCGCGGGCAATCGTACGCATCACGAGGCAGGCACCACGGCGGCTTCATCGCCCTTGGCCGACACCGGCACCGCCAGGCCCACGTCAGCCATCTTCAGCTCCAGCACCGGGCGCCGCTCATCGCGGGGCTCCAGCGCGCCGACAGCCGCCTGGTAGGCTTTGCGAGCCTCTTCGCGCTTGCCCTGCGCCTGGTAGATGTCACCCTTCAGCTCCTCGATGGTGGGCTCGAAGCCGGCGGCCATTTCCTTCTGCAGCAAAGCAATGGCAGCGTCGTACTGCTTCTGCGCGGCCAGCACCCGCGCCAGACGCGTCGTGGCCAGCACGCGCACACCCTCAGTCGGCTTCTGCTCCAGCACCCAGCGCAACTGCTTCTCGGCATCCTTGAGGTCTTCACGATCCACAGCATGGCGTGCCTGCAGTAGCGCAGCACCCACGGCATAGGGCGTATTGGTGTAGTCATCCTTCAGCGTTTTGGCCAGCCGCTGCACGTCGGTATTGGCAGCCTTGTCTTCCGGGTTGAGCTGGCTGCGCTGCGAGGCACTCAGCAAGTCCTGGAACTCGGTCGCCGCCTTGGTGGCCGACGAGAACTTCTCCGCCTGCCAGTAGCGCCAGCCGGCAAACACGGAAACGGCGATCGTCACCCCCACCAGGATGGGCGTGCCGTAATCCTTCCAGAACCGCTTCAGGCTTTCTATTTGTTCTTCATCGTGCTGACTCACGCAGGTCTCCTTTTCCGGAACTGTCCGGACTCTCTCAAAGCGTATGATGTTCTTTCATGAACGCGGCCACATCGGCCTGCGCCAGTTGTTGCTGCTCGTGTGATTCACGCAGCCATTTCAGGCTGACCGTGCCGCTACGGACTTCGTCCTCGCCAAGGATGAGCGCAAAGCGGGCACCCGACTTGTCGGCGCGCTTGAATTGGGACTTGAAGCTGCCGCCGCCGCAATTCACCAGCACCCGCAGATCCGGCAGCGCATCACGCAGCCGTTCCGCCAGCACCAGCGCCGCACCATCAGTGCCCTCTCCCACGGCCGCAATGAACAGGTCGGCCTCGGAAACTGCACGTTCGCCCTGCACCGCCGCCTGCAGCAACAGCAGGCGCTCGAGACCGATCGCAAAACCGACAGCGGGCGTCTTCTGCCCGCCCAATTGCTCCACCAGACCGTCATAACGACCGCCGGCACACACCGTTCCCTGCGCGCCCAGTGCCGTGGTGGTCCACTCGAACACGGTCTTGTTGTAGTAATCCAGGCCACGAACGAGACCAGGATTCACCACGTAGGAAATACCGGCCTCGTACAACACTGCGCAGAGTCGTTCGAAATGCTGGCGGGATTCCGCTTCCAGGAAGTCCGGCAAGCGCGGCGCCCCCTCCAGCACTTGACGCGTACCGGGGTCTTTGCTGTCCAGCACCCGCAACGGATTGGTAATCAAACGACGACGGGAGTCGTCATCAAGCGCATCGCGATGCTGCTCGAGATAAGCCACCAGTGCCGCCCGAAAATTGGCGCGCTCGTGCACCTCGCCCAGCGAATTCAGCTCCAACTGCACGACGCCCGAGACGCCCAGCGCCTTCCACAGGCGCGACGTCATCAAGATGAGTTCGGCGTCGATATCCGGGCCGTTGAAACCGAACGCCTCCACCCCGAACTGGTGAAACTGCCGGTAGCGTCCCTTCTGTGGCCGCTCGTAACGAAACATGGGGCCGGTGTACCACAGTCGTTGCGTCTGGTTGTAGGTCAGGCCGTGCTCCAGGCAAGCACGCACACAGCAAGCGGTGCCTTCCGGACGCAGCGTCAGCGACTCGCCACCGCGGTCTTCGAAGGAATACATTTCCTTCTCGACGATGTCGGTGACTTCACCGATCGCACGGGCAAACAGCGGCGTGCTCTCCACCAGCGGCAGGCGGATTTCGTGATAGCCATAGGCCCGCATCAGGTCGCGCAGCTCGGCCTCGACCTCGGCCCATCGCGGCGTTTCGGCCGGCAATATGTCATTGAATCCGCGAATGGCGGTGATTTTCTGGCTCATGAACTTCACTCGCCCCGGGCGAATACGCCCCGGGCCTCATCTGCTGCTTTCCGGGCGGCCACGTCGGCTTCATGCTGGCGAACGCGCTCCCGCACCATTGCCTCGATCTCGTTGACCAGATTGCCGGTGGCAATCAGGTGGCTTTTTTCGCCATGACGGTACACCAGGCTGTTGGGCGAGGCCCCAACCACGCCGATGTCGGCTTCCTTGGCCTCGCCGGGCCCGTTCACCTTGCAGCCGATAACCGATACGTCCATCGGGATGCGTACATCCTCCAGCCGGGCCTCAAGCTCGTTCATTACCCGGATAACGTCGAATTCCTGCCTGGAGCAACTCGGGCAGGCAATGAAATTGATGCCGTTTGAGCGGATGCCCAGCGACCTCAGGATATCGAAGCCGACCCGCACTTCTTCTTCCGGCTCTGCGGCCAGCGAAATGCGCAAGGTGTCGCCAATGCCGTCCAGCAGCAGGCCGCCCAACGCGATGGCCGACTTGACTGTCCCCGAACGGAACACACCGGCTTCGGTCACGCCAAGATGCAGCGGGTTGTCGATCTGCGCTGACAGCAGACGGTAGGCCTCCAGCGTCAGGAACACGTTCGAGGCCTTCACGCTCACCTTGAACTCGTGGAAATTGTGGCGATCCAGGATGTCGACATGCCGCATGGCAGACTCCAGCAGCGCAGCTCCGGTCGGCTCGCCGTACTTCTTCTGGATGTCTTTCTCCAGCGAACCGGCATTCACGCCGATGCGGATCGACAAACCCTTGTCGCGCGCACAGGCGATAACTTCACGGATCTTGTCTTCGGAACCGATGTTGCCCGGATTGATGCGCAGGCAGTCGGCGCCCTTTTCTGCCACGGCCAGCGCGATCCGGTGATCGAAATGGATATCGGCGACCAGCGGCACACCGGGCACTTGATGCCGGATTTTGCCGAAGGCCTCTGCCGCCTCCATTGACGGCACCGACACGCGCACGATGTCGGCACCCGCTCCCACGCAACGCTGGATCTGCGCCACGGTAGCCGCCACATCACAGGTTTCGGTGTTCGTCATGGTCTGCACGGTGATCGGCGCATCGCCACCGACAAACACATTCCCGACCCGAATCTTGCGGGTCACACGACGCTTGATGGGAGAGGCATGCATGATTATTTCCTCAACGCGACACGGACAGCGAGGCAACAGCGCCCCGCGTGTGCGGCCGCAGGTCTACCGGCTTGCCATTGATGGCCAGGCTGGCCCCCGCAGCGTTGCCTATGTTGACGGAAAACGGGGCCTCGCCATTCAACTCGAGGGTCTCGCCAGCCTTGCGCTGTGAACTGACCAGTGACTGCCCCCTGGCATCCGTCACACTCACCCAGCTCTCGGCCGTCAGCACCACGGTCAGACGATCGCCCGCGACAGGCGACTGCACCGCCGCCCCCACCGCTGCCGGCAATTGCACGGGAGCAGACGGCATGGGCAGCACGTCCGCTGCCACCACCGGCGCCTCGGCGGAGGATGGCAGCTCGGCAGGAGGCACCACTGGAGCCGGCACAAGCGCTTCCGGCGCGATCGGCTCGGCGGCGATCGGCAGGTTTTCTTCACGCCCCCAAAAAAACCCGATCACCATCAGCAGGATGACTGCCAGCGAGGCCCATGGCAGCAGGCGCCGCAAGCGTGCCCGCGGCCTTGCCAGGTCGCCCAGAACCTGCACCGGGTTTCGCGGGCGCTCGTCCGGCTCGGGCGTCGTCATGTCGGCGGCGTAGGCCTGATCGAACCGGGCGGCAATATCGTCCGGAGACAACTTGACCAGCTGGGCATAGCGACGCATGTAGCCACGCACGAAGGCCGGCTCCGGCAACGCCGAATAGTCGTCCGCCTCCATTCCCGCCACAATCCGCTGCGAAAGTCGCAGTTCGGAGGTCACCTGATCGATGCTCAGGCCACGCAGCTCGCGCGCCTTTTTCAGTCGCTGCCCAGGCTTGTAGGAAAGATAGTCACCGTCATCCCGGTCGGAGTCAGGCGAAAGAATCTCACTCACGAATGCACTCCTTTCAGTGTCCTGCTTCCAGCGAAGCGACATACGCCTTGTATTCGGGGCTATCGGGATACAGACGCTTCAGCGCCAGCTCGTAGCTGGCCAGGGCGTTGCGATCCCCCAATCGACGCTCGATGCGAATACCCAGCCAAAGGCTACGCGCCGACTGCGGTTGCTTCTCGGTCAACTTGAGGAATCGCTGGTAATAACCGCGGGCAGCGACCAGGTTCTTTTTCTCGAAAGCGATATCCGCCATTTCCAGGTTGACCTGCGGCAGGCTGGCATCAATGCGCAAGGCCCGCAAGAACGCCGCCTCGGCCTTGTCGGTATCGCCCAGTTTCATGTACGAACGCCCCAGCCCCTCGAAGGCCGACGCCCGCAACGGGTAACCCAGGTCGGCAGACGCCTTTTCAAAATTCGTGGCCGCATCCCGGAACTCGCCGCGCTTGAACAGGAAGACACCGTAGTTATTGTGGGCTTGGGAAAAACCGGGCTTCAACGCGATGGCGCGCCGATAGTGTTTGTCAGCGCCCCTTGGATCCCCTTCGCGCTCCAGCAGGATGGCCATCAGGCTGTGCGCCTCGGCGGACTTCGGGTCCATGGAAACGGCTTTCTTGAGGTGCTGCATGGCACGGTCATTCTCGCCCGACTGCAGGTATTCCGCCGCTATCGCCACCCGGTCACGCGCGCCCGCCACCACGTCTCCCTTGCGCTCGTCGGGAAACTCGTTAACGGTGCAGGCCGACAGGACCAGCAAGAGTGACGCCGCAAACAGTCGAACGATCATGTAGCACTCCTGAAAATTTCCCGTGCACCGGTCTGCCGGGATTGCCAGCGCTCGGCACGACGGGTTTTGTCCTGCACCTGCCCCACGAGTTGGCCGCAGGCCGCGTCAATGTCGTCACCCCGCGTCGAACGGATGGTGCAGATCATGCCGGCCTCCACCAGAATCTTCTGGAAAGCCAGGATGTCTTCCCGCCTGGAGCGTGCATACGGCGCATGGGGAAAGGGATTGAAAGGAATCAGGTTCATCTTGCTGGGCGTATCCTTGAGCAGGCGCAACAGTTCACGCGCATGCGCCGGGGTGTCATTGACCCCCGCCAGCATCACGTACTCCATCGTGATCTTGCGACGCCCGCCTTCTTCACTCTGGAAGCGGTTCAGGTAGCGACGACAAGCCGCCAGCAACTCCTCCAGCGGGTACTTGCGGTTGATCGGCACCAACTCGTCACGCAAGGCGTCATTCGGGGCGTGCAACGACACCGCCAGGGCCACGTCGATTTCCTCGCCCAGGCGATCCAGCATGGGCACCACACCCGAAGTGGACAGCGTGACGCGGCGCTTGGACAGGCCGTAGGCAAAATCGTCCAGCATCAGGCGCATGGCGGGCACGACATTATCGAAATTGAGCAGCGGCTCGCCCATGCCCATCATCACTACGTTGGTGATGGCGCGCTCACGGTTTTCGCGAACCGGTTCGCCTTCGAAGTAGGAGCGGTTGGCTATCCAGACCTGGCCGATGATCTCGGCAGTAGTGAGGTCGCGCTGGAAGCCCTGCTTGCCGGTCGAGCAGAAACTGCAGTCCAGTGAACAGCCCACCTGCGACGACACACACAGGGTCTTGCGGTCACCGTCGGGAATCAGCACGGTCTCGACCATGGAATTCTCGCCGACCCTCATCACCCACTTGCGGGTACCGTCGGCAGAATATTCGCGATGTATGACCTCGGGTCCGCGAATCTCGGCAATCTCCGCCAGTTTCTGGCGCAAGGCCTTGGAGACATTGGTCATCTGCTCGAAATCATCGACGCCAATCTGGTGAATCCACTTGATCACCTGCTGGGCGCGGAACTTCTTTTCCCCGATGGAGAGGAAAAAGGCCTCCATCTGCTCACGGGTCATCCCGAGCAGGTTGGTCTTGGCTGCAAATGTGGCGGGGGAGGAAGTACTGACTTCTGTATTCATGGGTCTCGACCGGTTGCTACACCAATTATGTCGAAGGCGCGGTGCGCCGACTGTAGGCCTTTGTTTGCCAGAGGGCGCCGCAGGCCAGCGGCAGAGGAACTTTAGCGCCAGATCAGGGAAAAACCACCCGATGGCACACATCAGGAAAACCGGAGGGCCTGCAGGCCCTCCGGGTCACCGGATCAGTCAGCACCAGCAATGGCGATCCCGATACGGTTCGCGCTCCGATCAACGGGTGCGCGGGCAGATCTCGGTGCTACTGAAGAAATAGGCGATTTCGCGGGCGGCCGACGTGGTGCTGTCGGAGCCGTGGCCGGCATTTTCATCGATGCTGACGGCGAAGTCGGCACGGATGGTGCCCGGAGCAGCATCCTTCGGGTTGGTAGCGCCCAGGATGTCACGGTGGGCGAGCACGGCATTTTCGCCTTCCAGCACCGACACCACGACCGGACCAGAGGTCATGAAGGCCACCAGGTCATTGAAGAAACCGCGCTCGCGGTGCTCGGCGTAGAAGCCTTCGGCTTCGGCCTTGCTCAGGTGCTTCATCTTGGCCGCCACAATCTTGAGGCCTGCCTTTTCAAAACGGGCATAAATCTCGCCAATCACGTTCTTGGCAACGGCATCGGGCTTGATGATGGACAGGGTACGTTCGACGGCCATGGAACTCTCCGAAACTTGTTAATGAATTCAAGGGGTTATACGAGCACCAGAACGATGCCCGGAAACAGACGCGCGATTATACCCGGCTTGGCCGACAAAGCCATTGCGACCAACCAGTCACAAATCAATCCTGCCCCGGAACGGATCCGGATCAGACCTCGTCCATCCACGCCATCTGGATGGCTTCCAGGATCTTCTCGCCGCAGTGTTTGGGATCATCCCCGAAATCCGGCAGATCCAGCACCCACTGCATGAGATCGGTGAAGCGCACCGTCTTCGGGTCCACGTCCGGATAGGTCTCCACCAGGGCAATCGCGATCTCGCGCGAATCCGTCCATTTCAGCGACATGTCGTCTCTCCTGTTCCGGGCAGCCCGCCGTCAGTGCTTCTCGGAGGCGTGGTTAATGGTGTATTTCGGGATCTCCACCACCAGGTCCTCGTCGTTGACGAGCGCCTGGCAGGACAGGCGGGAATCCGGCTCCAGCCCCCAGGCCTTGTCGAGCATGTCCGCCTCGAGATCATCCATCTCGTTCAGCGAATCCACCCCCTCGCGCACCACCACATGGCAGGTGGTACAGGCGCAGGACATCTCGCAGGCGTGCTCGATCTTGATGCCGTGGCGCACGGCGGCTTCACAGATGGACTCACCCTTCTCCGCCTCTATGACCGCGCCATCCGGGCATATCTCGTGATGCGGCAGGAATACGATTTGGGGCATGGCTTACTCTCCTGCAATCTCGTCGACACGACGTCCGGCCAGCGCCTGCTGTACGCCGGCATTCATGCGCCGGGCCGCAAAGGGCTCGCTGGCCTCGTTAAGGGCTTTCACACCGGCGCGTACGGCAATGGCATCCGCACCCGCCATGGCCTCATGCAACTCCTGCATGGCGACCTTGATCTGCTCACGCTCGCCGGCATCCAGCAACACCTCACCGTCTTCGGCCAGCGCCGCTTCCAGTGCCAGCAGCAAGCGCTCGCCTTCCACTTTTTCCTCGGCCAGTGCACGCGCGGACTTGTCGGCTTCTGCCTGCTGGAAGGACTCCTTCAGCATGCGCGCGATTTCGTCATCGGCGAGACCATAGGACGGCTTCACGGTGATATCGCTCTTTACACCGGACGTGGTTTCTTCGGCCATCACGTTGAGCAAACCGTCGGCATCCACCTGGAAGGTCACGCGGATGCGGGCCGCACCCGCGACCATCGGCGGAATACCGCGCAATTCAAAACGCGCCAGCGAGCGACAGTCACTGACCAGCTCGCGTTCGCCCTGCAGCACATGAATGCTCATGGCCGTCTGGCCGTCCTTGAAGGTGGTGAACTCCTGCGCGCGCGTCACCGGCAACGTGGTATTGCGCGGAATGATCTTCTCGACCAGCCCGCCCATGGTCTCCAGTCCCAGCGACAACGGAATGACATCCAGCAGCAGCATGTCGGTGTCCGGCTTGTTGCCGGCCAGCACGTCCGCCTGGATGGCAGCGCCGACGGCGACCACCTTGTCGGGATCGATATCGGTCAGGGGCTCGCGACCAAAAAAGCCGCCGACGGCGGACCGCACCAGTGGCACGCGGGTGGAGCCGCCCACCATGACGACCTCCTGCACCTCCGCCGCCGTCACCCCGGCATCACGCAAGGCACGACGGCAGGCCTTGAGCGTACGCTCGACCAACGGCTGCACCAGTCCGTCAAACTGCTCGCGCGACAACGCAAACGTCTTGCCGGCAAACGTGACCGTCGTCGACGCCGACGACGTCAGCGCTTCCTTGGCCGCACATGCCGCATCGAGCAAGCCGCGCAGCATGCCTGCATCGGGATGTTCGACACCGGCCTGCGCCAGCACCCAGCGGGCAATGGCATGGTCAAAGTCATCGCCCCCCAGGGCGGAATCGCCGCCCGTGGACAACACCTCGAACACGCCCTTGTGCAGGCGCAAAATGGAAATGTCGAAGGTACCGCCGCCCAGATCGTAAATGGCGTGGACGCCTTCGGCACCCTTGTCCAGCCCATAAGCAACGGCGGCGGCCGTCGGCTCATTGAGCAGGCGCAACAGTTTGAGACCCGCCAGTTGGGCGGCATCCTTGGTCGCCTGGCGCTGGGCGTCATCAAAATAGGCCGGCACGGTGATCACGACACCGGAAAGGTCACCACCCAGCACGGCCTCTGCACGGGAGCGCAGCACGGCCAGAATGTCGGCAGAGACCTGGACAGGACTTTTGTGCCCCGCCACGGTCAGCAAATACGGCATACCGGTATCGCCACCCGCAAACCGGTAGGGCAACTCCCCTCCCAGGCGCTTCACATCCGCCAGGCCGCGCCCCATCAGGCGCTTCACCGACACGATGGTATTCAGCGGATCACCGGCGGCCGCCTGCTTGGCGTCCTGACCGACATTGCGCGCGCCGTCCTCGAAATAACGCACGACCGAGGGCAGCAGATGGCGCCCCTCGGAGTCGGGAATGGTCTTCGCCTTGCCGCTCTGCACGGTGGCCACCAGCGAATTGGTGGTGCCAAGATCAATGCCGACGGCCAGCCGGCGCTGATGCGGGGCGGTACTCTGGCCGGGTTCGGCTATCTGCAGCAGGGCCATCAGTCAAGATCCTCGTCGAAGTCGTCATCTTCCAGTTGGGCTTCCTGCTGCCGCACTTCCTCGATGAAGCGACTCATGAACTGCATTTTGCGCACGGTATCAC
>JBKHWB010000067.1:0-11819 GCA_046566745.1 Gammaproteobacteria bacterium
GTGATTTCAACCAGTTGATGCTGGCTACGCTCGATGGGCTTCGCTTTGACGAAGGTTCGCGCGTGCGCGAACTCGTGTCACAGATGCGTGCGCGCTGGGAGGCCAGCGTGACGGGGCAGGGTCATGGGTTGGCCATGCAGACGGCCGGATCGGCCTTTAGCGCCGTCGCCGCCTTCAATCAGCGCATTTCCGGCCTGCCCGGCATTCGCCGCATGAAGGCACTGGATGTTGCACTGGCGGAGGACGCGACATTGCAACAACTGCTGTCCGATTTGCAGAGCATGCATCGCAAGGTGCAACAGTCGCAGCGCCGCTTACTGCTCATTGGCGAGGAAGAGCGCTTGGCTGAGCTGGAGTCTTCCCTCCAGGACACTTGGCAAGGCGCGGTCTGGCAGCCGCAGGGTGGCGCGACCGTGTTTGCTGCACCACCCGTCGCACGCAATGTTGCCTGGCTGTGCAACACGCAGGTGCAGTTCTGTGCACGTGCCTTCCCCGCGGTGCCAGTCGAACATCCCGATGCAGCGGCACTCATGTTGCTGGGTGGCTTCCTGCGCAATGGTTATCTGCATAACGCGATTCGCGAAAAAGGCGGTGCCTATGGCGGCGGTGCCGGCTATGACGGCAATGCCTGTGCCTTCCGTTTCTATTCCTATCGGGATCCACGCCTGACGGATACGCTGAAGGATTTCGACGCCAGCATCGACTGGCTGCTGAATGAAACGCATGAACAGCGCCAACTGGAAGAGACGGTGCTGGGCGTGATTTCCGACATGGACAAGCCGCTGTCCCCGGCAGGGGAGGCAAGGCAGGCGTATCACAATGCGCTTTACGGTCGTACACATGAGCAGCGCAAGCGTTTGCGCGAGCGTCTGCTGGCGGTTTCGCTGGCAGACCTGCAACGTGTCGGTGACACCTGGCTGGCCAAGGGAACGGCCTGCACGGCAGTGATTGCCCCCAATGCCAAGGCTGCCGAAGTGGAAGCGCTCGGCCTGGCCATCGAGAAGCTGTAACCCATGAGCAAACCCGAACTCCACTTTGCCCACGCCAACGGCATTCCTTCGGCCTGCTATCGCAAGATGCTGGGCGCGCTGGATGCATCATTTGCCGTCAAGGCGGTGCCGGTATTGGGCACGGACCCGAAGTATCCCGTCGACAACAACTGGCATTCGCTGGCAGAACAGGTGGCTGACTCCATTCGCGAGCGCTGCAATGGTCCCGTGATCGGGTTGGGGCATTCGCTGGGCGGACTGACCACGTTCATGGCCGCGCATCGTTATCCCGAACTGTTTCGTGCCGTGGTTATCATGGACCCGCCGGTAATCAACGGACTGGGGGCGCTCAGTTTCGGGCTCATGAAAGCCATCGGTCAGGTCGATCGCGTGACGCCGGCTGGCAAAAGCCAGGGACGGCGCGAGGTCTGGCCCTCGCGCGAAGTGGCACATGAGTTGCTGGGCAAGAAGCGTCTGTTCCGCAGTTTTGATCCGGAATGCTTTGATGACTACATCCGGTTTGGCCTGAGCGACTGCGAAGAAGGCGTGTGCCTGACCATTCCGGCCGCCGTCGAGGTCGACATCTTCCGTAACACCCCGCACGACTCCTGGCGTTACCGCAGACCATTGCAGGTTCCTGGCATCCTGCTGTCCGGTGCGGGCAGTGAGTTCCGCGGTACCGGTTTTGCCGAACGCATGGCGCGCACGCATCACATGCTGCACGAGTATGTCGAAGGTGGTCACATGTTCCCGTTGGAAAAGCCCCTGCAAACGGCTGACCACCTCGTGGCGGCACTCCGGCAGAGAAAGGTGATTACGTGACACAGGTGGTTGAACGCAGCTTCCTGCACAAAGGGCGGCGTATCGCGGCCCGCTGCTGGCATGATGCATCATTGCCTCCCGTGCTGGCCTTGCATGGCTGGCAGGACAACGCTGCCACCTTTGACCGGTTGGCACCGTTGCTGTCCGGATTTCATGTCGTGGCAATCGACTTTGCCGGGCACGGTTTCAGCGACTGGCGTGCGGCGGGCATGCGTTATCACACCATGGATCACGTTGATGACGTGCTTGCCGTGGTGAACCAGCTGGAGTGGGACCGGTTTGCCCTGGTGGGTCACTCCATGGGCGCTGGCGTTGGTTCGCTGTTTGTCGGCGCCATGCCGGAGCGGGTCAGCCGCTTTGTGATGATCGATGGCCTCGGACCTTATGCGGGCAGTGCGGAAGAAGCGCCTGCCATTCTGCGCGAAGCCTTGCTCGAATGGCAGGCATTCGAGCCGCGTCCCGAGCGCGTATTTCCGTATCGTGACACCGCTGTGCTGGCCCGTCAGCGCGGATTTACGCCGCTCAGTGCAGAGGCGGCCGCCATTCTGTGTTCGCGCTCGCTGAAGGAAGTGGAGGGCGGTGTGGCCTGGACCATGGATCGCCGCATCCGCCACCACTCGTCATTGCGTCTGACCGAGCCACAAGTGCGGGCCTTTCTGGCCGCCATTGAGGCCGACGTGATGGTGATCCGGGCAGAGCAGGGATTCCCGGCCGATCCGGCCGTTTTTGATGGCCGGCTGGCGTCACTGAAGCGTCTGGAGCTGCAGAAGGTGAGGGGTGGCCATCACTTGCATTTGGACGAGAGTCCGGAAGAGGTCGCGGCCCTCATCAATCGTTTCCTGCAAGGCTGACTGGTCTTGCGGCGCCCCCGTCTCTGGATAATCCGGAATGCCTGAATCCCGTTCGGGCTGAGTGTGTCGAAGTCCTGCTGTGTTACCGGGTCTCGAAGATTGTCCTTAGACAGGCTCAGGACGAACGGAGGGGTGTAAGCGAAGTCTCAGTTGTTGTTCCCGCGTGCCATGGCCAGCTTGCGTGCGTAGACCATCAGGTCCTCGGCAATCACGCCGGGGTGCTCCCGTTTGTACTGCCACGCCGCTTGCGCCTGCGCATGGGGCAAGTACAGGTTTTCACCCGATTCCACCGCCTTCACGATGCCCTCGGCAATGTCGTCTGCCGTGAGGTCGGAACTGGCCAGCAGTTTCCCGAGGGCGGCTTTGGTCAGCGGGTCATGCGTGCGCAGCGATTCCGCCAGATTGGTCTGGAAATAGGACGGGCAGACGACCAGCGTGCGAATGTTCCATGGCGAAAGTTCCGCCGCCAGTGTGTCGGAAAGCGCGACAACGCCGGCCTTGGCGACGTTGTAGTTGGCCATGGCCGGTGGATTGAGCAGTCCCGCCATCGACGCGATGTTCACGAACTGGCCGCCCTGTTGTTGCTTGAACAGGGGAGTGAACGCACGGCAGCCACGCACGACGCCCAACAGGTTGATGTTGAGCATCCATAGCCAGTCTTCTTCGCTGATGCCCTCGAAGTTGCCACCCCCGGCTACGCCGGCGTTGTTCACCAGAATGTCCAGCCCTTGCCAGTGTGATGTCACCCAGGACAGGGCGGCGTGATGGTCGGCTTCTCTGGTGACGTCGAGCGACAAAAATGCGGCATCCGCCGCACCGGCGGCCTTGCACAGGCGCACGGATTCCTCGCCACGCGCTTGTGCGATGTCGGCCACCAGCACACGGGCACCCCGTCGCGCCCAGGCCAGTGCCAGGGCCCGGCCGAGGCCACTGCCGGCACCGGTGACGAGAACGCGAAGGGACGTGGTCATGGGCAGGCTCAGTTGGTGAGGGACAGGAATTCGTTGCGGGTTTGCGGGTTTTCGCGGAAGCGGCCCAGCATGATCGAGGTCTTCATCACCGAGTTCTGCTTTTCCACACCGCGCATCATCATGCACATGTGGCGGGCTTCAATGATCACGGCAACGCCACGGGCATCCGTCACTTGCTGCACCGCATCGGCGATCTGCTTGGTCAGGTTTTCCTGGATCTGCAGGCGGCGGGCAAACATGTCGACAATGCGGGCGATCTTGGACAGGCCAAGCACTTTGCCCGAAGGCAGGTAGGCCACGTGCACCTTGCCGATGAAGGGCAGCAGGTGATGCTCGCACAGCGAGTACAGTTCGATATCCTTCACGATGACCATTTCGTCGTTGTCGGACGGGAAAATGGCGCCGTTGACGATGGTATCGAGGTCTTCCTCGTAACCCTTGCAGAGATAGCGGAAGGCCTTGGCGGCACGGGCCGGCGTGTCTTTCAGGCCGGGACGCTCCAGGTCCTCGCCAACGGCGGCGATGATGCTGGCATAGGCGTTTTCCATGATGGGACTCTCGTGTCGGGAAATCAGGGGGCCCACCCTAGCGAAATCGTTGGCAGGGGTCAAAGGCACAGCAGCATTCAGTCGGGCAGGTAGCGCAGCAGCACGTTTGCCAGGTCGTCCAGAGCCACCGGTTTGGCCAGGTGGTCGTCCATGCCGGCCGCCAGGCAGCGTTCCCGGTGGGAGGTCATGGCGTGGGCAGTGAGGGCAATGACCGGCCGCCGAGGCAGATGTTCCGTTTGCTCGCGCTGTCGCAGCAGTCGGGTGGCCTCGTAACCGTCCATCCCGGGCATTTCACAGTCCATCAACACCAGTTCAATGTCAGGATGTTGGCTGAGCGTGTCGAGGGCGGTCTGCCCGTCCTGGCACAGAAGCGGCGTGATGCCTAGTTTTCGCAACAATCCGGTGATGACGAACTGGTTTACCGGGTTGTCTTCGACCACCAGCAACTGGCGACCGGACAGCTGGCTACGGGAGGGGGGAACGTGACTTTCCGCGGCTGGTGCGGGTGCCTCGGCAGGTTCCAGCGGAATGCGGAACCAGAAAGTGGAGCCTGTGCCGGGTTGGCTGGAGACACCGATTTCGCCCTCCATTTTTTCTATCAGCTGACGGCTGATGGCCAGGCCCAGACCGGAGCCGCCGTACTTGCGTGTTGTCGATACATCGGCCTGCTGGAAGGCCTGGAACAGCGAGCCCATTTCATCGCTGGTCAGGCCTATACCGGTATCCTCTACCTCCACCAGCATCCAGATACGGTCGCCCGTTACGGCTGGTTGCGCCTGCAAGCGGACATGGATCTGCCCCTGGTTGGTGAACTTGATGGCATTGTTGAGCAGGTTGCTGGTTACCTGCCGGATGCGTACTGGATCTCCCTTTACCCACACCGGTAGCGCGGGAGAGGGCTCATAGGCAAGTGAAAGTGATTTTTGCGATGCGTTGACGGCAAACATGCTGACAGTGTCGCTGAGCAGGGCGGGCAGGTTGAACGTGGTTTTTTCCAGTTCCAGCTTGCCTGCGCTGATCTTGGAGTAGTCGAGGATGTCGTTGATGAGCTCCAGCAGGGATTGTCCTGCGCTGCTCAGCATGTTGACCTGTTCCCGTTGTACATTGTCCAGGCGACTGTCCTTGAGCAGGTGGGTGAGTCCCAGCACGGCATTCATTGGCGTGCGGATCTCATGGCTCATCTTGGCCAGGAAATCTCCCTTGGCTTCATTCTCGGCCCGTTCTCGCAGGATTTCCTGCTCGCGTTGTATTTTTTCCCGCTTGAGCGACGTCAGTCGGTCTGCCAGGCCCAGTGATAACAGTACCTGTTGCAGGATCATGCCAAGCTGCAGGAAATTCACTGTCTGCAGCACCGGCAGGGTGGGAAACACGCCATACGTCTTGAGTGAGAAAACAATGGCCATCAGCATGAACAGGCCCCAGGCGAGTACGAACTGCCGTGCTTCGCGCAGCCCCTGTTGCCAACGGATGATGCCGGTTACCAGCAGCGACAGCATGGTGATGATGGCCATGCCCGCCAGGCTTTTGTACAGCAGCGCGGTCGGCAGGAAAACATGTACGAACAGTGCGGTGGCGTTGATTGAAGCGAGCGCCAGCAGAAGCCGATCCCCGACTTTCCATGCCCGCGTGGCCAGATAATCACGCGCAAACAGTGCACCGGTCAGAAACAGCAGGTATCCGGCCAGGAAGTTGGACCGGTTGTTCCAGTCGATCCAGTCCGGCCACACGCGGTAGGCAATCCCTTGCAGGGTGGCGAGATAGGCCAGGCTGGCGCCGAGATGCAGCACATAGAATCGGTAGATACGTTCCCGCAGCACGAGCCACAGGAAGCCGTGGTAGAAGAGCAGGCCAAGGCTGATACCGTAGAACACACCCAGCCACCACTCATTTTGCTCATGGTCGCCGATGTAATAGTCGGGGTCGCTCAGGGCGATTGGAACGGTCATGGAGCCAGATGACTGCACGCGTAGCGTGAATCGTGCAGTTTCACCTGCCCCCAGTGTCAGCGGTAACACGAAGTTGCGGGAGTCGATCGACCGGTCGCCAAAGCGTAGCCCGTCGCCCATCGCCCAGTGTTGCGTAGCCCCGCTGCCGGAGCGGTAAAGATCCACGTGATCCAGTACGGGATAATCCAAGGTAAACAGTACGCGGCGGCCTTCTTGGCCGGAGTTGTGCACCTCCCACCGGAACCAGCAGGCATCCGGCCGGAATCCCAGCGAAATGTGGGGACGTTGCAAACGCTGGAAGTCGGAATCGCGTAGATCGCCGTAAGCTCGCGGCATGTGACCGTCGCAGCTGTAGGTGGCCCAGGACGCCAGTTCGACCCGTGACTTCAGGTGGGCGACGTCCACCGCTGCCTCGGCGTGCCGCGGGAGCGACAGGCAAAGCATCAGGGCCAGCATCAGCAAATGAAGGAGGTTCATGAGGTACTGCCTGACGGGGCATGGCGGCTGGCGGCGCTAACCGGTTGCCAGCGCAACAGGAGTCGGGTGAGCTCCTCCAGGGAGATTGGCTTGGCAATGTGATCGTTCATGCCGCAGGCGAGGCAGCGCTCGCGGTGTTCCTGCAGGGCATGGGCCGTCAGGGCAATGATCGGTGTATGGCGCAAGCCCTGCTCCTGTTCGAGGGACCTGATCTGGCGGGTGGCCGTATAGCCGTCCATGACGGGCATTTCGCAGTCCATCAGGATGAGGTCGATATCGCTGTGTTGCTTGATCATGGCCAGTGCCTCTTCGCCCTGGTGGGCCAGCCGCGTGCGAACGCCCAGTTTGTGCAGCATGCTGGTAATGACCAGACGGTTGACGGCGTTGTCCTCGACGACCAGGACACACATGTGATGCATTGCCAGGTGATCCCCGGGTTCATGTGGCGACAGGTCGTCTGGTGCAGTGGCACTGTCCAGCGGAGCGGTAAACCAGAAGGTCGAGCCTTGTCCGGGCAGGCTACGCACGCCGATGCTGCCGCCCATCAGCTCAATGATCTGCTTGCTGATGGCCAGTCCCAGGCCGCTGCCGCCGTACTTGCGGGCGGTGCCACTGTCAGCTTGGCTGAATACCTTGAAAAGCTGGTCACATTCGTCGGTTGTCAGTCCGATGCCAGTATCCTCCACCTGAACGGCGAGAAGTAACCGTCCGCCTTCTTCACAGGGTAGCAGTCCGGCACGCAACGTGATGTGACCCTTGTCGGTGAACTTGACCGCGTTGCTCAGCAGGTTGACCAGCACCTGGCGCAGGCGGGTCGGGTCACCCCTTGCCCAGACCGGAAGCTCCTCGGCCTGTTCCACTGTCAATGCCAGGGCCTTTTGGCGTGCCGCTGCGTCGAACATGCCGCGGCAGTCCCGTAGCAGGTCGTGCAGGTTGAATGTGGCCGCCTCCAGTTGCAGGCGGCCTGCATTCATCTTGGAGTAGTCGAGGATGTCACTGATAAGGCCCAGCAGGGACTGGCCGGCATTGTTGAGCATGTCAACATAGCTGCGCTGCTGGTCATTCAGCGGTGTGTCGCGGAGTAATTGCGTAATGCCGATAACAGCATTCATGGGAGTGCGGATTTCGTGGCTCATGGTGGCAAGAAAGTTGCCTTTGGCCTCGTTTTCGCTTCGTGCCAGCCGTGATTCCTGTTCCTGCTGCTGCTTTTCCCGTTTCAGGATGTTGATGCGGTAGGCCAGTGCAAGTGATAGCAGTATCTGCTGGACGATAAGGCCGATTTGCATGCCGTAGAGGCTGATGATCAGCGTGGGCAGGATGCCGTAGGTGTTCAGGGCAACGGCGACCAGCGAGATCAGGAACAGCCCCCAGGCGAGCACGAAGATACGGGCCTCATGCTGGCCCGCGCGCCAGCGGATAATGCCGGTACCGGTCAGCAGCAGCATGTTGGCCAGCGCCAGAATGCCCAACAGGGGATTGATGAGTCGCGCTGGCAGTACAAACTGGCCGATGGCGGCGAACAGTCCCAGGAAGGTCATGGCAAGGAAAAGCCGGTCCATGCGGGGCCACTTTGCCGTCATCAGGAATTCACGGGCAAAGAGCGTGCCCGATATCATCGAGACATAGGCAAACACATAGGTGGAGCGGTTGTTCCACTCCGGCCAGTCGGGCCACCAGCGGTAGGCAATGCCTTGCAGTGAGGCATAGAACAGCAGGCTGCTGCCCAGATGGACGATGTAGGCGAGATAGGACCGTTCCCGTATCACCGCCCACAGGAAAAAATTGTAGAAGAACAGGCCTATGCCGATGCCGTAGAACACACCAAGTGCCAGTTCGTTGTTGATGTGCTCTTCTGCGAATGCATCGCGACCGCTGACGGTGATCGGCAGGTTGAAGCTGCTGGTGGTTGCCACGCGCAGGTAATAGTCCTGGCTGGCGTGTGCCGGCAAGTCGACCGGGTAGCTGAAGAAGCGTACCTGCAGGGGTCGGATGCTGAAGGGTTCGGCATCCCCGGCCGTGAGTATCCTGAGGCCCGTGGGTTCCGGTATGTGCAGGGTAGCGTGATCCAGCATCGGAAAGTGGATGGCGATGACCAGCCTGAGGGGTGTGTCGCCGGCGTTGGCCAGCTTGAATCGGAACCAGCAGGCCTGGCTGACATAGCCCAGCGATATCCGCGAGCGGGTCACGGGCTGGTAGTCCAGTCCCAGGGCGCCTTCCAGTCCGGTGTCGGGGTTGGTACAGGCATATTGCAGGTGTCGTTCCAGTTGCTGGGCGGTGACCGGATCGTTCAGGGTGAGGGCAGTAATGCCGGCGGCCTCCGTCACCGGGAGGATGAGCCAGCCGAGCAGGAATAGCAGCAGTGATGCCAGGGGCTGCCGTTTAAAGGTGAAAGCCATCAGACCGATCCGTGGTTGTTCTTTTGTCGCCGGTAACGCGGCTTCCGGTCTATTCGCTGTCCGGACGCTGACGTTTCAATAGCACATAAACGGCCCCCGTGCCGCCATCCCGTGGCAGGGCGCTGACAAATGCCAGTACGTCCGGGATTTGCCTTAGCCACCCATTCACGCAGGTCTTGAGCAGCGCCTGTTCCTTCACCAGCCCCTTGCCGTGCACCACCTTTACCACGTGAAGCCTGGCCTGACGGGCATCGTGCAGCAAGGCCAGGACGGCTTCGCGAGCCTGATCCACCGTGCAGCCGTGCAGGTCGACGGCGGCCTGCCAGGGCATCTGGCCCTGCCGTAGCCGTTGCAGTACGCGCGTCTGAACACCATTGCGGGCGAACGACAGGGTGGCCTCCGGCTGGACGTCGTGCATCAGGGCGGCCGCGTCGGAGAGCGGCGAGTCCTCGCGGTCTTCGGCCTCGGCGGCGGCGCGGCGCAGGCGGGCGTTGGGGTCGGGGCGTGCGGTCGGCAGCACGGCGGTGTCGGTCTTGACCGGGCGGGCTCCCCGGGTGGCCTTGGCAAACAACGTGGCATCATCCTCGTCCGGTTCTGCCGGGCGGGCGGGCTGCAAAGGTGCCGGACGGGCCGGGGCCGCCGGGGTGTCCCGGAGCTGTTTGCGTAACTGGTTGAGGAGCGGGTCTTTCATTGCGTGAGGCAGGCAAAAGGTATGCCGGCATTGTGGCCAGCCCGGCGACTGATTGCCAGTGCTCGAGTGTTACAGGGAGGGGCGTGGCAGCGGGTCGTGGTCATCCGGTGCCGCAGGCCGCTACAATAGCGCCTTTCCATTACCCCGCCGGACCCCGACGTGACCGACAGCGAATACCCCGTGCTGCTGGATGAGGCCTTGCTGGCCGAGGCCGCCGCCGAACTCGTCACCATCCGTGACTTCATCCGCTTTGCCGTGACCTGCTTCCGCGAGAACGACATCCATCTCGGCCATGGCACGGATGATCCGTTCGCCGAGGCCACCGCGCTGGTCATGCAGACACTGGCGCTCGAGTGGTCGGCTGACGAAGAAATCCTGGATGCAAGGCTGCTGCCCTCCGAGCGCCGCAAGGTGCTGGAGCTGCTGGCCCGTCGTGTCAACGAGCGTATCCCGCTGGCCTATCTGCTCAACCTGGCCTATTTCGCCGGCCTGCCGTTCTATGTGGACGAGCGAGTCCTGGTGCCGCGCTCCCCGATTGCCGAGCTGATCGCCGACCGTTTCCTGCCCTGGCTGCAGCACGAGCCGCAGCGTGCGCTGGACCTGTGCACCGGCTCCGGCTGCATCGCCATCGCCATCGCCAAGGAATTCCCGGATGTACTGGTGGATGCGACCGATATCTCCATGGATGCCTTGTCAGTGGCCTCCGTCAACGTTGAGCACCACGAGCTGGAAGATCGCGTCAGCCTCATCGAGTCGGATGTGTTCAGCAAGCTGCCGGGCCAGCGTTATGACCTGATCGTGAGCAATCCACCCTATGTGGATGCCGAGGACATGGCTGACCTGCCCGCCGAGTTCCTGCGTGAGCCCGAGTTGGGCCTGGCCTCCGGCCGCGATGGTCTCGACATCACCCGCCGCATCCTGGCCGAGGCGGCCGACTACCTCACCGACGATGGCGTTCTGGTGGTCGAAGTGGGCAACTCGCAGTGGGCCCTGCAGCAAAGCTTCCCCGAAGTCCCCTTTGCCTGGGTGGAGTTCGAGTTTGGCGGCAAGGGCGTGTTCGTTTTGACTGCGGCACAGTGCCGCGAATTCCAGTCGCTGTTTGAAGCGGCTGTCTGATGCAAGGATTTTAGTGATGGCCGGCAACACGATTGGCGAACTCTTCCGTGTCACTACCTTTGGTGAATCGCATGGCCTGGCGCTGGGTGCCATTGTCGATGGCGTGCCGCCCGGGCTTGAGCTGACCGAGGCTGACCTGCAGATTGATCTGGATCGCCGCAAGCCGGGTACCTCGCAGTACAGCACCCAGCGTCGCGAAGACGATGTGGTCAAGATCCTGTCCGGCGTATTCGAGGGCAAGACTACGGGCACGTCGATTGGCCTGCTGATCGAGAACACTGACCAGAAGTCCAAGGACTACGCCAACATTGCCGCGACGTTCCGCCCCGGTCATGCGGATTACACCTACACGCAGAAATACGGTTTCCGTGATTACCGTGGCGGTGGCCGCTCGTCTGCGCGCGAAACCGCCATGCGGGTGGCGGCCGGTGCGATCGCCAAGAAATACCTGCACGAGAAGTTCGGTATCGAGATTCGCGGCCATGTCACCCAGATCGGCACAGTGAAGGCGCAGAAGCTGGATTGGTCTATCGTCAACCAGAACCCGTTCTTTTGTGGGGATGCCGATGTCATTCCACAGATGGAAGACCTGATTACGCAGTTGCGCCGTGACGGTTCCAGTTGTGGCGCGCGCCTGTCCGTGTATGCCCACAATGTACCGGTGGGGTGGGGCGAGCCGGTGTTTGATCGCCTCGATGCCGACATCGCCCATGCCATGATGAGCATCAATGCCGTGAAGGCAGTGGAGATCGGTGACGGTTTTGCCGTGGTGGAACAGCGCGGTGAACAGCACCGTGACGAAATGCTGCCGGAGGGCTTTGCCTCCAATCATTCCGGCGGTGTGCTGGGCGGCATTTCCTCTGGTCAGGACATTGTGGTGAGCATTGCGCTCAAGCCGACCTCCAGCATGACTCTGCCGGGGCGCTCCATCGACATTCACGGCAATCCCATCGAAGTCATCACCAAGGGTCGTCATGATCCGTGCGTGGGTGTACGTGCCACTCCGATTGCC
>JBKHWB010000068.1:0-10972 GCA_046566745.1 Gammaproteobacteria bacterium
GTGATGCGGCCGGCCGAGGCGCGGCGCAGGGCGTCGGCCATGACAATCATTTCCATGAGGTTGTCATTGGTCGGGTTGCAGGTGGATTGCAGGATGAAAACATCCTTGCCGCGCACGTTGTCATTGATCTCGACCTGGATTTCGCCGTCGGAGAAACGGCCCACGAGTGCCTCGCCCAGAGGCGTGTGCAGGTGGGCGGCGACCTTGCGGGCCAGCTCGGGATTGGCATTGCCGGTAAACAGGACCAGATTGGGCATGACGGTGCTTTCGGCTGACTGGAAAATGGCAGGGGCGGCTGGATTCGAACCAACGCATGGCGGGATCAAAACCCGCTGCCTTACCGCTTGGCGACGCCCCTAGGACTCTTGCTTCAGTGCGGCCAGTGCGACATGGGCGGGAGACCGGTTGCATCCCTTGCTGACAAAGCCCGTGTGGGGGCTGGTGGCCAGCAGGTGCTCCGCCGTGGCGCGATCCGGACAGGCAATAAAACAGCAGGCGCCGGTTCCCGTCATGCGGGCGGTGCCATGCCGTGCCAGCCAGTTAAGGGCCGCATCTACGTCGGGAGAGAGCTGGCGAACGATGTTTTCACAGTCGTTGCGGACGCTCCGGGCAAGCCCCCCCCCGAGAAAGGCGGCTACTGTAATGGCGGGGGTATCACGTGTCAATTGCGGGTGGCGGAAGACGTCCGCGGTGCTGATGTGGGCCTGCGGCGTCAGCACCAGGTACCAGGGCTCGGGAATGTCGACCAGGGTCAGGCATTCACCCACCCCCTCGGCCCAGGCGGCGTGGCCGCGTACGAACACGGGCACATCGGCCCCCAGTTGCAGGCCCAGGGCGGCCAGTGCGTCCAGGGACAGCTTCAGTCCCCACAGCCGGTTTAGACCCAGCAGGGTGGTGGCGGCGTCTGATGAGCCGCCACCGATGCCGCCGCCCATAGGCAGGCGCTTCTCCAGCGTGATGTCGGCGCCGGCGCGGCAGCCGGTGTGCGCTTGTAGCAGGCGGGCGGCGCGCACGACCAGGTTGCTCTCGGCCGGGACGCCCGGGATGCCGGGGGTTAGCGTGATGACGTCGTCGTCCCGGTGGGAAAAATGCAGGGTGTCCGCTTCCTGCAGGAACTGGAAGACTGTCTGCAACAGGTGGTAGCCGTCGGGACGGCGGCCGGTAATGTGCAGGAACAGGTTGAGCTTGGCCGGGGCGGGCAGGGTCAGTCGAGTCATGGGGCAGCGGCCGGGGCAGGGTCGGTGGCGGGCGGTGGTTCGGGCTGCCAGCGGGAGACCACCACGGTTAGCCGGGTGTCCGGGCCGGTGATCTGGATCTTGCGGGGCAGGGCGGTATGGGTGTCATCCCAGGCCGTAAAAACGGCTGTCCAGCCGTCTTCGTCGATGCGGCTCACGCGACCAGTCACATCCCGTTCGATACGCGCCTCCAGCGTGGCCGGACGAGCCTTGAGCCAATGCGCCAGATGCGACACCGGGGCACGGAAGCCGGTGACGCTTTCGAGCAGCTCTTCGGGCGATGCGGCCCGGATGGCTCCCGTGTCGCCGTTGCGCAGGGTGACGCCCGCAGGGCCACCGGAGAGTTCGGTGCGGCCGGCCCCCAGCGGGCCGGACAGGGTCAGCGTGTAGGCATCGCCTTCCTGCAGCCAGACGAAGTTCAGGTTGCCGCCCTTGTCCGCCACGCGCAGCCCCATCTTGCCCTCGGCCAGCCAGTGGTTGAAGTGGTCGGTACTGGTGATCACGGCTGGCGGCGCCAGGCTGCACGCCGTCAGCGCCAGCCCCAGCAGGACCATGAGAACAAGGCGCGTCATCAAGGGTCCAGGCGCATCCGGGTGCGCGGTATGTAGTCGCTGGCAGGGTGGCGTCGCAGCGCCTCGGTCCAGATGCGCCGGGCCTCGTCTTTCTGGTCGAGCACCCACAGGACCTCGCCCAGGTGGGCGGCGATTTCGTCATCGGCAAACAGCGCATAGGCCCGGCGCAGGGCGCTGAGGGCGCCCTCGGCATCGCCGCGCTTGAAGCGGACCCAGCCGAGGCTGTCCAGGATGGCAGGATCGTCCGGGCGCAGTTCATGCGCGCGGCGGATGTAGGCCTCGGCTTCATCAAGGCGGGCGGTGCGCTCCAGCAGGGTATAGCCGAGTGCGTTGAGGGCGCTGGCGTTGTCCGGTTCGCGCACCAGTACCTCGCGGACATCGCGCTCGAACTGGCCCAGGTCGTCAAGGCGTTCCGCTACCAGGGCGCGGCTGAGCAGCAGGGCGGTATTGTCCGGAAACAGCCGGAGGCCGTCGTTCAGCACTTGCTGCGCGGCGGCGTGGTCCTTGCGCTCGCTCAGCAACTCGGCTTCCAGCTGGTAAAGAGGGATGCGCTGTTCGGGGTGTCTGGCGCGCGCGTCAGCCAGGCGCCGGGCGGATTCTTCCGGGCGCTTGAGCTGGTAGAGCAGGTTACTGGTTTCGGCCATGGCCGAGAGGAAGTGCTGGCCGGGTGGCACATTCTCGTAGGCAGCGATGGCGTCGTCCGCCATGCCCTGGCGTTGCGCCAGCTTGCCGAGGTAGAGGTAGGCCTCGTCGGCATGGTCCTCGCTGTTGGTCAATATCTCGAGTTCGGTTCGCGCCAGCAAGTCGTTCCGGTTCTCGAAGGCGATCAGGGCCAGCCCGAGACGCAGGCTGTCGTCAGCGGGATTTTTCTCCACCAGTGCCCCGAACTCGCGCTCGGCCCCCTTCATGTCCTGGATTCGCACCAGGCTGCGGGCATAGTTGAGACGCAGGCTCTGGCTGTCCGGGCGGGCCTTGACGGCGGTGGCCAGTAGTCCGGCGGCTTCCTGGTTGTGGCCGAGATCGGTCAGCAGCTTGGCCTCAAGCAGGGTGGCCTGGATGCTGCGCGGCTTGATCTGGCGGGCCTTGCGCACGGATGCCAGCGCGGGAACGGTCTGGCCGGCCTGGGTCTGGACCAGCGCGCGGGCAAACAGGATGTGGGGGCTGTCCTCATGTTTGGCCTCTACGCTGCCCAGCGCCTTGAGCAGGGCCTCCTGGCCGGCGGGGGTGGTCGGGATGGCGGACAGGAACATCTGTTCCAGATCGGCGTCCGGCTGCAGGTCGAGCAGCCTGTCCAGTGCGGGAATCAGCTGGTCGTATTGCTGCCGCTTGAGGCTGCCGAGGGCGAGCAGGTACCACGCCTCCTTGCTGTCAGGCTCCACTTCGGTCCACAGGCGGGACAGATCCAGTGCCTGTGGCTGGTTGAGGAAGTGGGCGATCGTGGTGGCGCGGGCCACCACGCCGGGATCGCGGGTGGCGTGTGCCTGCTGGGAATAACCGGCCAAGGCAACGTCGGCCCGCTGGCGGTGACCGGCAAATTCGGACAGCAGCAGTGCCTCCAGCGAGCGCGGCTCAAAGGGCCCGTAGGCAGTCTCCGGGGGCGCCGCGGGGGGCGCGGGGGCGACCGCAGGCGTTGCGGCGGGCGGGGCAATGGTGCAGCCCGCCAGCATCAGCAAGGAAGTGACAAGGAGCAGTGGGCGCACGGGCATGATGACAGTCGCTGGGCATGAATGCCGCATCTTGGCAAAAAAGCGGCAAGGCGGCCAGTTACGCTGTGTACGAAAGGAGGGGGCGGTCGGAGACGCCGGGTTTGTCTTTGCGCCGCCTATCCCTCAAAATCTGCCACCCGCCACCGGCGGCATCCATCAGACGGAACAGGTCAACCCCATGGGGCTGCTGGCGCTCGGCATCAACCACAAGACAGCTTCGCTGGCGTTGCGCGAAAAGGTCGCCTTCACGCCGGAGCGGCTGGAGGTCGCCTTGCGCGAGGCGTGTGCGCAGGCGGGGGTGCAGGAGCTGGCGATTGTGTCCACCTGCAATCGCACTGAATTCTATGGTCGCGTGCCCGAGCGGGGCACCGATGCGCTGCTGGACTGGCTGAGCCAGTACCACCAGCTGCCACTGGGCGAGATTGCGGGCAGCCTGTATCGCCACGAAGGCGAGGCGGCCGTGCGGCACATGATGCGGGTGGCGGCCGGCCTGGACTCCATGGTGCTGGGCGAACCGCAGATCCTGGGGCAGGTGAAGACCGCCTACAGTCAGGCTGCATCGGCCGGTACCCTGGGACCGGAACTCGAGCGGCTGTTCCAGAGCACTTTCGCCACAGCCAAGCAGGTACGTACCGAAACTGCCATCGGGGCGAATCCCGTGTCGGTCGGCTACGCCGCGGTGCAACTTGCCCGCCAGATCTTTTCCGACTTGCGTGATACAGAGGCGCTGCTGATTGGTGCTGGCGAGATGATCGAACTGGTGGGCAAGCACCTGTTCGAGCAGGGCGTTACCCGCATCACGGTCGCCAATCGCACATTGTCGCGCGGCATGGCGCTGGCGGAACAGTTCGGTGGGCGGGCCGTGGCACTGGAAGATATTCCGGAAGCGCTTGCGCGGGCCGACATCGTGATTTCCTCAACCGCAGCGCCGCTGCCGATCGTGGGCAAGGGCATGGCCGAGCGCGCACTGAAAAAGCGCCGGCACAAGCCCATCTTCATGGTGGATATCGCCGTGCCGCGCGACATTGAGCCTGAAGTGGCCGAGTTGCAGGACATCTATCTGTACACCGTCGATGACCTGCAGTCGGTCATCGAGGAAAACATCCGCTCCCGGCAGGAGGCGGCCCGTGAGGCCGAGGCCATTGTGGAGGCGAGGGCGCGGCAGTTCATGCAGCAAAAGCGTGAACAGGGAGCGATTGGCGTCATGACGGCCTGGCGTCAGCAGGCCGATGCCGTGCGCGAGCAGGAGCTGGCCAAGGCCATGAGCGCCCTGCGCAAGGGCGACGACCCGGCGGCGGTACTTGAAAAGCTGAGTCGGCAGCTCATGAACAAGATGCTGCATGCGCCCACCATTGCGATGAAGCAGTCGGCAGCTGCTGGCGAGGCGGAAAAGCTGGCCTGGGCAGCCGAATTGCTGGGCGTGAAGCCCAGTGGGGAAAACGGCAACGGTGGCGGTGCATGAAGGCATCGTTGCGCAACAAGCTCGAGCTGCTGGTCGAGCGTGCAGAGGAAGTGAGTGCTCTGCTCGCGGACGGCGGCATAGCGGCCAATGGCGAGCAGTATCGCAAACTTTCGAAAGAACATGCCGAGCTGATGCCGGTGGTGGAGGCGTGGTCGGCATTCCGCCGGGCCGAAGCGGACGAAGCCGAGGCGCGCGCCCTGCTGAGGGACCCCGATTTCCGCGAGATGGCCGAGGAAGAGCTGAAGGCCAGCACGGTGTTGCAGCAGCATCTGCAGGCGGAGCTGGAAGCCCTTATGTTGCCGCGTGACCCCAATGACAGCTGCAATGTCTATCTGGAAGTGCGCGCCGGTACGGGGGGCGACGAGGCGGCCATTTTTGCCGGCGACCTGTTCCGCATGTACACGCGTTTCGCGGAAAAGCAGCGCTGGCGCATCGAGGTCGTCTCGGCCAGTCCGGGCGAGCACGGCGGTTACAAGGAAGTGATCGCCCGCGTGGAGGGCGAGAATGTTTATGCGCGCCTGAAGTTCGAGTCCGGCGTGCATCGCGTGCAGCGCGTGCCGGCCACCGAGTCGCAAGGCCGCATCCATACGTCTGCCTGCACGGTGGCGATCCTGCCGGAATCGCCCGAAGTGGAGGGTGTGGAAATCCGCAAGGAAGACATTCGCGTTGATACGTTCCGCTCCAGCGGGGCCGGCGGGCAGCACGTTAATACGACCGACTCCGCCATCCGCATCGTGCACCTGCCGACCGGCATCGTGGTGGAGTGCCAGGACGAACGTTCGCAGCACAAGAACCGGGCCCGGGCGATGAGCCTGTTGTCAGCGAAAATCCTTGCGGCACGCGAGGCCGCGGCCCATGCCGAGCAGGCCTCCATGCGTCGTGACCTGGTCGGGTCGGGCGATCGTTCCGAGCGTATTCGTACCTACAATTTTCCGCAGGGCCGCCTGACGGATCACCGCATCAATCTCACGCTGTATTCGCTGGATCGCGTGATTGAGGGGGACCTGGATGAGGTGCTGGATGCACTGGCGCGGGAATACCAGGCCGACCAGCTGGCAGCGCTTGCCGACAGCGAGGCATAAGTGACCACGTCGCCCGAGCTGACGTCATTGCGCGATATGTTGCGCGACGCCGTGCAACGCCTGCAGCAGTCCGGTTCCGACAGCGCTCGTCGCGATGCCGAGTTGCTGTTGCTGCACGCGCTGCAGCGTGACGCGGCGTGGCTGTATGCGCATGATGATGAGGTGCCGACTACCCGGGAGCGGATGGCCTTCCTGCAGATGTTGCAGCGGCGTGAACGGGGCGAGCCGGTGGCGCACCTGCTGGGTCGGCGCGGCTTCTGGACGCTGGACCTGGCCGTGAATTCGCACACGCTGATCCCGCGACCGGAAACGGAGTTGCTGGTGGAGTTTGCGCTGGCGAAAATTCCGGAAGGGAGCAAGGAGAGCATTCTTGATCTGGGTACCGGCAGCGGTGCGATAGCCCTGGCGGTCAAGAGCGAGCGGCCTGAGTGCGCCGTCACGGCCGTGGACGCCTCGCTGGATGCTCTGGTGGTGGCCACGGCCAACGCGAAACGGTTGCACCTGCCGGTCGAGTTTTTGCACGGCAACTGGTGTGCGCCGCTGGCCGGGAGGCAATTCCACCTGATCCTGTCCAATCCGCCGTACATTCCGCAGGATGACGAGCATCTGGTCCGGGGCGATGTGCGCTTTGAGCCGCGGTCGGCGCTGGTCGCCGGGCCGGATGGGCTGGATGACGTCCGGGCGCTGGCGCTGTCAGCGCCGGCATGCCTGCTGCCGGGCGGCTGGCTGGCGCTTGAGCATGGTCATGACCAAGCGCCCCGGGTCCGTGCCATCCTGCAAGCAGCGGGATTCGTTCGGGTCGGCTCACGCTGTGACCTGAACGGTCATGAACGCATCACGTTCGGATGCCATAACGGGGAGGCCGGGCCATGCTGACCGATGATGAGCTGCTGCGCTATGCGCGGCAGATCATGCTGCCGGCGTTTGACATTCCGGGGCAGGAAAAGCTGAAGGCGTCGCGCGTGCTGGTCGTGGGGATGGGTGGCATCGGGTGTCCGCTGGCCCTCTACCTTGCGGCAGCCGGGGTGGGCGAGTTGCTGCTGGCAGACTTTGACAGCATTGAAGCCAGCAACCTGCAGCGTCAGCTGCTCTATGCCGAGGCAGACCTAGGGCGACTCAAGGCAGAGGTGGCCGCCGAGAAGTTGCGTGTGGTGAACCCGTTCGTGCAGGTTGAGGCCGTCACGCGGGCGCTTGACGCTGACACCCTGCCGGGACTGGTGTCCCGGGTCGATCTGGTGGTGGATGGCTGCGACAATTTCGCGACGAGGGACGCCGTCAATGCGGCCTGCGTCGCGGCCAGGGTGCCGCTGGTGAGTGCGGCCGCCATCGGTTTTGGTGCCCAGCTCGCCGTGTTTGATGCGCGGCGGGGGGACTCACCGTGCTATCGCTGCCTGTATCCGGATCTGGACGAGGCGGCAGCCACTTGTGCCGAAGCGGGTGTCCTCGCGCCGGTGGTGGGCGTAGTGGGCGCGCTGGCGGCAACGGAGGTGCTGAAAATGCTCTCGGGCGTGGGTGAGCCGCTGGTCGGCAGGCTCTGGCTCTGGGAGGCGATGACAGGGATGATGCGCACCCTTTCGGTGCGACGTGATGCCGGCTGCGCAGTCTGCAGTCCGGCCAAGGCATAGGGAGAAGACTTGCATGAGCAATCGTTACGCAAATTTTGGCAACGCCCTCAAGGGGTTGTTGCGTCTGAGCCAGACCGGACTCGTGCTGGCCCAGACCGGGGCAGGCTGGGCGCTGGGTGAGCGGCCGCCGCTGCCGCAACTGCTGCGCCAGACTTTCGAGCGGCTGGGTGCCACCTACATCAAGCTGGGCCAGTTCATTGCCAGCTCGCCCTCGCTGTTCCCCGAAGCGTATGTCACCGAGTTCCAGCATTGCCTCGACAGAACGTCGCCGCAGCCCTTCAGCACGATGCGCGATGTCCTGCAGCGTGAATTGCAGCGTCCGCTGGACGATATTTTTTCCCACATCGACGAAGTGCCGCTGGCCTCGGCGTCGATTGCACAGGTCCACGCCGCGACACTGGTGACCGGGGAGCCGGTCGTCATCAAAATCCAGAAGCCCGGCGTGGAAAATATCCTGCTGACGGATCTGAACTTTCTCTACTTTGCCTCCCGCCTGGTGGAAGTGGCTTTTCCGAAGATCAAGTTCGCCTCGCTTTCGGCCATCGTTGCCGAGATCCAGGCCTGCATGATGGAAGAGGTCGACTTCTACAAGGAAGCTCGCAACATCGGTGAGTTTTCGGCATTTCTCGAGCGCACAGGCAACCAGGCAGCGATTGCGCCGAAGGTCTACGAACATGCGTCGAGTCTGCGAGTGCTGACCATGGAGCGTTTCTATGGCGTGCCGCTCACCGATCTCGACACGATCCGTAAGTACAGTCGCGATCCGGCTGGCACGCTGATCAATGCCATGAATACCTGGTTCTCCAGCCTCATGTTTTGCGAGAGTTTCCATGCCGACCTGCATGCCGGCAACCTCATGGTGCTCACCGATGGCCGCCTCGGCTTCATCGACTTCGGCATTGTCGGCCGCATCAATCCCGATACCTGGGGTGCCACTACGGATTTCGTGGAGTCGCTTACCGACGGCAATTTCGAGAAAATGGCCAACAGCATGGCGCGTATCGGCATGACCAAGCGTGCTGTCGACATCCAGAAGCTGACGCGTGATCTGGAGGAGTTGTATGGGGCCTTCACCACGGTCGATCCGGAGCACGTGCTGAACGGTGCGGTAAATGACACTGAAATCAACCGCATCATGCTGGACATCGTGGCGGTGGGCGAACGTCACGGCATCCGCTTCCCGCGTGCCTTTGCCTTGCTGCTCAAGCAGATTCTGTATTTTGATCGTTACATCAAGATCCTGGCGCCGGACATGAACCTGTTTGCGGACGATCGCATCGCGTTCATGGGGGAAGGTACGACGCCGTCGCGCTTGCACTGAGCCTGGACAGAAACAAAAAAGCCCGCATCAGGCGGGCTTTTTTGTGGCGCTGACGGAGGTGGTCAGCCCGCCAGTTTCTTCTTCAGGATCTCGTTGACCTGGCCCGGGTTGGCCTTGCCCTTCGATCGCTTCATGACTTCGCCGACGAAAAAGCCGAACAGCTTGTCCTTGCCGCCGCGATAGGCCGCCACGTTGTCCGGATTGGCTGCAATCACTTCATCAATCAGGGCTTCAATGGCACCGGAGTCCGACTCCTGCTTCAGGCCCTTCTTCTCGATGATCTCGTCGGCGCTGCTGCCTTCGCCGTCCATCAGTGCCTGGAATACCTGCTTGGCAATCTTGCCGGAGATGGTGTTGTCGTTGATGCGCAGGATCAATCCGCCCAGTTGCGTCGGTGTGATCGGGCATTCGCTGATGTCCTTCTCGGTACGGTTCAGCGCGCCCAGCACGTCGCCCATGATCCAGTTCGACGCCTGCTTGGCGGCGCCATTCGCGGCTGTCACGGCGGCTTCGAAGAATTCGGCGAGATCACGGCTGGAAACCAGCACGCCGGCGTCGTATTCCGGCAGGCCGTACTGGCTGATGAAGCGCTCGCGCTTCGCGGCCGGCAGCTCCGGCAGGCTGGCGCGGATCTCCTCGATCAGGGCATCGTCCAGCACGACCGGCAGCAGGTCAGGGTCGGGGAAGTAGCGGTAGTCGTTCGCTTCTTCCTTGCTGCGCATGGCGCGGGTGCGGTTGGTATTCGGATCGTAGAGCACGGTGGCCTGTTCGATCTTGCGGCCGGATTCGATCTCGTCGATCTGCCACTCGATCTCGCTGTTGATGGCCTTTTCGATGAACTTGAACGAGTTGACGTTCTTGATCTCGCGGCGCGTGCCGAATGTCGTTTCGCCCTTCTCGCGGATCGACACATTGCAGTCGCAGCGCATCGAGCCCTCGGCCATGTTGCCGTCGGAAATGTCGAGATAGCGGATCAGCGCATGGATGGCCTTGGCATAGGCCACGGCTTCCTTGGCGGAGCGCATGTCGGGTTCGGAGACGATTTCCAGCAGCGGCGTACCGGCACGATTGAGGTCGATGCCGGTCATGCCGTGGAAGTCTTCGTGCAGCGACTTGCCGGCATCCTCTTCCAGGTGCGCACGGGTAATGTTGATGCGTTTGGTCTTGCCGTCGTCGAGCGTGATGTCGACATGGCCCTTGCCCACGATAGGCAGGTCCATTTGCGAAATCTGGTAGCCCTTCGGCAGATCCGGATAGAAATAGTTCTTGCGTGCAAACACGTTCTTGCGGCCGAGTTCGGCATCAATGCCAAGGCCGAACCTGATGGCATTACGCACGGCGCCCTTGTTCAGCACGGGCAGCACGCCAGGCATGCCGAGATCGATCAGGCTGGCCTGCGTGTTGGGCTCGGCACCAAAGGTGGTGCTGGAGCCGGAAAAGATTTTCGACTTGGTGTTGAGCTGGACGTGAATTTCCAGACCGATGACCACTTCCCAGGACATTCCCGTCATCCTCACTCAAACGCCGCCGGCATGCGGCGATGCCAGTCGGTAACCTGCTGATAGCGATGCGCCACATTGAGCAGCTTCGCCTCGCTCCAGTAATTGCCCACCAGCTGCAGTCCCACCGGCAGATTTTGGGAAAAACCGGCAGGCAGGCTCATGCCGGGCAGGCCGGCGAGGTTGGTGGCAATCGTGTAGATGTCGGAGAGATACATCGCGATCGGGTCCGACTGCTTTTCACCAAGGCCGAAAGCGACGGTCGGTGAGGTTGGGCCGGCAATCACATCGCACTGCTCGAAGGCGCGGGCAAAATCGTTCTTGATCAGGCGGCGAACTTTCTGTGCCTGCACATAGTAGGCGTCGTAATAACCGGCCGACAGTGCATAGGTACCGACCATGATGCGGCGTTTCACTTCGGCGCCGAAGCCTTCGGCACGCGACCGCTTGTAGAGGTCGGTGAGATCCTG
>JBKHWB010000069.1:0-10886 GCA_046566745.1 Gammaproteobacteria bacterium
CGCCGCGGGCGCTTTCTTGGGCGCCTCCAGCCGACGAACCTCAAGGACGATCTGCTGCAGATACAGGCGCTGTACCGGGAAGCGGGTGTGGAGATTGTGCTGCCAACGGATTGAGGCGTGGCATGCCTGCTGGATGCCGGTTGACGATTCAAATGAACCCCGCTCCTGTGTTCACCATTAATTGCCATGTCGGACAAAACAAGGCGGGTTGAAGTTGGCGTGTGTCACGATCAGCCCTCTGACAGGGCAGGAGTGCCACGATGAATGCGGGAGCATGCGTGCAGACGTTGTTCAGGGCGCCATTGCTCATGATGGTCTTGTTGCTGGGTGCAGCGAACGCCTCTGCGCTGACTCTGCACCCTTTGGGGTATTTTGAAGCCTCTGGTCGCTTGGCGCTGGGATCGGGAATGATGGCCGTGAGTTGTGATGCCAAAATTATTGGCGAGGCCATCCAGGATGGCCGGATTCGGGTGGATTCCCTGCAGTTTTCAGGAGGCAATCCGGCCTGCCATCGTCTGAAGGCGGATAAATTGCCCTGGTCGGGCAGTGTGTTATCGCTTGACCGGCTTCAACTGGATGGCGTGACGGTGGTCATCAAATCGCTGTTGTTTGGTGGGGTGTGTGGACCCAGGAGCATCCAGGCAACGATTGATGCGTCAGCTGCCGCGCTGCATTTTCCCAAGACACCGCTTCCACCGGATTGTCGGCTGGAAGGGACGGTGAAATTCACGCCCGCGTTGAAAGTACGGCCCTGAGGCGTACGGAGAGGTCGGGGTGAAAACCCTGTATCAATGGGTAACGTGGCGCTACTTCAGTCAGTCAGTCGCCAACCGGCTTCGCTTTCTTCCACGCGATCGTCATCTCGCAACTTGATCAGGTGCGCGTGCAGCGAATAGCGTGCCACCGGGTGCAGAGCCGGGTTCACGTCGTCGTACACCAGCGGCACCAGTTGATCGAGTGACATTGGCTCGCCCGACATCTTCGAGAGCACTTTGGCTTCGCGCGCCAGGCGATGGTGGATGGTGTACTGGATAAGCGCCTGCGCATTCTCGATGACATCGCCGTGGCCCGGTGCAATGCGGGCAATCGGCTGGTGCGTGAGCTTGTCCAGCGAGGCCAGATAGTCCTTCATGTTGCCGGACGGCGGCACGATCACCACGGTGGAGCCGTTGATGAGGTGGTCGCCGCTGAACAGCAGGTCTTCTTCTTCCAGCCGGTAGCACAGGTGGTTGCCGACGTGGCCCGGCGTGTGCAGGGCCTGCAGCGTGAATTCTGCCGTGGCGACCTCATCACCGTCGGCCAGTTCCGTGTCCACCATCAGCGTGGCTTGTGCCGGGTCGCCCGCCAGCGGCGATTGTCCCAGAATTTCTGCACCGGTCTTTTCGCGCAACAGCAGGGCCGCGGGGGCGTGATCCTGATGCGTGTGCGTGAGCACGATCCAGCGGATGCGGCCACCCACTTCGCTGGCGGCGGTCAGCAGCGCGTCGACATGAGTGTCGATGGCCGGGCCCGGGTCGAGCACGGCGATGTCCCGCGTGCCGATCAGATAGCTGTTGGTTCCCGGGCCTGTCATGAAGCCGGGATTGGGGGCGAGCACGCGGGTTACCCGCGCACTCAGTGCCACCGCTTTCCCGGCCACCAGCTCAGCCACGGATGTAGCCCCGCTCGCGAGCGGTCTGCGACAGGCCCAGGCGCAGGCCGCGCTTGATGGCACCGTAGGTGGCACGGTCTTTCTGCGCCATCATCTCGGCAAAGGCCATGGCGGCGGGCAGCAATTCTTCTTCGCTGTGAATGCTGTCGGCCACTTTCATCTGTTTGGCTTCTTCGCCACCCACGGCCTTGCCGATCAGGGCCAGGTCGCGCAGGGCTTGCTGGTCGGGCAGCAGGCGGATGATTTCGGTCATCACCGGCGTGAACGGAATCTTGATGTTCACCTCCGAGAAACAGAAGCGACCGCGGTCGGCACGCATCAGGCGGAAATCAACCCCAGAGGCCATGATGGCGCCCCCGGCATAGCAGTTACCGTTGATGGCGGCAATGACGGGCAGATCCATCACCGACAGGCGCAGCAGGAAGTTTTCCAGCAGGTCGACGAAGGCCTTGAAGCCGGTGGCATCCTGCGTTTGCAGCCAGGGCAGGTCGATGCCGTTGCAGAAGGTCTTGGGGTGGTTGCTGCAGATCAGCAGGGCAGAATTGCTGCGGTCGGCCTCGATCTGGTCCAGGCAGGCGTGGTATTCGGCCAGCACATCCGGGTTGAAGGTGTTGTCCTTGTCACCATTGGTCAGGGTCAGCACATAAACCGCCCCTTTTTTCTCAAGCTGCATGAACGTCATGAAAGGCCTCCTGTGAAGACCGGCAAGTCTAGCGTAAACGGCCGGCCGGGTTGAGTCCCAGCCGGGGGTCTCTGGCCTGTCTCAGGCTTTTTTCACGAACTCGGACTTCAGGCCCATCTGGCCGATGCCGTCGATACGGCAGTCGATGTCGTGGTCACCGTCGACCAGGCGGATGTTCTTCACCTTGGTGCCCACTTTCACCACGAGTGACGAGCCCTTCACCTTGAGGTCCTTGATCACGGTGACCATGTCGCCGTCAACCAGCACGTTGCCGTTGGCGTCCTTCACCACGCGCTGCTGCTCCGCTGCGTCGGCGGCGGAGGCATTCTTGCTCCACTCGTGGGCGCATTCGGGGCAGACGTACATGTCGCCATCTTCATACGTGAATTCGGAACTGCATTGGGGGCACTTGGGCAGACTGCTCATGGATCACCTGTGATCGGGAAACGGGGATGTAATGAAAGAACCGGGGACAGGGAAGCGGGCAGGTACAAGCTGTCCGGACAACGCTGACACGAGGTGAGATGGCTTTTCCGGGGCTAGTCCCATGTCCGGGGCTAATCCCATGAAAAGGGTGAGGGATTTTACAATACCGGGCCGGTGGCCCGCAAAGCGGGGAAGCCCGGCGGCTGTTCAGCCGGAGGGCCGTAATGGCTGTGATAGCATGCGGCCCGCCCGTTCCCTGCAGTACCCGAAGGTGGTTTCCATGCTGATGATCCTGTCGCCCGCCAAGACCCTGGACTACGAAAGCCCGGTGCCGGCGTTGCCGCTGACCACACCCGATTTCGTGAAGGAGGTCAAGGTTCTGATCGGTCTTTTGCGCGAACTCTCCGTGCAGGACGTGGCCACGCTGATGGATCTCAGCGACAAGCTGGCGGCACTCAACGTGGCCCGTTACGCGGAGTGGAGCACGCGCTTCACCGACGCCAATTCGCGGGCCGCCGTGCTCGCCTTCAAGGGTGATGTGTACGAGGGCATGGAAGCCTGGACGTTTGATGCCGAGGACCATGCGTTTGCACAGCAGCACCTGCGCATCCTGTCCGGGCTTTACGGGCTCCTCCGTCCGCTGGACCGCCTGCAGCCCTATCGCCTGGAAATGGGCACGTCACTGAAGAACCCGAAGGGCAACACGCTCTATGCCTTCTGGGGCGACACGATTGCCAAGGCCCTGAACGAGGCGCTGGCCGGGCAGGGCGATGACGTGCTCATCAACCTGGCGTCGGAGGAGTACAACAAGGCTGCCCTGACCAAAGCATTGAAGGCGCGCGTGATCACGCCGCAATTCCGCGAGGAGAAGGACGGCACGTTCAAGATGGTGAGCTTTTATGCCAAGAAGGCGCGCGGCCTCATGGCGGGGCATGTCATCCGCCATCGCTTGACCGAGCCGGAGCAGCTCAAGGCGTTTGATGCCGAGGGCTATGCCTTCAATGCGGCGTTGTCGAAGGGGGATACCTGGGTGTTTACGCGGCCGTATCCGCTGTAAGGACGCTCAACGTCTGCTGGGCGTCTGATAACGTTGGACTACGTCGTCGAGACAAAAAAGGCACCTGTTCACGGTGCCTTTTTTGCTTGGCCAACCAGTGCGGACGATCAGGCCGTCAGTATCATCGCCATCACGCGGCTTCGCGAACCGGTGTCTTGCCTGACGGTTCGCCGGCGGCCTCGCGCTGCCATTCCGGCGGCATCCACAGGTGCTTCAGACGGGCCAGCAGGCCGCCACGCTTGCCCATGTCGCGGAACATGTCCGCATATTCATGCGTCCAGGCGACGAACAGGTTGTTGGTATTGACCGGACGGGTGATGCCGTAGCGGATGGGCTCGTCGGCCTGTTCCTCGGCAAAGGTGCCGAACAGACGGTCGAAAATGATGAAGACGCCACCATAGTTCGTGTCGATGTAGCCCTTGTTGCTCGCATGGTGCACGCGGTGGTGGTTGGGCGTGTTGAAGACGAATTCGATGGCCGGGGGCAGCTTGGTGACCAGCGTGGTGTGGATGAAGAACTGGTAGACCAGCGACAGCGCGAAACACACGCCAATCCACACGGGGTTGAAGCCGATGAAGGCCAGCGGCACGTAGAAGAACCAGCCGCCGTTGAAAATGTTGGTGGCGTTCTGGCGCATGGCGGTCGAAAAGTTCATGCGCTCCGAGGAGTGGTGGGTGACATGTGCGCACCACAGCCAGCGCACCCGGTGCGACGCACGGTGGAACCAGTAGAAGACGAAATCAGTGAGCACCCAGAGCAGCAGGCCGGTGGCCCAGGTCAGCTCGATGTCCATCAGGCGGTGATGGTAGGCAAAGGCGTACAGCGGGAAGGCGATGATGCCGGCAAACAGCAGTTCGGTGACCTGGTAGCCCGCGCCCAGCATGAAGTTGCGCACCGCTTCGCCGGTGTCCATGCGTACCGGATCATTCTTGATCCGCAGGTATTCCCACAGGGCTACACCAATGAAGAACGGTGTGGCGATCACGAAGATCAGCTGGCGTTCGTCCAGGGCCAGCCAGGGGGCTACCGTGGCCCAGAGCTCGGCCAGTCCGCTTTGTGTCCAGACATCCTTGAACATGTCGTTCAGGTTCATGAGGGAGCCTCTTGTTGTTGTGGGGCAGGGCATGATGCCGGAGTGCCGATGTGCGCATTCTTTCGCCGCCCGGTCATTTCATATTGACTTAGCATGCCTATAAATTGACTATCTATGCCAATCAGGCAGAGCACGGGAGGGCCCATGGCCAGCATCGTCCGGGTAACCGGGGCATGGACACAACTGCTGGTGGACTGGCTGGATGCCGAACGGTTGCCGGCACCCGACATCCGGGCGGCGCTGGTGCGCTGGGCACAGGAAGACGTGGTTCCCTTGCAGGTGTGGCGAGAGTTGCTGGAGCGTGCCACCGCCTTGCGTCCGCAATTGCCGGCGCCGGGTCTAGCCATCGGTGCCATGGTGCAGCCCCGCCATGTCGGGGTGATGGGCTATGTCGTTCTGGCGAGCAGCAACCTCGGCGAGGCCCTGGCCGCCTACCAGCGCTATGAGCGGCTGTTCTACGGCGCCGACCTTGCCGAAGTCAGCATGGAGGACGGCGATGTCGAGATCCGCTGGAAGCGCAGCAGCGAATCGATGGGCCAACTCATGGATTCAGTCGGTATCTCTGCGCTCATCACCTTCCTGCGGCGTCAGGTGGAGACTGCGCCTCCGCCCACACTAATCACTTTCATTAATTCGGCGCCAGATACACCGGCGGAACGCGCGGCTTATGACGCCTTCTTCGGTTGCCCGGTGCGATTTGATGATGGCTACACCCGTGTGCGGTTTCCGGTCGGCTATCTGGCCATTCCGATGCCGCACAGTGATCCGGGATTGCGTGCGCTGCTGGACCGGCAGGCACAGGCCTTGCTGTTGGCGCTGCCGGACTCCGATGCCTTTGACCGTGCCTTGCAACAGGTGATGCTGCGACTGCTGCCGGAAAACAGTGCCACCTTGCAACGGGCGGCCGATGCCCTGCATGTGTCGGTGCGCACGTTGCAACGCCGCCTCGATGCCCGTTCGCTCACCTGGCAGCAGTTACTGGATCGCACACGCGAGCAATTGGCGCGTCAGTATCTGGCCGACCGCTCGCTGTCGCTGGGGGACATTGCGCTGTTGCTGGGATTCTCCGAGCAAAGTGCTTTTAATCGCGCGTTCCGGCGCTGGACGGGGGAGACGCCGGCCAAGGTGCGAAGGCGGGTGACTTGAGTCAAGGTCGGATTCTTCTGTTGCTTCGGTTGCGGTAGGGCATTTTCCCAGGGGTCGTACGTTCTTCCCTTCGTTCTCGTTTCACTGCATGGGTGGTGCAGCGAACGTACTCAAGCAATCGAAAACATCATTCGATAACGGCGATTATCGCTGGGTGGCGGAAGTTCTGAGTCATCTGGTGGCGGCAGAGCCGAAAAATGCAGAGGCCCGTTCCCTGCTGGCGCAGACCTATGACCAGTTGGGCTATCGGGCCGAGTCCACGGCGTGGCGCAATGCCTACCTGACCGGCGCGTACGAATTGCGTCACGGCGAACCGAAGCGGGGTGTCAACCTGGCCAGTGCCACTGAGCTGCTCAACCAGACGGCGCCCGAGCAGTTCATGCAGATGTTTCAGGTGGCACTGAACGGGCCCGATGCCGAGGACGTGACGCTGACAATCCGGTTTAACTTCCGTGATGTGGGCGAGCAGTACACGGTTACGGTGGAGAACTCCGTGCTCACCTATCGCAAGGGAAAAGCGGTAAAGGCGCCGGATGCCTCGCTGACACTGACACGTCCCATGCTGGTAAAGCTGGTGACCAAACAGGTGGGGATAAAAGAGGTGCTGACATCGCCGGACATCAAGGCGGGCGGTAGCACGCTGGATCTCATAAAGTTCTTCTCTTTGCTCGACAAGCCGGACCTGGTGTTTCCGATTGTGACACCGAAAGCGTGAAGCCATGAATCCATGCCGCTGTGAGGGCGTGAGTCCGTGATGTCGCGAAGATGTGAGGAATGAAGGAGGGGCGCCTGAGCCAGTCGGTGGGCGGGCGCAGTCGCTGATGAGTTCCGTCAATCCGTGCAGCGTTTAAAAAAGGGCGCCACATGAAGACCGTGATGCCTTTTTTGTTCCCCGTGCGCCGAGGACGCCTGCAGAGTGTCACCACTTCATCATGGGGGCCGGATTGAGTGGATGCTTCACGAACCATTGGGCTCCCAGTTTGGCCAGGTTTGCGTGGAAGCCCTCGTTGGGGAAAGCTGCCTTCACCTGACGGATGAAGTCGGACGGCAGTCCGAATCGCACCGCGCCCAGCGAGAAGTCCACAAGATCGCCCTTGCGAAACACTTCCACCAGTGGATAGACCGTGTCTGGGTAGCGGCGCAGTTTGTGGTGCTCGGTAATCATCAGTTCGATTTCGGTGGTCCATGCCTGCAGACCCCGTTGTGCAAGATAGTCACGTGCTGGGGGCAGGGAAGGAGGCAGGTAATCAAGGGTTTTCCCTGTCCACAGTCCGATATCGTGAAAGGCTCCGGCGATGATGAGCTTTTCGGTCTCTTCCGGACTGCAGTCGTGCAAGGCCAGGCAGAAATTCAGCATGCGACAGACATGGTTGCGATAGCCGGCATAGTCCACGCCGATCAACGGGCGCCACTCATCCAGGATGTCGTCGAGAAGGGGAAAGCTTGTCTGCAGCATAATGGTAGTCATCTCTGCGCGAAGGGAGTGTCCATAGTAGCGCTTTTGGGCCGAACGGCCAGCGGGGTGCAGAGGAATGATCGTGATGGCTGGTCACAGGAATGTGCTTCTTTTTCCCGTTACCACACGGTACGGGCCGCGTTGACAACAAGTCCGATCAGCATCAGTGACGACAACATGAAGATCATGAATCGTACTTCGATCTTGTTCGCCAGTGCTTGCACCAGGCTGTGCACAACGCGCAGGCCAACGTACATCCACGCCAGTGTCAGGTTGATGCCGTCACCCTGTCCCATCAGCGCCAGTGCAAGGGCGATGGCATAGAAAATGGTCGGCTGTTCCATCAGGTGGTTGTAGTTGTCCGCCTTCCAGCGCACGTTCGGCGGTAGCTGGTTCATCTGCTCGCCACGTGGCGCATAGGGGTCGGATTTCATGCCTGCTTTAACCATCGCGGGCAAGCGCGTGGCGTACATCCATGCCCACATCACCATGGACCAGGCAACCAGGGCGACAACGGGGGCAAGAATGGGGCTGTTCATCAGGAATTTCCTGTATCCGGAGGGTGGTGGCCTGACTCTAGCATTCCTGACGGGGATTGTGAGGGGAGGGGCGAGCGAGTCCTGGTGCCCACCCGGCCGTGCCGTGAAGCGGTTCAGATCCGGATGACATCGCCCTCGCGAATCACCCCGCTGGTGACGATGGTGGCCCGCAGGCCGCCCCGGCGCAGAAATGCGCGAATGATGATGTCGCGCGGGCAGGTGGCGGTTTCCAGTTGTCGCCCCAGCACGACGCAGGGTTCGCAAAGTTCAATGCCCTGCAGCGTGACAGGGCCGATCGTGAAGGTTTTACCCATGAGCGCATTCAGTCGGATGCCGCGCGTGACCACGTTGCGGCGGGGCGCGGTCACGGGAATCGGCAGCGCCAGCTCTGCTGCCACGGCCTCAATGGCTTCGGCTTCGATCAGCGTGATGTTGCGTTCGGGATGCCGTGAAGAGCGGCTGAAAAACCGGTCACCCACAATGCCGCATCCGGCCTTTACCTGAACCGCAGGAAGGACTTGCACCTCGCCGTGACGTTGGGCCGCGACCAGCAGGCAGGCAACGACGGGCTCACTCATGCGGCACGAAAATCAGCTTGCGGGTGTCCACGCCAAGCGACGCTGCCTTGGCAACAAGACGCTGTTTTACGTCGTCATCCAGCGTTGGGTTACGAGCGAGAATCCAGAAGTACGACGTGTTCGGCCCCGTCACCAGCGAGTACTGGTAATCCTTGTCCAGTTCGGCAATCACGTATGCGCCGTAAAACGGCCCGAAGAACGATACCTTCAGATGCCCCTGATCGGGTCGCCCCACGAAGTAGGCCTTGCCTTCGGCTTCGTTCCATTTCTGCTTGTCGGCGGAATAGCCCCGGTTCACCACCTTCACGCCCCCGTCGGGCCGCATCGAGTAGTCGGCTGTCACCCGGGTGAGGCCGCGTTCGAAAGAGTGATCAAGTCGCGCAATTTCATGCCAGCGGCCCAGATAGCGCTCTAGCTGGAAATTGTTCACCGGCTGGATGTTGGGGGGGAGAGAGGTGCAGCCGGCAAGTGCCAGCACGAGGACGGCAAGCAGCAACGGCAGGGAAGTGGATCGTTTCACGAGGATGCTCCCGAGAATTGCGCCGCCGGGATCAGTGCCCGACGCGCGGAACCAGCGTGTGGACAAAGACTGACAGGCCAGGTCCGGAAAGTCACTTGCACAATGCCGTAAGCCTGCGATTCCCCGGCATCGGCTCATTGCGGTCACTTGCCAGACAGTATTGCCTTGTCTTTGCCCATCATGGTCTTGGCAGAGGTAGTGCGGACCCATCTTTTCATCGACGGCACCGTCGCACGGGGCCATGACGTTACTCTGGTATGGAGGGGCGTATGTGCGGTGTTTCCTGTGCTTTCACAGCGGCATTCAAGCGGCAACCCGTGCTCCACAGATTGGAGGCGGGCGTGAGGACACATGGGTCGACGGATGGGCGGGATCAGATTCGGGGTTGCAAGCGACGTGTATTCACGACATCAACGGCACGCGCCCGCAACTGGCCACAGCCGCCGTCCACGTCCTGCCCCGCACTGTTGCGCACTTTGGTCAGCACGCCGCGCCCGTGCAGGTAGCGCACGATCTCCACGATGCGGTCGCCGTCGGGACGCTGGTAGTCGTCACCCTCCAGACTGTTGAAGGGAATGACGTTGAGTACCGCGTACTTGCCCTTGAACAGGCGCACGATGCCGTCCAGTTCGTCCTGGCCATCGTTTATGCCCTTGAGCAGGGTCCATTGCACCTGGATGGGATAGCCGACATGGCGCGCATAGTCCTCGCCCAGGGCCATGAGCTCGTCGGGCGTGATGCGCGGGGCCTTGGGCAGCAGGTGTTCGCGCAGATCGGTCTTGGTGGTGTGCAGCGACAGGGCCAGCGCCGGCTTCACCTGCATGTGGGGCAGGCGCTCGAACACGCGCATGTCGCCCACGGTGGAGAAGACCAGATTCTTGTGGCCGATGCCGCCATACGTGCCCAGCATCTCGATGGCTTCCAGCACGTTGTCCAGATTGTGGGCCGGCTCGCCCATGCCCATGAACACCACTTTCTTGACGTGCCGCTGGCGCCGGGCCAGGACCACCTGTGCCAGGATCTCCATGCTGCTCACCTGGCGAAGCAGACCGCTCTTGCCGGTCATGCAGAAACGGCATCCCACGGCGCAACCGACCTGCGTCGAGACGCAGACCCCGTCGCGGGGCAGCAGCACGCTTTCCACCATCTGGCCGTCCGCCAGGTCCACCAGCAGTCGTGCCGAGCCGTCGGCCCCCGGATGGTCGGACCGCAGGCGTGCCAAGGCGTCCAGTTCCGCGTTCAGGGCCGGCAGGGCCTCGCGCACCGGCAGCGGCAACTGGTAGCCCGCCTGCTGGCGGCGGGAACCGGCGTCCAGCGGCTTGCCCAGCAGCCACGCACGCAGCATCCGGTCGCGGTGGACGGGCAGGGCGCCAAGGTCGGCCAAGCGTTGGAAAAGGTCGGTGATACGCATAGGGCGCGGATGCTACCACCGCCCTTAGGGCGGGGCCATGTTGTGCGCCCTGAGCAGTTGTTACTGAGGGTCGTTTCCTGTCGGCATAGAGACCCGGTGCGGCACTGGCTTAGGCATTGATCCTGTTCGGAGGCGAATGGCACTACGCGCAATGGGCAAGGCGCTACAACGCGAGCCTAGCGGGGGATGCGGTAACAGGAATACAGTACCACCAGCCAGCCGATGGTAAACAGGGCAAAGCCAGTCAAACCAGCAATGAAAAAAGGTTCGTCAAGCCGTGGAGGTTGCTGAGTGTTGGCATGTAGCACCAGCCAGTGAACGTAGCAA
>JBKHWB010000070.1:0-10794 GCA_046566745.1 Gammaproteobacteria bacterium
GACGTTACGGCCCTTCGGACCCAGGGTCACCTTGACGGCATCGGCCAGGATGTTGACGCCGGCAATCATGCGGGCACGAGCGGAATCACCAAACTTTACGTCTTTAGCAGCCATTTTCTAAAACCTCTTGAATTCTGTTTGCGATGAAATCAGCCGAAAAAGACTGATCAGCCTTCAACTACGGCGAAGATTTCGGATTCCTTCATGATCAGGAACTCTTCGCCGTTCACCTTCACGGTAGAGCCGGAGTACTGACCGAACAGAACCTTGTCACCGACCTTCACATCCAGCGGACGCACGGTGCCGTTTTCGGTAACCACGCCATTGCCGGCGGCAACCACTTCACCCTGGGAGGGCTTTTCGGCTGCAGAGCCCGGCAGCAGGATGCCACCAGCGGTCTTGGTTTCTTCTTCAACGCGGCGGATGACAACGCGGTCATGCAGAGGACGAAGTTTCATCGAAAGTCTCCTTAATGAGATGTAGCAACCGGCCCCAAGGGGCCATAACCCAATGTTCAGGGCGCCGTTTTAGCACTCCCGGCAGGAGAGTGCCAGCCTGACGGCGCACCAACCCGTCAACACCGACGGATTTCAGGGAATCCCGGTCGTTCATAACCGGGTTGGCAGAATAAATGGGGACAGGCCGCCCTGTTTCAAGGGCAAATTCGCGAGACCGGGAAGATCAGGCCCCGGAACGCGCCGTCCTGGCCATGTCGACCAGTGCAGCCCGGGCCTCCAACGGCGTGCTGACGGACCGTGTGAAGGGAATTCTATGGATGCGGCTAGCCAGGAGCAGGTGGATGCCCTCGGTGTCGATACCGGCCATGACGGGCGCCACGCCGTCCGGCAGGGCCACGCCCGCCTGATGGCAATACAGCACCAGCGCGTCGGCATGATCCTCGTTCATGTGGCTGACGATGTCCGCCTCCTGGCCACCGGCGAACGGGTTGGGGCGCAGGAGGCCGGCGCCATCCAGCCAGTGGATGCGGCCAAAGCCGCCGATGAAACGGCAGCGCTGCGGCTTCAGCACAAAGAAAACGAAGTCGTGGATACGATGAAAATCCGTCGACTCCGGAAAAAACTGGTAATACCTTTTTGCGACGGCGTCGATCCCGGCATCCGGCACGGGCGTACACTCGCCCACCAACGTAAGCCGGGCGCCGGCCTGAATATCCTCGCCGCCAGCCATGACGATGAACGAACAACGGGCATCAGCCCGCAGGTTGCGGGTATGCTGGGCCAGCTCCGAGATCAGGAATACCGGTTCGCCAGCCCCGTTGAGACAATAGGGCGCCACCGAGCCGAAGGGGTAGCCGGGCATGTCACTGGAGTGGGTAGACAACACGCCCTGGCTGGCCGCCAGCAGCAGTGCACGGGCTTCGTCACGGGATTCCTGGCTCATTGTCGTTACGCGGGCAAGTTCACGAATGCCGGATAGTAGCGGGATTCGCGACACCCGCGCAGTCACCCCGCTGCTGCTAAAGGGACCGATCGTCATGACCGAACAACAGATGGCCATCCTGATGGTCCTGAATGCCATTCCGCCGGGGCATGTCACCAGCTATGGCGAAGTCGCCCGGCGCGCCGGCCTGCCGGGATACGCCCGCATGGTCTGCCGGGTGCTCCGGGAACTGCCGGACCGCGGCAGCACACCGTGGTGGCGGGTGATTCGGGCCGATGGCCGCTTTGGCATGGACGAAGACTCCGTAGCGGGAAGGGAACAGCGGCAGCGACTGCGGGAAGAAGGCATCGCCATCAATCGAAACCGGGTCGCCGGGCCGTGGTGGTAGGCTCGGAAAGACACCATCCGGCTCATCACCTCTTGCCGGTTTTCCGTTAAGGTATGCGTTTTAACCAGCCCCCTCCCCCATGAGCTCATCCTCTCCCTCCTTGCGTGAGGCGTTTGCCCAACCCGCCGCGCTCACCCTGTTTTTTTTCGGCTTCACCTCGGGCCTGCCTTTCTTGCTGGTGGGCGGCACGCTGTCGGCCTGGCTCAAGGAAAGCGGCGTCTCACTGGAGGACATTGGCCTGATGAGCCTGGCCGGGCTGGCCTACTCCTTCAAGTTCCTGTGGTCCCCCGCCGTGGACCGCATACGCCTGCCCTTCCTCGGGCGGCATCTGGGCCAACGCCGTTCCTGGCTGCTGGCGGCACAGATCGTGCTCGCCATGAGCCTGCTGCTGATGGCCAGCATTACACCGCAAGGCCCCATCCTGGTGTTTGTCGGCGTCATCGTTCTGGCCGCTTTTGCCGGTGCCACCCAGGACGTGGTCGTGGATGCCTACCGCATCGAGATCGCGCCAGAGGAAGTGCAGGGGGCACTGGCCGCCACCTATACCCTGGGGTACCGCATCGCGCTATTGGGTTCAGGCGCTTTTGCCCTGTTCCTGGCGGACCATCTGCCATGGGCAACGGTCTACCAGTTGATGGCCGTCGCCGTGGCCCTGGTGATGATCGCTACCCTGCTGGCGCGGGAACCGGCGCGGGCCGAGGTACGTGCCACAAGCCTGGCGCAGGCCATTGAAGACAGCGTCATCGGCCCGTTCCGCGATTTTTTCCAGCGATATGCCGGCCGGCTGGGACTGGGGCTGCTGGTGTTCATCGGGCTGTTCAAGATTTCGGACCAGATGCTGGGCGTGATGGCGCTGCCGTTCTATCTGGACAGCGGCTTCACCAAAACCGAAATCGGTGCCATTTCCAAGGTATTCGGGGTCTGGATCGGGATTGCCGGAGCCTTCCTGGGTGGCGCCGTTGTCGTCCGGCTGGGCGTACAACGCACACTGTTCATTGCCATGATTCTTGGCGCCGTCAGCAACCTCTTGTATCTGCTGCTGTCCGTGAACCATGGCAACCTGGCCATCTTCACGGCGGTCATCGGTGGCGAGAACCTGGCGGGCGGCTTTCTAGGCACCGCGGCCGTCGCCTGGCTGTCATCACTGGTCAACCGGGAGTACACCGCCACCCAATATGCCCTGTTCAGCTCGCTGGTCACGCTGCCCGGCAAACTGATCGGAGGCGTCTCGGGGTTCATGGTGACGGGCATGGGCTACGAAGGATTCTTCATTTTCTCGACAGTGGCGGTCATACCGGCGCTGGCGCTCTTTTTCTGGCTGCAGCCGCGCCTGACTGAAAGGAAAGACCGTGATGACGCCCATTCTCGCCGTTGACAAACTGCGCAAGCAGTTCGGCACCTTCACCGCCGTTGACGAGGTGAGTTTTGCCGTGCGGCCCGGCATCTGCTTCGGGCTGCTCGGCCCGAATGGCGCCGGCAAGACCACCACCATTGAAATGATCGAGGGCATCACGCCTCCCACCAGCGGCCACATCCACTTCAAGGGCCGCCCCGTCGACGCGGGCTTTCGCGAACGCGCGGGCATCCAGTTCCAGCAGACCGCATTGCCCGACTTCGTCAAGACCCGGGAGGCACTGGAACTGTTTTCACGCTTCTACCAGAGCAACCTGCCACTGCAGGACCTGATCGAGGCGTGTTCCCTTGAGGGCTACCTCGACCAGTACGCCAGCAAGCTGTCGGGTGGACAACGCCAGCGCCTGCTGCTGGCGATCGCCCTGGTCAATGATCCCGACATTATCTTCCTCGACGAACCCACGACCGGGCTGGACCCGCAGGCAAGGCGCAATTTCTGGACACTGATCGAGCGTATCAAGGCTCGCGGCAAGACCATCATCCTCACCACGCACTACATGGATGAAGCCCAGCTTCTGTGCGATGAGCTAGCCATCATGGACCGGGGACGCATCATTGCCCACGGCACGCCACAGGCACTGCTGCGCGAACACTTCAACGCCATCCGGGTGCAACTGGACCGGCAGGATTTCACGCTCATCCCGGAGGACTGGCCCGAACCGGTCGAGATTCGCTCCGACAGCGTCGAGATCCTGTCCTGTGATGTTGCACATACGCTGTCGCTGCTGATCGAACGGGGCGTGCCGCTGTCCTCGTTGCAGGTGCACCCGCCCACGCTGGAAGACCTCTTCATCAAACTCACCGGGCATGCCTTGCGGGGATGAGCACGTGAGCCACATCCCCAACCGGACGAACGACGAAAGACGGCGCCTGCTGCGTGGCAGCATCAAGCTGCTGGTCAGTGTCGGATTCCTGTTCCTGCTGGTGCCGTTCTTCCGCAGCATTCCCTGGCCGGAAGCGGCAATACCCGAAAATGGCGTGCATGTGCGCGACCGCGACATGACGCCCGGCGTACCGCTGGCCGTCACCCTGTCCGACGGTTCCCGCGTCTTCGTCACGCGACTGGACGGAGCCGTTCGCAAGCGTCTGCAGGCGCTGCCGCCGGACGGTTTCTGGTATCCCTCGGCACCGGGGCTGCTGGACCGCAACTATGTGGTGGTTTCGGCTCGCACGTTAATGGATGAGGATGTTGAGGCCCTGCCAGCATTCAATACCTGGCCCGGAGGGTTCATCGCCCCGGGCGGGAACACCTGGGATGTCGCCGGGCGCGCCCTGAAGCCCCACCCCGGGCATCCCGGCACCAGCGCCATGAAAACCGCCAACCTGATGCCGTGCCCGTGGCAACGCCATGATGACGGCATCCTGCTGATGCCTATGCCCGCAGCCACCACCGGCCCCAACCCACCGACCGAGAGCAGCGAATGAACAACTTCCTGGCCCTATTCCTCGCCCGCAACCGGGAGTTCTACCGGGACAAGGGGTCTCTGTCGTGGTCCATCCTGTTTCCCCTGCTGCTGATCTTCGGGCTCAGCTTTGCCCTGTCGAGCGACCGGCATCTCTACAAGGTGGGCCTGCTCGGCGACGCCACCACGGCCAGCGCACTCGTAGACGGCATCCCGCATCTCGACCTGGTGCCCTACACGGACCGCGAACTGGCCCTCAAGCGCCTCGCACGGCACCAGCTCGACCTGCTGGTGGAAAACGATGGCACGCCCGCCTACTGGATCAACTCGCAATCCCGCAAGGCCTGGTTCCTGGAGCAGGCACTGAAAGCCCGGCCCTCGGCGCTGCCCGAGCGCCGGACGGTTGCCGGCCAGGAAATCGGCTATGTCGCCTGGGTCATACCCGGCATTCTGTCGATGAGCCTGATGTTTTCCTGCCTGTATGGCGTGGGCTACGTGATCGTGCGCTATCGCGACAGCGGCGTGCTGAAGCGCTACCAGGCAACGCCGGTGACCGCACTGCAGTTCCTTGGCGCCCAGGCTTCATCGCGCCTGCTGATCAGCGTGGGCACGCTGGCCGTGGTGTTTGCCGGCAGCCACTTCTTCCTGGACTTTCCGGTCAAGGGCTCCTGGCTGCTGTTACTGCTCGTGACGGTACTGGGCGCGCTGAGCATGATTGCCCTGAGCCTGGTCTGTGCAGCCCGCATCGACAGTCTGGAGTTCATGAACGGCCTGCTCAATTTCATCAGCTGGCCCATGATGCTCCTGTCGGGGCTCTGGTTCAGCCTGGATGAGGCGCCACACTTGATCCAGCAGCTTTCGCTGCTGATGCCACTGACGCATCTGGTCAACGCCGCTAGGGCCATCATGCTGGACGGCGCCGGCATAATGGGCGTGGCCAACGAGATGCTGATCCTGTCGCTAATGTCACTTTTCCTGATGGCCATTGCGGCCCGCTGGTTCCGCTGGCAGAAGGAATGACCTTTTGTCCCCGGACGGCTTGACGCGATCACACAGGGACGTTAAAGGACAGTAACCACTTCACAAAACGGGCAGTGGATGCCTGAGAACGAAAACGATGCCGAATACCGATACCTCGATCCTGGTGGTGGACGACACCAAGTTTTCCAGTGCGATGGTCAACCGCGTCATTGCACGCGCGGGCTATCAGGATGTCCGTCACGCCCATTCTGCGGCCGACGCCTTGCGCCTCCTCGACGAACGCCCCGCCCACATCCTGATCGCCGACTGGCTGATGCCGGAAATGGACGGCCTGGAACTGAGCCAGCGCGTCCGCCAGCTGGACGAGGCCAACAACCACTTCACCTATGTCATCCTGCTGACTGCCAAGGAAGGCGTGGAGGCGCTGGCTGTTGCCTTCGAGCAAGGCGTTGACGACTTCGTCAACAAATCCCATATGCAGGACCAGTTGCTGCCGCGACTGCTGTCGGCGGAGCGCATCACACTGCTGCAGAACCGACTGCTGCAGGACAACCAGAACCTCATCGAGGCCAACGCCAAGCTCAAGAAACTCTCCCCCTTCGACGGCCTGACCGGCCTCGGCAACCGGGCGTACGCATCACGCCGACTGGAAGAGACCCTCAAGCATGTTTCCTCGCGTGGTGGCGCGGCCTGCTGCCTGCTGATCACCATCAGCAACTTTGATGCCATGCGCAAGCAATATCCGCCCGTCATCGTCAGCCAGATGTTGCTGGCCGTCGCTCGCCGCCTGCGCCAACTGGTACGACCGCTGGATGTCGTGACGCGGGTCGGCCCCAACCAGTTTGCGATCATCACGCACCAGCCCGACATCAGCCATTGTGGCGAAGCCAGCTATCGCCGCATCCATGACGGCGTCAACCTCAAGGCCATCAAGACATCGGCAGGATTCGTGTCGCTCAAGGCGGCCCTGACGATTGCCGCCTGTGACGAGGATGCCATGGCACCCAACCCGGAAGCCCTGATGGAGTTGGCCCAGGCCCAGGTCACCCGTGCCATCGACACCACTGCCATCGTGGCGGTGCGCTGGACCGGCGCACCACTGACGGCCTGATGCCTGCTGACTCCCTGTCGCACTGGCACATCCTCGGTGCCGGTGCGATAGGCGGCCTTTGGGCGTTGCGCCTGCATGCGATCGGCTGCCCTGTCACTCTGCTGGACCCCCGCCCCGCTGCCCCCAGACGGACGATCTGCCTGAAAGCCGACGGCCGGCGCTACTGCCATGAGTTCGCCTGTCGCCCCGCCATGGCACCGCTGTCTCCGTTGCTCGTCACCACCAAGGCCGCCAACTCGAAAGCGGCACTGACCCCGCTGTTGCAACTGCTCAGTCCCGGCGACATCGTAGTCCTGCTGCAGAACGGCATGGGCGTGGATGAGTGGCTGCAAGCAGAACGGCCGGATCTTTGCGTCGTCACCGGCATCACGACCGACGGCGTCTTCCGGGAAAGCCGTGATGAACTGGTCATGGCAGGCCAAGGCACGACGCAACTGGGAGGGGAGACCCCTGCCAGCCAGCGGGTCGCGGCCAGCATCGCGCAGCAGTGGGCCACCACCGGTGCCGATGTATCGGCCACCCCGGACATCCGCGCCGAACGCTGGATAAAACTCGCCATCAATTGCGCCATCAACCCCCTTACCGCCCTTTACCGCTGCCGCAACGGCGAACTGGCAAGCCACCTCGATGCCCTCTCCACCATGGCAGAGGTTTGCCGGGAAATCGCCGCCGTAATGCGGGCCGAACGCATTGATACCTCGGCTGATGCCCTGTACGAGCGCGCCCTGGACGTGGCCAGGCGTACCGCGGCCAATACCTCTTCCATGCTGGCAGACGTACTCGCTGGAATGCCCACCGAGGTGGACTTCATGAACGGCCATGTCGTGGCCGTGGCGGCTCGGCACGGCATTGCCGCTCCCACCAATGCACGGCTACTGGCGGCCATCCATGCTCTCAACCCCGCCGGACTGTCCACTTGACGACTGGTCGCAAATGCCACTTGGTTAAACCGCAGAACCGTCCTAGAATCGCGCCACTTTCAGGTGCCCAGCCCCAGGCTGGTTCGTTGCTGCCGCAAAAAGCAACGAACGGGAAATCGGTGAAACCCCGATGCTGCCCCCGCAACGGTAAGTCGTGTCAGCCGTTTCACTAAGCCACTGTCGCCAGACGGGAAGGCGAAACGGTCTGGATTCATCCCGCGACGAGCCCGGAGACCGGCCTGCAAGTCACATGGTCAGTGCGGCGGGCTCACGACCGGAAAATCCCTTGTGCACTCATCTTGCACAGCATTTTTCATCTGCCTCCATGCTGACCCTATTCCTGTTTGCGGGGATCCAAACAGCCTGGAGTTATTGATGAAATTTTCCCTGTTGCCCATTGCGGCAGCCGTCACCCTTGCTTCGAACGTCCAAGCCGCCACCACCGAACTGGCACCAGTAGTGGTCAGCGCCTCACGCTTGGACACCGACAGCGCGGGCACCCTGGTCTATGTCATAGAGCGCGAGCAGATCAGCCAGTCGCCCGCGCGCAGCATTTCCGAACTGCTGGCCAGCGTGCCCGGACTGCATGTGCGCAGCCTGAGTGGCAACCCCTTCACGGAGGGCACTATTGACCTGCGCGGCTTTGGTCCCGCAGCCGGACAGAACACGCTCATCCTGGTAGACGGTCGACGCCTCAACGATGTCGACCTGAGCTCCACCGACATTGGCGGCATTTCGATTTCGGCCATCGAACGGATTGAGGTCCAGCCCGGAGGTGGATCGGTGCTGTACGGCGATGGCGCCAGCGGCGGCACGATCAACATCATCACGCGCCAGGCAACGGAAGGCGGCGGCGACATCAGCCTGACCACCGCCAGTTTCAATACCAAGGGTGCCACTGCCTCCGCACGACTCGCCGGAGAAACTGCATCGCTCTCGCTGTTTGGCCAGCATATGGATACCGATGGTTATCGCGACAACAGCGACGTCCGTCGCGACACACTGGGCGCCAACCTGCGCTTCAACGTGACCACGGGGCAGGAAGGCTTCCTGCTGGTCAACGGCAGCCGTCTTGATTCGCGCCTGCCCGGTGCCCGCACCGTTGACCCCGGCGCGGCGCTGGACGAACTCAATGATGATCCTCGCGGCACGCGCACACCCCGTGACTGGGCGGATGAAGAGCGCCACCAAATCGTGGCGGGCTGGCAGGCGCAGCTGACCGACAACATGACCCTGATCATTGATGGCAGCCACCGTCAAAAAAAACAGTGGTCGTTCTTCGATTACGGTTTCGGGTTTTCAGACTTCGTGAACACCGAGCTGGCCTCGATCTCCGCGACGCCCCGGCTGCAATTTTCCTACCGCACTGGCTCGCTCTCCCACGACCTGAAAGCCGGGTATGACTGGTATCGCACCGACTACGTATCCCGTCGGGGTCAGGCCCCCGGAAGCGCCGCGGTGCACGACATCGGCATTGATGCGGAAACCAGCTCGCCCTACCTGTTCCAGACCAGTCGCTGGAACGACACCACGGTCTCGCTGGGTGCCCGCCAGAGCCGCGTAAAGCAAAACGGTCGTGACATCTACGATGCCACCGCACCGGGCGGCATGTTTGATTCAGAAGCGGCTCCCGGCTCGCAGCGCTTCACCGCGGAAATGTACGAGGGCGGCATCAGCCAGGCACTGACCCCCGCGCTGACCGCCAGCATCGGGGCCAGTCGCAGCGTGCGCCTGGGCACGGTCGACGAAACCTACGAATACAATGCCTTCTTCCAGCGCGAGTTCTCGCCGCTGCGCCCGCAAGTCGGCCGCAACATCGAAGGTTCGCTGGTGTTTACCCAGGATGACAGCCGCTTCTCGGCAACGGTGTACCGCCAGAAACTGCGTGACGAAATCCAGTTCAACCCGATCCTGTTCACCAACGACAACCTCGACCCGACCCTGCGGCGTGGCGTGACCGTCGGTGCCTCGACACGACTGCTGGAAACGGTGACAGTCAGCGGCAGCCTCACCGAGCAGCGCGCCGAATTCCGGGACGGCGCCAACAAGGACAATGACGTCCCACTGGTGCCTCGTCGGCTGGGATACCTGAATGTTCACTGGCAAGCAACGCCGATGTGGAGTATCTCTCTCAGCGACACTTACACTGGCAGCCAGTTTTTCGACAACGACCAGGGCAATGACTTCGGCCAGAAGATTCCTGCCTTCCACCGCGTGGATTCCCGCCTGGGGTTCACATGGCAGAAGTTGCAGGCCGGCTTCACCGTCACCAACCTGACCGACGAAGAAGACCGCTTCACCTATGGTGTCCGCTCGACCTTCACGCCCGACCGCTACAACGCGTATCCGCTGCCAGATCGCGAATACCGGCTGGATGTAGGCCTGAGCTTCTGAGTACGCAAGGATGGGGACTTCCTCCATCCCTGCAACCCGTCCCGACTGGAGAGCGTCATGGGTAACCGACTTTCAAAAATCTACACCCGCACGGGTGATGACGGCAGCACCGGCCTGGGGGACGGCAGTCGCGTCGCCAAGAACCACCTGCGCGTGGAAGCCTATGGCACCGTGGACGAGCTGAATGCCCAGATCGGGCTGTTGCGAGCAGAGCTGCCAGCCAATCATGCAGAACAGTCATTTCTGGAAACGGTTCAGCACGACCTGTTCGATCTGGGTGGCGAGCTCTGCATCCCGGGTTACACCCTGCTGAAAGCCGAATGCGTAACCGAGGCCGAGGGCGAGATCGACAAGCTCAATGCCAACCTGCCGCCGCTCAAGGATTTCATCCTGCCCGGTGGCAGCAAGACGGCCGCGATCGCCCATGTGGCCCGCACCGTCTGCAGGCGTGCCGAGCGGCGAGTCTACACGCTCAGCCAGCAGGAAGCCGTGAACGAGGATAGCCTGAAATACCTGAATCGTTTGTCGGACTACCTGTTTGTACTGGCTCGCGTGCTGGCGCGCGAGAACGGAGGGCAGGAAGTCCTGTGGCGGCAGCGCAATACCCCGCGACACCCGGAGGCGTGACCCGCCACCAACAAAAAGCCCGCAAAAATGCGGGCTTTTTGTTGGCTACAACCGGCACTTACAACAACAACTGCCGGATATCCGCCAACACCTTTGACAAGGCCGTCGTGAAGCGTGCCGCATCGGCGCCGTCGATGACACGGTGGTCATAGGACA
>JBKHWB010000071.1:0-10598 GCA_046566745.1 Gammaproteobacteria bacterium
GACCTTGGGCCAGGGCGTGTCGAGCAGGTGGTTGCTGAGCAGGTAGACACCCGGATCGAGACGCCGGGGACCGGCACCGCGGTTGCTGGTCCACCACAGGCTGTCGCCATCGCTGGCCAGCAGATTGAAGCCGCTGTACTCGCCTCCTTCGGCCGTCACATCAGCCGCATAAGCCTCGGCACGTGCCTCTCCTTGAAAGTAAGCACTTACAATCAGTCCGCGGGAGCGCCCCCCAGGCCGCATGCCCGGCTCGCGCACATTGGTCAGGGCCGCAAAGCGCCCTTGCCGGGTCACGCCCAGCCAGGTACCGCCGGCACTCAGGTCACGGCCGGCCAGCACCTGTGGCGCCTCCTCCCAGAACCGCGCCGGCGCGGCCGGGCGGGCATGGAACTCGTCACGGTTGGCGAGCACGATCAGGGGGTAGTCCGGGTGGGCCTGCCAGGCCACGGCGATCAGGCACATATGCGGTCATCCCGTTTACAGTTTGATGTTCTACGTGAAGGCAAGGCATGGGAGAATCCAGCGCGTGTTGCCGCCCCTCCACAGGCCCCAGGACAGGAACAGCCCCTTGCTAGTCTACCCGCAGATCGACCCCGTCGCCGTGTCACTCGGCCCCCTCAAGGTGCACTGGTACGGCCTCATGTACCTGATGGCCTTTGCCACCGGTTATGCCCTGGCGCTCTGGCGCATCCGCCGCAGCAACTCGGGCTGGACGGCGGACATGCTGTCGGACCTGCTGTTCTACATTGCACTGGGCGTGATCCTGGGCGGCCGTCTGGGCTATGTCGTGTTCTACGGCTTTGACCGCCTGCTGGACGACCCGCTGTGGGCCCTGCGCGTGTGGGAAGGGGGCATGAGCTTCCACGGCGGCCTGCTCGGCGTGCTGGTGGCCGTCTTTGCCTTTTGCCGCCAGTACCGCAAGCCCTGGTTCGACATGATGGACTTCGTGGCCCCGCTGGTGCCCACCGGCCTGCTCTTCGGCCGCCTCGGCAATTTCATCGGTGGCGAGCTCTGGGGCCGGCCGGTGGTCGACCCGTCCTATCCGTACGGCATGGTGTTCCCGCACGTCGACAACCTGGTCCGCCATCCGTCACAGCTCTACGAGGCCGCCCTGGAAGGTCTCGTGTTGTTCGTGCTGCTGTGGTGGTACTCGGCCAAACCGAAGCCGCGCATGGCCGTGTCCGGCCTGTTCCTCGTGGGTTACGGCATCGCCCGTTTCGTGGTGGAGTTCTTCCGCCAGCCCGATGCCGACAAGGGCTTCATCCTGTTCAACTGGATGACCATGGGCCAGATTCTGACCGTGCCGATGATCCTCGGTGGCCTGGTGCTGATGCTGCTGGCCTACCGCAACGAACGTCTCGCATCCAACGTCCCAACCCGCGCCCCGGAGTGACTGCGTCGTGAAGCAATACCTGGATTTCATGCGCCATGTGCGCGAACACGGCACCTTCAAGTCCGACCGTACCGGCACCGGCACCTACTCGGTGTTCGGCTACCAGATGCGCTTCAACCTGGCCGACGGCTTTCCCGTCCTGACCACCAAGAAGCTGCACCTGAAATCCATCATCCATGAACTGCTGTGGTTCCTGTCGGGCGACACCAACATCCGTTATCTCAAGGAAAACGGGGTGTCCATCTGGGACGAATGGGCCGACGCGCAGGGCAACCTGGGCCCGGTCTACGGCTACCAGTGGCGCAGCTGGCCGGCGGCCGACGGTCGTCACATCGACCAGATCACGCAAGTCATCGAACAGATCAAGGCCACGCCGGATTCGCGCCGCCTGATCGTCTCGGCGTGGAATGTCGGCGAGATCCAGAACATGGCGCTGCCGCCCTGCCACGCCTTTTTCCAGTTCTATGTCGCCGACGGCAAGCTCTCCTGCCAGCTCTACCAGCGCAGTGCCGACATTTTCCTGGGCGTGCCGTTCAACATTGCCAGCTACGCCCTGCTCACGATGATGGTGGCGCAGGTGTGCGATCTGAAACCGGGGGAGTTCATCTGGACCGGCGGCGATTGCCACCTGTACAGCAACCACCTGGAACAGACCGACCTGCAATTGTCGCGCGAGCCGCTGAAACTGCCGACGATGAAAATCAATCCGGACGTGAAGAACATTTTCGACTTCACGTTTGACGACTTCACGCTGGAGGGCTACGAGCACCACCCGCACATCAAGGCGCCGGTGGCCGTATGAGCGGCCAGGAAGACCTGCTGCACGACGAGCCGGCGCCACGTCTGGCGCTGATTGCCGCCGTGGCGGAGAACGGCTGCATCGGCATCGACAACAAGCTGCCCTGGTACCTGCCGGAGGACCTCAAGTACTTCAAGGCGGTCACCTCGGGCAAGCCGGTCATCATGGGCCGCACCACCTTCGAGTCATTGGGACGGCCACTGCCCAACCGCACCAACATCGTCATCACCCGCAATGCCGCGTTTGCCGCACCGGAGGGCGTGCTCCTCGTGCACTCGCTGGACGAGGCCATTGCCGTGGCCGAAAGCGTCGCCTTCATCAACGGCAATGACGAAATCATCATCATGGGCGGCGGACAGATCTATGCCGAGGCCCTGCCCCGCGTCGACCGCATGTACCTCACCGAGGTCAAGAAAACGGTGGCAGGCGATGCCTTCTTTCCGGCATGGAACCGCACGGAGTGGCAGGAGGCCGGGCGCCAGGATCATCATTACGAACCAGCGCAGACGGACTACAGTTTTGTTGTCTATGACCGCCGTCAAGACACGTTTTGACCTTGGTCGAATGCCCTGATTGACCGGGATCAGGCAGACTGCTGATGGCGATGACCCACTGTCCGCCAGCGGTTGTTAGGGGCGGACGGGTATGGTTGAATCCCCGCCCGCATCCCTACCTGATCCGGACAAACACTCATGTACGCGCTCATGGCCCTGGTTTTCATAGCCGGCTACCTCTGCATCGCATTCGAACATCCCCTCAAGATAGACAAAGCCGCTTCAGCACTGCTCACCGCCGTGATCGGCTGGACGGTGCTGGTGTTGGGGGCCGAAGCCATCATTCCCGCGGTGGAGCTGGCTGCTCATGGCGGCGGTGACGCCAGCCACTTCGTCAGCACGGAACTTCGCCACCATCTCGGTGAAATCTCGGAGATCCTCTTCTTCTTGCTCGGTGCCATGACAATTGTCGAGCTGGTGGACGCCCATGAAGGTTTCAAGGTCATCACGGACCGGATCAAGACGTCCAACCGCGTGAAGCTGTTGTGGCTGGTCGGCTTCATCACCTTCTTCCTGTCCGCCGTGCTGGACAACCTGACCACCACCATCGTCATGATTTCGCTGCTACGCAAGCTGATCGGCGACCCCAAGGAGCGCTGGTTCTTTGCCGGCATCGTGGTGATTGCCGCCAATGCCGGCGGCGCCTGGTCGCCGATCGGTGACGTCACCACCACCATGCTCTGGATCGGCACACAGATCACTGCGGGCGGTATCATCACCCAGCTGTTCATTCCCAGTGTCGTTTGCCTGCTGGTACCACTGGTTCTCCTCAGCTTCAGCATGAAGGGCGACGTGACCCGCCCCCAGCAGTCTGTCGAGGATGAACACCAGCGTGATCCCACCACGCCCTTCGAGCGCAACCTGGTGTTCGCGCTGGGCATTGGCGCCCTGCTGTTCGTGCCGGTCTTCAAGACCATCACGCACCTGCCCCCCTACATGGGCATCCTGTTCGGCCTGGGCGTGCTGTGGGTGGTGACCGAGGTCATCCATCGCGGCAAGAATGACGAAGACAAGCATCCGCTGTCCGTGGTGGGCGTGCTGCGTCGCGTCGACACCACCAGCGTACTGTTTTTCCTGGGCATCCTGCTGGCAGTATCCAGCCTGGCCACGGCCGGTCACCTGGTGCAGGCCGCGACCTTCCTCAAGGAATCACTGGGCAACATCTACACCATCAACATTGCCATCGGCCTGCTGTCCTCGATGGTCGACAACGTGCCGCTGGTGGCCGGTGCAATGAAGATGTATCCGCTGGTCACCCCCGAGGCGCTGGCCGCTGCCGGCGACCAGCAGGAATGGTTGTCGCATTTCGTGCGTGACGGCCACTTCTGGGAAATGCTGGCCTACTGTGCCGGTACCGGCGGCAGCTGCCTTATCATCGGCTCGGCGGCCGGTGTGGCCGCGATGGGCATGGAAAAGATCGACTTTGTCTGGTACCTGAAGAAGATCAGCCTGCTGGCCTTCCTGGGTTACATGGCGGGAGCCATGACCTATATCGGCATGATCACCCTGGCCTGAACGCGGAGCAGTAGCCGCTTTCCCCAGACATGCAAAAGGCCCCGCGGATTCCCGTGGGGCCTTTTGTTTTGACCACCGACCTATCCGCAACCGCGGCAGTGCCGGTCACGGAACCCTGCCACGACCAACATGACAGGGTAACCAGGCGAAGCGTCCCACTCAGCCGTTGGCGACCATGATCACCACCGGTGCGCTTTCGGTGCAGCCGTGATCGTTGCACAGCGCCACCTTGATTTCAGCCGAACCGGCTTCTGCGAGCATCAGCTCAGCCGTCGCCTGCTGCGCCTTGGGCGAGCGGCTGGCCACGGTGCCGGAATCGGCCAGCTTGCCGTTCACGTAGAGCTTCCATTCGCGCCCGTTCTCGCCCCACCACATGTTCCAGGTCACGGCCTGCGGTGCCGCCACCGGCACCATGTCCGGCAATCGCGCCAACTGCGGGCGTCCGGGTGCCATCAGACTGCCATCGCGCACCGTTGGCGCGGCAGCGACTTCCGGCACAGCCACCGGCAAGGACGCTACCTCTTCTCCACAGCCAGACAAGGCCAGCAAGACAGGGACCAGACTCAGGACACCAAGGATACGAACAGACATGACTGCCTCCACTACAGGTCACCATGGAGGACATTCTAGGAAGGGACGGCGCGTGAAACCGTCGACTGGCTGACGTTTTTGGTCGCATTTGCCCGTTTTGTGACAGGCTGCGCATCCCTCCCCTCTGTCCCTCGGCGGACGGAGGGGAAGGCGCACCTCAGTGGCGACGCACCCGGAACCAGGCCGCATACATGGCGGGCAGGCTGAGCAGCGTGAGCGCCGTGGCCACGATGAGCCCGCCCATGATGGCTACCGCCATCGGCCCCCAGAACGTGCTGGATGCCAGCGGGATCATCGCCAGCACGGCAGCGGCCGCGGTCAGCATAATCGGGCGGAAGCGACGCACTGCAGCATCGACAATGGCGGTCCAGCGATCCACGCCATGCGCGATGTCCTGCTCGATCTGGTCGATCAGGATCACCGAGTTGCGGATGATCATGCCGTTCAACGCGATGATGCCCAGCGTGGCCACGAAGCCCATGGGCATGCCCGTCACCAGCATCATCATGGCCGCACCGATCACGCCCAGCGGACCAGTCAGGAAGACCAGCATGGCGCGCGAGAAGCTGCGCAGCTGCAGCATCAGCAGCGTGAAAATGATGAACAACATCAACGGCACGTTGGCCATGATGGAATCGGTTCCCTTCTGCGACTCCGCCACGGTGCCCGCCAGCTCGATGTGATAACCCGGCGCAAGCCCGGCGCGGATCTTTTCCAGCTGCGCATCGATGCGCAATGCCACCGTGGCCCCCTGCACGCCATCCTTCACGTCCGCCTGCACCGTGATGGCGAACTGGCGGTTCTGGCGCCACACCACACCTGGCTCCCAGCCGAAGGTCGGCCGTGCCACCTGCGAGATGGGAATCGACTGCCCGCTCGCCGTAGGCAGGTAAGCGCCGGTCAGTGCCGTCATCGTGGAGCGCTCGTCTTCGGGCTGGCGCAGCATGATGCGGATCTGCTCGTTGTCCTCACGGTACTGGCCGATCGGCAGCCCCGAGAGGATGGTCTGGCTGGCGGTCGCCACAGCCTGCGTGCTCACGCCGAGGGCACGGGCCCTCGACTGGTCCACGTCAAGATTGAGCGCCTTGACCTGTTCGGCCCAGTTGTCGTTCACGCCACGCGCATCAGGATCTGCCTGCATGATCGCGCGCACCTTGTCGGCCACTGCACGCAACACGACCGGATCTTCCCCCATCACCCGGAACATCACCGGATACGGGACTGGCGGTCCGTTCGGCAACAGTCGCACACGGGAGCGGGCCTCAGGGAACTCTTCGTGCAGGATGTCCGGCAGGGCCTGGCGGATACGCTCGCGCGCCTCGAAGGACGGCGGCACCAGAATCATTTGCGCCACATTGTTCTGCGGGAATATCTGGTCCATTGACAGGTAAAAGCGCGGTGCGCCATGGCCGACGAACGACGTCACCGAACCGGCATCCGGCAGCGCCATGATGCGCTGCTCCACACGCCTCACCAGATCATCAGTGCCGGCCATGGAAGAGCCTTCGGCCTGCCACAGGTCCACCAGGATTTCCGGACGGTTGGAGTCGGGAAAAAACTGCTTCTCCACATACTTCATGCCGACCATGCCCAGCAGCAGCGCACCAGCGGTGGCCCCCAGCGTGATCCAGCGGTGGCTGACACACCAATCCACCGTGCGACGCACACGATTATAAAAAGGCGAATCGAACACCTCGTGTGCTTCGCCCGTACTGCTGATGTTTTCCCTCAACAGCCGATAGCCAAGGAACGGCACGAAGTAGACCGACACGAACCACGACACCACCAGCGCCGTCGTGGTGACAGCAAAGATCGCAAAGGTATATTCACCCACGGCGGAATTGGCGAGCCCGATGGGCAGGAAGCCGGCAGCCGTGATGAGCGTACCCGTCAGCATGGGCATGGCCGTGGCGGTGTAGGCGTAGGTACTGGCCTTGAGCCGGTCGTACCCCTCTTCCAGTTTGCGCACCATCATTTCGACAATGATGATCGCGTCATCCACCAGCAAGCCCAACGCAATGATGAGCGAGCCCAGCGAAATCTTGTGCAGGTCGATTCCCCATCGCTCCATCACCAGGAAGGTGATGGCGAGCACTGAGGGAATCGACAATGCCACCACCAGACCGGGGCGCATGTCGATGCGCCAGGGATTACGGTGCAGGCCCAGCGCCAGGAAGCTCACAGCCAGCACGATGATGAGCGCCTCGGCCAGCACGCGCAGGAACTCCTGCACGGAACGCGACACCGACTTGGGCTGGTCCTGCACCTGTGCCAGTTCGATGCCGGCCGGCAGGTCCTGGCGCAGACGGTCACTGGCGGCCGACAAGGCCTGGCCCAGCTTGATGATGTCACCGCCCTTGGCCATGGAGATGCCGAGGGCGATGACCTCGCGACCGTCATGGCGCACCTTGGGTGCGGGCGGATCCTGGTAGCCGCGCTCGATGCGGGCGATGTCGCCCAGGCGGAAGGAGCGTCCATTGAAGCGCAGGGGCAAGGCCTGCAAGTCTTCCACCGCATCCAGCTGGCCGGTAATGCGGATCTGGATGTCGTCCCCCGGCGTGCGCAGCACGCCGGAATATTCCACTGCATTCTGCGTATTGATCGCGGCGATCACTTCGCGCAGGTCCAGCCCCATGCGTGCCAGCTTTTTCTGGGACACCTCGACATAGATGCGCTCTTCCTGCACGCCGTACTGTTCGACCTTGGCCACGCCCGGCACGCGCAGCAACTCCTGGCGCACGAAGTCGGCATAGTCTTTCAGTTCGGCATAGGAAAAACCTTCGGCGGAGACGGCATAGATCACGCCAAACACATCACCGAACTCGTCGTTGAAGAAGGGTCCCTGCACGCCCTGCGGCAACTCGCCGCGCATGTCGCCGATCTTCTTGCGGATGGTGTACCAGATACCCGGAATGTCGTGCGGCGGTGCCGAGTCCTTCAACTCGACAAAAATGGTGGACTCGCCCGGCTTGGAGTAGCTGCGGATCTTGTCCATGTACGGGACTTCCTGCAGCGTTTTTTCCAGGCGATCGGTCACCTGCTCCGACATCTGCATGGCCGTGGCACCGGGCCAGTAAGCCCGCACCACCATGGCCCGGAAGGTGAAGGGCGGATCCTCGTCCTGGCCCAGCTGAAAATAGGCGGCAATGCCCGCCAGCATCAGCACGATCAGCAGATACCCCGTGATCGCGGGATGCTGGATCGCAATGCGCGACAGGTTGAAACGTTCGTTGTCATGCGGATTCACGTCAGGTCTCCGGGCCGCGTCACTTGGGACTGGCCACGAGCGGACGAACCTTCTGGCCCTCGCCCAGCACGTGCACGCCGGCCACCACGATCTGTGCGCCGGAGGTCAGGCCGGCCACGATGACCTCGTTGCCGTCGATACCGGCTACCTGCACCGGGACGCCCGTCAGCACGCCTTTGTCCGGATCGTACTGCCAGACCTTGGTCTGGCCGTGATCATCGATCAGCGCTGTGGTCGGCAGGCGTGCGCCGCCCTTCTGCGCCGGCAACACCAGCCGCAAGGTGGCGGACTGGCCCAGCGCCAGCGCATTGGCCGGTGCCTGTACGCTGTAACGGGCGCGGAAGGTGCGCGTGACCGGATCAGCCGCGGCCGCCAGCTCGCGGAGGCGGGCCGGGTATTTCACGCCCGGCTGTGCCCACAGGGTCACTTCGGCGCGCCCGATGCGCGCCAGCGGCGTGCGGTCTTCCGGAAACTCAACCGCCACCTCCCGCGCACCATCCAGGGCCAGGCTCACCACCGGCTGGCCGGCCGCCACCACCTCGCCGGTATCCGCCAGCACCCCGGTCACCACGCCATCGGCATCGGCGCGCAGCACGGCATCTTCCAGGCGATTGCCTTCCAGCGCTGCGCCGCTCTTCACGCCGGCCAACCGCGCCTCGGCGGCGGCGGCGGCGACTCGCTTGCGCTCGAGATCCAGTTCGGACACGAAATTCTTGCCGCGCAACTCCTGGTAACGACGATATTCCGCCTGGGCGACCTCCAGGTCCGCCTGGGCCGCCGCCACCTGCGACTCGGCCGAGCTCTGCGCCAGCGCGTAGTCACGCGGGTCCAGCCGGGCCAGTGTCTGTCCTTTCTGTACGCGCTGCCCCGCTTCCACGTGACGGGCAATGATCTTGCCAGGCACCCGGAAGCCCAGCGGTGACTCGGTGCGGGCACGCACCTCGCCTGCCAGTTCCACCAGCCCCTGCACAGACGCGGCCCCCACCGTTACCAGTTTCACCGGACGCGGCTTTTCTTCGGGGGGCGGCGCCTTGTCACACCCGGACAGCAGCAAGCCGGCGCCCAGCAGCAATGTCAGCACGGCAAAGGGGTGGCGGCGATTCATGCCTTGTCTCCTGAATCAGGGTGCAACGAATGGAAAGAGGGATCGGCAAAGCCGCCGAACAGGGCAGCCGCCACTTCATCAATATAGGAGGCCAGCGCCGCAGGACTGGCCAGATGCGGGGCCAGGTCCGCCTGCAGCACCCCCGGGATGACCAGGGTACGCATGAAACCCATGACCAGGGCGTGGCGCGTGGCCGGCTGCAGGGGGCGCAACTGGCCAGCCGCAACGCCCTGTGCAAACAGGTCATCCAGCCGGGCCAGATAGGGGCGGACATAGGTTTCGCGCAGGTACTCGCTGCGCTCGCTGTCACCCTCGCCCTCACGGAACAGGAACTGCAGGGCCAGCGGATTGGCCATCATCAGGCGCAGCGCCAGCGGCAGGTTTTGCCGCAGCGTCGTGGCCGCAGAGCCGACTCGGGCCAGCACCTCCAGACGCGCCAGCAGCTGGCTGACCAGTGGAGCGAATACACTGTCCGCCGCCTCCTGCCACAACTGCTGCTTGGAACCGAAATGATGGTGCAGCAGGCTGTCGCTGACGCCGCAATCGGCCGCGAGCTGGCGCTGGGTCACCCCGTCATAGCCCTGGCGCGCAAACGCCTCGAAGGCACGCCGCAGGATGTCCTCGCGTGCCATGGCACCTTCTGCGCCCGACGGCCGGCCACGGCGCCGTGCCGGCGTGAAAGGACAGTTCATGAGAGGCGGCCACCCTGCTTAATTGGTTACTCGGCCAATATAGGCCCTGTCCCCCCGTTTGTCACGTCAGCCACCCCCAGCCTCCAGACCAATGGCGGTCTCCGGCAGCCGGGGTGCCCGTCACTCCTCAGCCGTCACCCGGCGCGTCATTCCGGGCCGGAATGGATGCCGCAGGCAGGCTGAACGGCAGGAACAGAACACCCAGGACCACTGCAAACCAGAGCGTGGCCAGCCGGATCAGCACCGTGGCGGCCACCGCCTCCGGACTACTGGCGCCGCCCCATACCAGCAGGGCCACCATGGCCGCCTCGGCCCCGCCGAGCCCGCCCGGCATGAAGCTCAGCGCCCCGGCCAGCATGGCAATGGCGTAGACAAACACGGCAATGCCGCGCAGGAATTCGAGATCCTTCATCTTTTCCGACACGGCCATGTGGCACTCCCGCTTTGTCAGTCTTGTTATCCGGGGCAACGGCCAAGCATGTTTACGCTTCCGCAGGCGGGCCAATGGTGCCCGCTAACCGTGATGGCTTTCAAGGCAGTCGCACGCACAGCCACCCTGGCCGGGCCAGCACAAACGCCACGCAAACGAAAACGCCCGACCTTTTCAGGTCGGGCGTCACAATCGATGGTGGTGCAGTCGCCCGCTATTTCGAAATGTGCTCAGCAGCCCCATCTTGCCGGATAGGAGGCACGCGGACAATA
>JBKHWB010000072.1:0-10550 GCA_046566745.1 Gammaproteobacteria bacterium
GCAGGATGGCGTCAATTGCCTAGTCCCGATTGCGCTCCGCGTGCTAGTGTTCACCGCATTGACTGACAGGTCTGTGAGGGGTTCCCGTGAAGCTGCTGTCCACCAATTCCTGCCATGTTCCCGCCCATCTCGGGAGCATCACCACCATTGATCACGAGAGTGAAGTCGCGTCTGACGAGGCCGGTTTTCGCCCCGGCCAGGCCGAGCGCATCTGGCAGGCCGTGGAAGGCCTCTACAAGACCGGTTTTTCCCCCGCCATCACGTTTTGCCTGCGCCGCCAGGGCAAGATCGTGTTCAATCGCGCCATCGGCCATGCCCGTGGTAATGGCCCTGAAGACACCGCCCACACGCCCAAGCAGCTAGCCACCCCGGAGACGCCGATTTGCCTGTTCTCGGCCTCCAAGGTGGTAACGGCCATGCTGGTGCACAAGCTGGATGAAGAAGGCCTGATCGACCTGCTGGACCCCGTCAGCCACTACATTCCCGAATACGGGGTGAACGGCAAGCGTAACGCCACGATTTACCACCTGCTGGCGCACCGTGGCGGCATTCCCCGCATCAGCGGCAACTTCAACCCGGAACTGCTCTACGACGTCGACGGCATCGTCAAGGAATTGTGCAAAGCCGAGGCCGTCTCGCCCTCTGGCTATCGCGCCGCCTACCATGCCATCACGGCCGGCTACATCCTGGGCGAACTGATCGAGCGCGTCACCGGCATGAGCCTGCGGGAATACCTGTACAAGACTTTCCGCGAACCCATGGGCATGCGCTTTTTTGATTATGGCGTTCCGGTGCAGGATCGCGCCGAAGTCGCCGTGAACTACTGCACCGGCTTCAAACCTGTGCCGCCTGTCAGCACCTTCATCCAGCATGTGCTGGGCGGTAGCCTGGAGCTGGCCACCGACATGACCAACGACCCCCGGTTCATGGACACCGTGTGCCCGGCCGGCAACCTTTACGCCACCGCAGAAGAAGCCAGCCGCTTCTTCCAGATGCTGCTGGATGGCGGCGAATACCAGGGCAAGCGCATCTTCGACCCCCGCACCATCCGCCGCGCCACGCTCGAAGTCTCCCGGCCCGAGTTCGATGCCACCCTGCTCGTTCCCATGCGTTACAGCATGGGCATGATGCTCGGCAACAAGCCCGTCGGGATGTATGGCCCGCAAACCAAGCGCGCCTTCGGCCATCTCGGCTTCACCAGCATCTTCTGCTGGGCCGACCCCGACCGGGCCACCTCCGTTTCCTTGCTCACCTCCGGCAAGGCATTGGTAGGCCCCCACCTGCCCGCCCTGGGCAAGGTGCTGCTGGCCACCTCTCGGGAATGCCCCATCGTTCGTCGCCCCAAACCCGTACTGACCGTGGTGTAATCACCCCACGGGGGCAACCCGGGTTATACTCAACAGATAACAAGCAAGAGATCCTGCGCAACATGACCACAGCCCAAGAGCGTCCGGCCATCAACTGGATACCTGCCATCATCCTGATTGCCACCCCGATTGCCGCGCTTACCGTCATTCCCTGGTACGCCATTGGCCATGATTTCAGCGTGGCCGCCTGGGTGTGCTTTGCCGTATTGCTGGTGCTGAACGGCTTGTCCATTACCGGTGGCTACCACCGCCTGTGGGCTCACCGGGCCTACGAAGCGCATTGGTCCCTGCGCCTGGTCTTCATGTTGTTTGGCGCCATGGCCATCCAGAACAGCATCCTGATCTGGGCGTCCGGCCACCGTACGCACCACCGCCATGTCGACGATGTTGACCTTGATCCCTATTCCGCCAAGCGCGGCTTCTGGTTCTCCCACATTGGTTGGATGCTGCGCAATTACCCGTCTGCCATCCCCAACTTCAGCAATGCGAATGACCTGCTGAACGACAAGATGGTCATGTTCCAGCACAACCACTACGTCAAGCTGGTGGTGTTGATGAACATCGGTTTGCCGCTGGCACTGGGCTGGATGCTGGGCGACTTGTGGGGCGTATTCCTGCTGGGTGGCCTGCTGCGTCTGGTCATCAGCCACCATGTCACCTTCTTCATCAATTCGCTCGCCCACATGTGGGGCACGCGCCCCTACACCGACGAAAACACGGCACGCGACAACCCCCTGCTCGCACTGGTCACCTACGGCGAGGGCTACCACAACTATCACCACATCTTCCAGTACGACTACAGGAACGGCGTGAAGTGGTGGCAGTTCGACCCGACCAAGTGGCTGATTCTCAGCCTGTCGTGGGTGGGCATCACGAAGAACCTGAAACGCTGCTCCGACTTTGCCATCCAGAAGGCCCAGCTCACCATGCAGTTCAAGCGTGCCCAGGCCCAGTTGGACAATCGCCCGGCCGATACCCGTGTGGAAGCGCTCAAGGCAAAGATGGCTCGTGAGTACGAAACCTTCACCGCCGCCATGCAGGAATGGGGCAAGCTGAAGGAAGAGTGGTATGCCGGCAAGAAGGCCGAATTCCAGCAGAAATGGGAGGACGCCAGCTTCCGTACCCGCTTCAAGGAAGTGGAGTACCGACTGAAAATGCAGCGCAAACGCATGCGCCTGCTGATGCAGCAAGCCGCTGCCGCCTGATTGTCAGCTACTCATCGAAAAAGCCGGCACGTGATGCCGGCTTTTTTATGTCGTCATCCTGCAGACGAATACGGAAACCAGTAGCGATTTTACGCCCTGCTCTCTACCACCCGCACCATGCTGGGAATGCGTGACACCGGAATATCCAGCACGCCATACCAGGACTCTGGCAGATGAACACGAGTACTCCGGAACCCGGCATCACCAAATCCCGCCAGAACGGCCTTCTCGCTCTCGAAATGCAACGTGACGCGGCTCCGTGTGGCCACCGCCAGTCCGCCCTTGAACGCATTGGCCAGCCGCACGCCTGGGTGCCAGCGGAAGTTCGGGTAGAGATCCGTGAGGTAAATGCCCAGTGGTAAGGGCTTGAGTGCCTGTGCCAACCGGGTCCAGAAACCATGAATGGTCTGGTAGTCAAAATAATTGATCAGACCTTCCGTGATGACGACGGTCTTTCGGGCGGGGTCCAACTCACGGGCGAATACCGATTCCAGCGACTCTTCCACACCCTGTTTGAGAATATCCAGGTCAATCACCCGGTGCCGGTGGTCAGACACGCCAGCCTGTGCCAGCAACGCGCGCTTGCGGGCGGCCATGCCGGGCAAATCCGCCTCAAGGTACACCAGCCCCTTCTCCGCGAACCGCTGCATCATCAACGTGCCTCGCGGGGACAGGCCGCACGCAATTTCCACGACTTGGGTAACGCCCTCTTCTCGAATGGCCTTTTCCAGCAGGTGATCCAGGATGCGATGCCGCTGCAGCAGCAGGATTTCGTTATTGGTGCCGAACACCAGCTTGCTGGCCAGCTCGAACGGCCTTCCTGCCAGGTACAGCGCTTTGCCCTGCGGCTGCGACAGGAAGGCTGCCGAGAGGCCATGGCGACGCCACACTTCGCCCGTGTAGAACGCTGTAAAAGAAATGCCGGAGCTGTCCTTACCCATGATGACCGCCTGTTGATGAGACCGCCCTCAACGGTACCCATGACCGCCAGTCACTACAACGGGTCATTCAGGCCATGTTGCTGGCCTGGATAACCGGGTCGTCGGTCGCAGCATCAGATGGACAGATTGACCAGATCGAGGCGACCCTCGGGCGTTGGCTTGTCGTCTTCGCGCGTCGCCTTGAGGCTGACAAAATCGAACAGCTCGCGATCTGCGAGTTGCGACGGCGCGACGTTCTGTACGGCCGTGAACATGGAGTCCAGTCGCTGCGGATACTGGCGATCCCATTCGCGCAGCATCTCGTTGATGGCGGCACGCTGCAGGTTTTCCTGCGAGCCACAAAGATTGCACGGAATGATGGGGAAGCCCTTCAGGCGCGCAAATTCGGCAATGTCCTTTTCCTTGCAGTACGCCAGCGGCCGGATCAGGATGTTCTTGCCATCGTCAGAGAGCAGCTTGGGCGGCATGGCCTTCAGCTTGCCGCCATGGAACATGTTCAGGAATAGCGTTGCCAGAATGTCATCGCGGTGATGGCCCAGTGCCACTTTGGTGGCGCCGATTTCCTGGGCAAACGCATACAGGTTGCCGCGGCGCAGTCGCGAACAGACGGCACAGTAGGTTTTGCCTTCCGGCGTCAGCTCCTTGACGATGCTGTAGGTGTCTTTTTCCAGAATGTAGAATGGTACACCGCGCTTGGTCAGGTACTCCGGCAGCACATGCTCGGGAAAGCCCGGCTGCTTCTGGTCAAGGTTGACGGCCACCACCTCGAACTTCACCGGTGCACTGATCTGCAGGTTCAGCAGGATTTCGAGCATGGTGTAGCTGTCCTTGCCGCCGGACAGGCAGACCATCACCTTGTCGCCCTCTTCAATCATGTTGAAGTCGGTAATGGCCTGCCCCACCAGGCGGCGAAGCCGTTTCTGCAGCTTGTTGAACTCGGTGCGGGATTTCTTGTCCAGATTCTCCGGAATGCCGGTGGCGGGCTCGTCGCCACCCGGCACGACCAGTTCCTCCTCGGCATCGGCAGCGGCAAGGGATTCCGGGTAAAACACGACAGGACTAGAGGTGGCGTTCACAGCAGGTACCGGTAAGGGCCAGAAACGGCGCGAATTTTCGCCGCTGGCAGCTGCCTTGGCAATGCAGCCAGTCGACTCGTGGGGCATCAGATCGGGGTCAGGTCACCTTGACCTTGCGGATGACACGGGCCAGCAAGTCAGGAGACAGACGGCCCAGCCAGACCGCCAGCTTTTCCTTGCCAGCGATGATGATGCGGTTTTCTTCACGGGCCAAGGCTGTCACGGCCTGACGTGCGAACTCGTCGGCAGGCATGGCCGTCACCTGCTGCTCGTCCACCTGGCCATGGGCTTCACCGCTGCCAGTCAGCGCCGAAAGCGAGACATTGCTCTTCACGAAGCCCGGATAGATGACGGAAACGCGGATGCCGCTATCAAAGGTTTCGGCCCGCAATGCATCGTAGAAGCCGGCGATGGCGTGCTTGGCGGCGGCATAAGCGGACCGGTACGGAGTGGCCACCAGGCCCACCACCGAGGACACCACTGCCAATTGGCCCGAACCGCGTGCCAGCATGTGCGGCAGCACAGCCTTGGTCAGGGCAACGGGACCGAAGAAGTCGATCTCCATGATGCGTCGGTCCACGGACAAATCCGTATCCTTGACCAGCGACCGCTGGCTGATGCCGGCGTTGTTGACCAGTACATCAATGCGGCCACAGGCCGTGAGCACGGCCTCCACCTTGTGCGCCATGCCATCGGTATCGGCCATGTCCATGGGCAGCACCAGATGCCGTTCGGGAGACAGGCACTGCTGCCGGACCTGCTCCAGTACCTCGGTACGCCGCGCCGACAGCACCACACGCGCACCCTGCCGGGCGAACTCGTAGGCCAGCGCCTCGCCGATGCCGCTGGAGGCCCCGGTAATCCACACCACCTTGTCACGATAATCAAGCATGAGCGAGCCCTCCGGATGGGTCAGAGTCCGAGTGAACGATTGATCTGCCGCAGTGCCTCAACCGGATTGGCAGCCTGCGTGACGGGACGACCGATGACCATGTAGCTTACCCCGGCGGCCTGAGCCGCCTCTGGCGTCATCACGCGGCGCTGGTCTCCAGCCTCGCTGCTGGCAGGTCGGATGCCGGGCGTTACCAGCAGGAAGTCGGCGCCCTGGCGGGCCCTTAGCATGGCGGCTTCCTGTGCCGAACACACGACCCCGTGCAGTCCGCAGTCCGCAGTGAGTGCTGCCAGGCGGCGCACCTGCTCCACCGGTTCGATATCCAGGCCGATCTCGGCCAGGTCCTGGCGCTCCATGCTGGTCAGCACGGTCACGGCAATCAGTCGGGTGGCGTAGTTACCCTTTTCCAGCCTTTCCCGGGCGGCCGTCATCATGCGGCGCCCTCCGGAGGCATGCACGTTCACCATCCATACGCCCAGATCGGCCGCCGTGGCAACGGCAGCCGCCACGGTGTTGGGGATGTCGTGAAACTTGAGATCCAGGAACAACTCAAAGCCCTTGTCCTGAAGTGCTCTTACAACGGCGGGGCCAGCCGACGTGAACAGCTCCTTGCCCACCTTGAGACGGCATTCGCCGGGCGACAGCTGATCGGCCAGCGCCAATGCATCACTGGCATGCGCCACATCAAGCGCGACGATCACGGGGGAACGGGTGGACATGGAACAACCTCGGCAGCCTGCACTCAGGGGCCGCATTGTACCGGAAGGCGGCGGCTGCAGTCTTGAGCCGGAAACGGCGAGGCGTGAATCAGCGCTGCTTGCCCAAGGCATCCTGCAACTGGCGAACTTCGCGCTTCAGCCAGTACAGACGGGCTTTCAGCTGGAGCAGCCCGAAGAGATTGAAGCCAACCAGCAAGCCGACAAGACTGCCGACGATGAAACTGCCGAGCACCACGACGCCCGCATTGGCGTCAGACACCACCATGAACAGCAGGTTGAGTGAGACATGCTGGTCATTCACCACGACCAGCCACAGCCCGGCAAACAGCAGCAGCAGCGAGCCGCCCACATAAAACAGTTTGCCGAACCAGGTCACGCTTACGCTCCTGCCGGTTTGATGGCGACGGCAGCCGCCGCCTCGGCGGCCATTTCTTCCTGCAGGCTTTCGTTAACCCGATCCTTGAGCTCCTTGCCGGGCTTGAAATGAGGGACATACTTGCCGGCCAGGGTCACCGCCTCCCCCGTCTTGGGGTTACGGCCGACCCGCGGCTCCCGGTAATGCAACGAGAAGCTGCCAAAACCGCGGATTTCGATGCGGCCACCGGTGGACAGGGTTTCGGACATCTGCTCGACGATGGTCTTGACCGCCAACTCCACATCCTTGGCCGTCAGCAGGGTCTGCTTGGCCACAATGCGTTCTATCAGTTCGGACTTGGTCAGCGCCATTGCCACACTCCCTGAGGGATTCGACGGCCTCTTTCATCGGGTTACAGAGGCTTTTTAGAGAACGATGGGGATATCCGATGTAACAATCTGATTCTAAACACAAAAAAACGGGATTGGCAAACACGCTTTCCGTCATTGCCTGCAAATACCGACCGTGGCGCCATGAACCGCGTGGAGGCAACTCTGACGGGCATCAACGCCGCCATGGAGGATCTGGGCAAATTCGCCAGATGGATGTCACTTGACGCCAATTGATGTCGTTTCCCGCCATCGCCTGTTCGCAGGTCAGCCCCTTAAAGTGGCCTCCAATACCAAAGAAACAATGTCCCCGAGCAAGGCCTGCCACTTCGTCCAGACACCGACGGGCTGACGGCGTCTTGAGCAACGGTGCCGACACAATAAAACCATCCAGTGGAGCGCTCATGAAATACCGCCTCACCCACATGCTAGCCCTGCTGGCGATGCTCGCCCTCGGTCTTAGCGGCTGCACATCCCTGCCCGCCCCCAGCAAGCTGCCCAGCCAGTATTCCGTCTACCCAGGCGCCACGCCGGGTATTCTAAAGACAGCCGACGGACTGACCCTTTACAGTCAGTGGTGGAAACCCAGTCAGGCGGAGCCAAGGGCGGTTGTCATTCTGCTGCATGGCACGGCTGCCCACACCGGCGCCTACACTCCCTGGGCCGAGTACCTGACCAGCCAGGGCTATGCCCTGTTTGCGTTCGATATGCGCGGCTGGGGCCAGTCCCAGGGCTTTGGCCGACGCGCCTTCGTGCGCAGCCACGACGAGTACGTGGATGACCTGAATCCGGCTTTCGCGGAAGTGCAACGGGTCTATCCCGGCAAGCCGATTTACCTGCAGGGTGAGTCCCTGGGTGCTGGCGTCGCCTTGCTAGCGGCCATCCATGGTGGTTTTCCGCTCAAGGGGCTGATCCTGAATGCGCCTCCCGTCTATGTGAACTTCAAGGTAGGCCCACGCCTGCCCGACTGGCTGGCGACACCATCGGTCTGGATGGCAGGACTGCCAGGTCGTGCGGCACCCAATGCCCCGCTGTTTCCCATGCACAACGAAAGCGCCGCTTCCTGGATATGGAGCAAGGCCATCTTTGACGACTTCAGCCGGCAGAAGATCCTGGTGGAGCCCAATTTCACCCGAAGCGCCATCGCAGCCTCCTATGTCACGGCCCTGGGCAAAGGTGCCGCGAAGATTCGCGACAACATGGCCGTCATCAAGGAGCCCTTCATCGTGTTGCAGGGAGATAAAGACTATCTGGTGTCCACGTCAGGCTCGGGTAGATTGCTGATGGAAAAAACCGGCAGCACAGACAAGACCCGCAAGGTTTATCCGGGCATGTCGCATTGCACCCTGCACGATGCTGGTCGCGGCGCCGTCTGGGCCGACATCGTCAGCTGGCTGAATGCCCGCGAGCCGGCATCGGAAGAATCCGCAGAAGCACTGATCCGTCGTCAAGCCGCCGCCCGGTTGTTGCTCGCGGAAACACCAGAGCAGTCCTATCGGCGCATGGAAAGCCAGCACGTCAGCCTGGGGAGCTGGAGCCCTGCCTCCCCAGAAACGGAAAAATCTGCTTCTGCAGAGAAGCCTACCGAACAGACTGCCGAGTTGGCATTGCAAGAGAATGGTTCATGATGCAATAAAGTGTGCCTGCATCGACCACAGGGAATAGTCCGGCCACTCCGACAGCGGCCAGCAAGATCAACATTCCGGCGATGAACCAAAAAAAAGCCCCGCTATGCGGGGCTTTTCTCGTACAACCAGTCTCGCGACTTAGTTGCCCTGGGCTGCCTTGGCGGCCTTGAGCAAGTCACCGATGGTCTTGGGACCGGCCGCTTCCGGCTCCTGATCCCGCAGCGAGTTGATTGCTTCACGCTCTTCCACTTCATCCTTGGCCTTGATGGACAAGTTGATGACGCGGGACTTGCGATCGATGCCGATGATCTTGGCTTCGATTTCCTGGCCGACCGCCAGGAACTTGGTGGCGTCTTCCACGCGATCACGGCTGATTTCGGAAGCGCGCAGGGAAGCTTCAACACCGTCCATCACTTCGATGGTGGCGCCCTTGGCGTCAACGGTCTTGACCTTGCCCTTCACGATCACGCCCTTGTCGTGGCTACCGACAAAGTCGCCGAACGGGTCACGCTCGAGCTGCTTGATGCCCAGCGAAATACGCTCGCGTTCCGGATCCACGGACAGGATGGTGGCTTCCACGGCATCGCCCTTCTTGTAACGACGCACGGCTTCTTCGCCGGTTTCGTTCCAGGAGATGTCGGAGAGGTGAACCAGACCATCGATACCGCCTTCCAGGCCGATGAAGATGCCGAAGTCGGTGATCGACTTGATGTTGCCGGCAACCTTCTCGCCCTTCTCATGGGTACGGGCAAAGGCATCCCACGGATTTTCCTTGCACTGCTTGATACCCAGAGAGATACGACGACGTTCTTCGTCGATGTCCAGCACCATGACTTCCACTTCGTCGCCGATCTGAACGACCTTGGACGGATGGATGTTCTTGTTGGTCCAATCCATCTCGGACACGTGCACCAGACCTTCCACACCTTCTTCGATTTCAGCGAAGCAGCCGTAATCGGTCAGGTTGGTGATCTTGGCCTTGACGCGAGTGCCTTCCGGATAGCGGCCCATCAGTGCCAGCCACGGATCTTCACCCAGCTGCTTCAGACCCAGGGAAACACGGTTACGCTCGCGGTCAAACTTGAGCACCTTGACGGTGACTTCCTGGCCGACTTCAACGATTTCGCTCGGGTGCTTGATACGCTTCCAGGCCATGTCGGTGATGTGCAGCAGACCATCGATACCACCCAGATCCACGAATGCACCGTAGTCCGTGAGGTTCTTGATGATGCCCTTGACCACCTGGCCTTCCTGCAGGTTTTCCAGCAGGGCTTCGCGCTCGGCGGAAGACTCGGCTTCCATCACGGCACGGCGGGACACGACCACGTTGTTACGCTTGGCATCCAGCTTGATGAGCTTGAATTCCAGCTCACGGCCTTCGAGGTGCGCAGTGTCGCGGATCGGACGGATGTCAACCAATGAACCGGGCAGGAAGGCGCGGATGGAGCCCACGTCCACGGTGAAGCCGCCCTTGACCTTGCCGGAGATGATGCCCTTGACGATTTCGCCGTTCTCGAAAATCTTTTCGAGGCGAGTCCAGGTTTCGGCGCGCTTGGCCTTTTCGCGGGACAGCAGGGTGTAACCCATGCCGTTGTCCAGCGCGTCAACCACAACGTCAACCGTATCGCCCACGGCCACTTCGAGTTCACGACGATCGTTCAGGAACTCTTCGCGGGCAATCACACCTTCCGACTTGAGGCCGGTGTCTACAGTTACCCAATCATCATCAATGGCAACCACGGTACCGCTGATAACGGCTCCCCGTTCAACATCCAGACCTTTCAGGCTCTCTTCAAAGAGGGCGGCAAATGATTCACTCATGTAATAAAACCTACTGATGCTCGCGCATCGCTTGCTTGGTCCACACACGTCCAGCTCGTGCGGGGCTGTTGTTTAAAGGCGTCCTCCTGCCATGCTGGCAGACGCAGGATGGATGCCACTCCAGCGACAAAAGCCTCGTGGGAGGCCTCTGTCATGA
>JBKHWB010000073.1:0-10313 GCA_046566745.1 Gammaproteobacteria bacterium
CGGCCGCGTCAATCTGGTGTCCGGCCAGAATGCCCCCGACGGCCTGCCTAGCCTGTCGATCAGCAATGACCTTCTGTTCGGCGAATCGGCCAATTTCGGTTCCGGTGGTGGTGCGCCCGTCGTAGCCACCGTCGGCTTTGGCGGCGAAGGCTTTGGCCGCGTCGCCCTGCCGGCCGGCGCCTGGCGCAGCGAAGTCAGTCTGCGCATCCCCACCAACTGAAGACATGACAACCGGATGGCGCATGCACAGGGACGTACATGCGCCATCCGTCAGCGAGAACACTCATGACAATCATGCTTAACCGCCTGCTACTGGCCACTCTGCTCTGCCTGCTTGCCGGCTGCACCACCTTCCACACCGAAGCGCCCCGCCTGACCAAGCAGAACGGCTCCCAACTGAAGGCCACCCGTTATCAGGCCGAAGTCGTGGCCGAGGACGGCACGAAGATCCGCATGACGGTGTGGCAACCCGCGCTTGATCTCACCAAAGGCGAAACGGCACCACTGCTGATCCACGCCCACGGTTTCGGGCTGTCGCGCATGAAGCGTCCGCTGTCGCTGTACGGGCAGCTGTTGCCCACCGGGGAAGCAGCGGTACGCGCCTGGCGGCGCGGCTACTGGGTGATCAGCTACGACCAGCGTGGCCATGGTGCCAGTGAGGGCGACATCGGCCTCATCCGCCGCGACAAGGAAGGCCGCGATGTGTCACGCATCATCGACTGGGCGTCGCGCTACCTTCAGCTGGACTATGAAGACAACGATCCGGTCGTGGGCATGATCGGCGAATCCTACGGTGGCGGCGCTCAGCTAATGGCCGCCACCGTGGACAAGCGCATCGACGCCCTCGTGCCGGTCACCACTTGGTACGACCTGGAACATGCCCTGCTGCCCAACCGCGTGCCCAAGACCGACTGGATCCTGGTACTGGCCGCAGCCGGTTACACCATGAATCCCACGCACATGAGCATGAATGTCAGCACCGGCATGATGAAGGAAATGTTCGCCAAGGGAGACCCGTACCTGCGACGGCAACTGCGCGAGAACAGTCTGGTCAACCAGTGTGGCAAAGACGGCGCACCCTACGCCGATGCGCTGCTGCTCCAGGGCTTTCGTGACGTGTTGTTCTCCTTCGACCAGGCGGAAGCTACCCGCAAGTGCTTCCTGGATGCCGGTCGCGATGTGCGCCTGATCGGCATCCAGGACGGCCACCTGAATCCGTCGTCGCAGTGGTCCCCCGGCATGCCCGTCTGGCACATGCAAAACAATGTCACGTGCAACGGCCAGTCGCTGAAAACGGATGACATCATCGACCACTGGCTGGACGGCAAGCTGCGCTACGATGCCGCCGCACTGGCCCAGGTGCCGACCTACTGCGTCACCGGTGATACGGCCACCGATGCGCTCGCCGCCGCTGGCAACACCGAGTTGCACTGGCAGACGCTGCCCGCCACCCGCATGGGTAGCGGCATGAACGGCTTCTTCGAGCTGGTGCTGAAACCACTCGATCATGTGGCCAACTGGTTCGTCCCGGCCCGCCTGCCCGCCGACTGGCAGCAGCCCCGTCATGGCTGGCTGCGGCCGGGTCGCATTCCCCTGATGACCACAGACAATACCCGCTGGGTAGCCGGTACGCCGGTCATCCGCGTCAACCTGCAAAACGCCAACAAGCCCGGCAACGTGGTGTTCCTGCGCATGGCCAAATGGCGGCCGGGCTCCGGCAGCTATGAAGTCCTGCACCAGCAGGTGATGCCGGTACGAGCTGGCCGTGGTGCGCAGGAGGTTCGCCTGCCGGCCATCCGCACGCAACTGCAGCCAGGCGAAGTGCTGGGCCTGCTGGTGCAGGGTTACAGCAACCAGTTCCGCATGGCGGGCCAGCGCTTCGGCACGTCTGCCACCGTGGCGGGTACCATTGGCCTGCCCGATACGGCAGTCACTACCCGCAACGTGGCCGCCCAAGGCGCGCCCGGCGACCAGACGCCCTCCCTGCCCTGAGTCCCTGCCCCGGCCTGACCGCACCATAACGTCAGGCCGGGGCACATTTGCAAAGCCTTTTCTACTCGACGCCACTCCCCGGCCCGGCGCCACCTCTGCTTCCTGCCCCCCGCCACCCTGCGCTTCCATACACGGCTGAAGACAAACCTGCCAAAACGGCAGCCGACCAGCGGCAGGGAGCCGCCGGCCACTGCATGCACGGGATCACGCCGGCAGCCGGGTGCTCGACGTAGAATGAAGGGATCACCCGGGAGACTCCATGACAACCGCCTCTGCCCCCCACGCCGCCGGCATACCCCTCATCGACTCGGTCGCCGCCTTGCGCAGCGCCCTCGACGAGCACCCCCACTCCGGTGTCGCTCTGGGTCGCTACCTGCTTCAGCAAGGCCTGATCACACCGGCCCAGCTGCAGGGCGCGCTGGCCCGGCAGGAGCGGATGCCCGGCCAGCGATTGGGCGATCTGCTGGTGGCCGACCATGCACTCAGCCGCGAGGCACTGAGCATGGCGCTGAGCGAATTGATGGGCGTACCAAACGTGCGCCTGGCCCGTCTCGACATCGACCACCAGGTGGTCCACCGCCTGTCGTCCGAGCTGGTGCACAAGCACCGCGTCATGCCCGTCATGCTGCACCACGACGGTCTTGTCGTCGCCTGCCCCACCCTGCCCACGCACGATGCCCTGCAGGAGCTGTCCTTCCAGGCCGGCACCTTCATCTTCCCCGTGCTGGCCTCGCTGGAAGACATCCAGGCCGCCATTTTCCTGCACTACGACACCTTTGCCGAAGACCTGGCCGCGGCCGACAGCATGGTGCGCGTCACCAGCCACGAGGACTACCAGCAACTGTGGCGGGATGCCGAATACCTGGCCAAGCAGGCCCCCATCGTGCGACTGGTCAACTCCGTCATCCAGGATGCCATCCGCCGTCATGCCTCCGACGTTCACCTGCGTCCGTCCGCCGACCATTTCGACATCTACTACCGCATCGACGGCACCCTCATCCCGGTCAAGCAACTGCCGCACAAGCTGCTGCCGCCGGTGGTCAGCCGTATCAAGATCCTCAGCACACTCAACATCACCGAGCGCCGGCTGCCGCAAGACGGGCACATGAAGGCCACGTTCATGCAGCAGGAAATTGACATCCGCGTCTCCATCATCCCGACCAGCCATGGCGAAAGCGTGGTGTTGCGCATCCTCAACAAGCAGGTCGGCCTGCGGGATGTCCACAGCATCGGTTTTTCTGCCGAGGACGAGCAGCGTTTCCTCGACCTGGTGCATCGCAGCAACGGCCTCTTGCTCGTCACCGGCCCCACCGGCTCCGGCAAGACCACGACGCTTTATGCCGCGCTGCAGGAAATCCATGACGACAGCATCAACGTGGTCACGGTGGAAGATCCGGTCGAGTACGAACTGGCGGGCATGACGCAGATCCAGCTGCAGGAGCAGATCGGCTTCGGTTTTCCGCAGACGCTGCGCCACATCCTGCGCCACGACCCCGATGTCATCATGGTCGGGGAAATCCGCGACGCCGAAACCTGCAAGATTGCACTCGACGCAGCGCTCACCGGCCACCTGGTGTTGTCCACGCTGCACACGATTGATGCCCCCAGTGCGCTCATCCGGCTGCAGGAAATGGGCATGTCGGCCTATCTCATCAAGTCGGCGGTTATCGGCATTCTCGGCCAGCGCCTGATCCGTCTGAACTGCCCGCACTGCCTGGACGTGGAAGACGTGCCGGCACTCGTGCGGCGCAACATCGGCCTGAAGGACGACGAAGTATTTCACCACGGGCGCGGCTGCGAGGCCTGCGACCATACCGGCTTCCACGGTCGTGCCGCGATCTACGAGTTGTTCGTGATTGACGAGACCGTGCGCAATGCGCTGCACGACAACATGACCGGCAGCGAATTGCGCGCCATCGCCCTGCAGGCCGGCATGCGGCCACTCATTGCCCACGGCCTCGACTACGCGCGCAGCGGAAAGGCCTCGCTGCTCGAAGTCTATCGCGCCAGTATCTAGGCAAAAAAACGGGAGCCTGCGCTCCCGTTTTCGTTTGCCGCCATTGCTCAGCGCTGGGGACGAGGCTGATTTTGCATTTGCTGAATCTTCTGCTCGTAAGCTTTCTGAGCCTCCGATGCCGGCTTCACCTTGCCGCAATCCGCCGACACATGCTGCATGCGCATGGCCATTTCGTAGGGCTGCGTCTTGCCGTTCTGCACGACCGTTCCCTTGGCCTTCACCCGGTATGCATGCGAGCCCTCAAAGACCACTTCGGCTTCACCGGACGTCACCGGGTCGGTACAAGCATGCGTCATCACCCAGCGGCTGGCCGTGCGTGACTTGATCTTGCTCGTGCACTTCCCGTCACTGACCGGAATGGCATCACGCTTGATGTCTTCCTCGGTCAGACAGATACGGATACCACCGCTGTTGCTCATGGCCACGCCCATGTTGCCCATCTGCGCTTCGATCATCTTGCGCTGCTCCGGTGGCATCTTCGCCAGCTGCGCCTGCATCTGCTGCATGGCCTTGTTCATTTCGGCCATGTCCGGCGCCTTCTGGCCGCCCATGTGGCCGCCCTGCATCTGCATTTCCCACAGGCCCGGCTTCAGCTTGGGTGGCTGCACGGCCTGGGCGCCGGTCGCCAGCAGTCCCAGCACCAGCGCGGTCACTACGGAATGACGCATGTTCATGATTACCCCTCCTGGACAGAATGGCCCGATCATCCCACAGGCCGCCTCGCGGCAGAAGTGCCGCAGGTCAAACGCTTTCCAGGCGAGCATACTGTGCCACCAGCCACTTGCTGCCCACTTCGTTGAAATTGACCTGGATGCGCGCATTCGGCCCGCTGCCCTCGAACTTGAGGATGACACCGTCGCCAAAGCGCGGATGACGAACCGCCTGCCCCAGCCGGTAGGCGCCATTGCCGTCGTCGTTGCCGCCGAGACGCGAAGGGGCCGTGCTGATCGCACTTGACGGCAGGCTGAAGCCGCCACGCGACTGTCCCGCCCGGATCGGCTGCACCAGCGCCTCCGGGATTTCGCGCAGGAAACGCGACGGCGCATTGTGCTTCTCGTCACCGTAGAGACGACGGATTTCCGCATAGGTCAGCACCAGCTCCTTCATCGCCCGCGTGATGCCGACATAGCAGAGGCGCCGCTCTTCTTCGAGATTGTTGTCCTGCAGCGCCATTTCGTGCGGGAACAATCCCTCTTCCATGCCGGCCAGAAATACCAGCGGGAATTCCAGGCCCTTGGCCGAATGCAGCGTCATCAATTGCACGGCATCCTCGAACTCGCTGGCCTGCGCTTCGCCGGCTTCCAGTGCAGCATGATCCAGAAATGCCGCCAGTGCCGATGGCGCTTCCTCCTCGTCCCACTCGAATTCGCGCGAGGCAGCGACGAGTTCCTTCAGGTTCTCCAGTCGCGTCTGGCCCTTCTCGCCCTTCTCCTTTTCGTGATAGGTCCAGAGGCCGCTGTCCTGTATCACCGCATCCACGCGTTCGTGCAGCGGCACATCGGCCGTCTTGCGCTCCAGGTCACGGATGAGATCGACAAACACGCACAGCTTGCTGATCACGCTGCCCGGCAAAAGATTGTCAGCATGCGCCCGCTCCACCGTGCGCCACAGCGACACACCGAGTTCACGCGCCAGTGCGCGCAGGGCATCCATGCTCTTGTCGCCGATGCCGCGCACGGGCAGGTTGACCACGCGCTCGAACGCGGTGTCGTCATGCGGATTGGCGATCAGGCGCAGATAGGCCACGGCATTGCGGATTTCCGCGCGCTCGAAAAATCGCAAGCCGCCATGGATGCGGTACGGCATCTGTGCCCGGATCAGCGCTTCTTCCAGCACGCGCGACTGCGCATTGGAACGGTAGAGCACGGCAATCTCGCGGCGCAGCATGCCGCGGCTCACGGCCTGCCCGATTTCGCGCACGATGTACTGGGCCTCGTCGAGATCGTTGAAGGCGGTGTACAAGCGGATCGGCGTGCCCTCGGTGCCCTCGGTCCACAGCTCCTTGCCAAGCCGGTCGCTATTGTGCGCGATGACGGCATTCGCCGCGGCGAGAATGGTGCCGGTAGAACGGTAATTCTGTTCCAGGCGGATCACATCGGCGTCGGGATAGTCGCGCTGGAACTCGCGGATGTTCTCGATCTTCGCGCCACGCCAGCCATAGATGGACTGGTCGTCGTCGCCGACCACCGTGAGCATGCCATCCTTGCCGGCCAGCATCCTGAGCCAGGCATACTGCACCGCATTGGTGTCCTGGAACTCGTCCACCAGAATATGGCGGAAGCGACTCTGGTAATGCTGCAAAAGACGAGGCTCTTTCAGCCACAGCTCATGACTGCGCAACAGCAGCTCGGCAAAATCGAGCATGCCACCGCGGGCGCAGGCTTCTTCATAGGCTTGGTAGATGCGCGTCATGGTGGCGAGGAACAGGTCGCCGTTGTGCTGGATGTGGGACGGCCGGTGGCCTTCATCCTTCTGGCCGTTGATGAACCAGGCGGCCTGGCGCGCCGGCCACTTGTCCTCATCCAGGTTGAGCTCGCGGATGACGCGCTTGAGCAGGCGCACCTGGTCGTCGCTGTCCAGGATCTGGAAGTTCTGTGGCAGCCCGGCTTCGGCCCAGTGGGTGCGCAGGAAGCGGTGGGCCAGCCCGTGGAAGGTGCCCACCCAAAGCGCCTGGGTCGGAATGCCGAGCAGGGTTTCCAGGCGGTGGCGCATCTCGGCCGCCGCCTTGTTGGTGAAGGTAACGGCCAGGATACTCCAGGGGGACAGGCCGTGTTCCTGGCAGAACCAGGCGATGCGGGTGGTCAACACCCGGGTCTTGCCGGAGCCGGCGCCCGCCAGCACCAGCAGGTGCTGCGCATCGGACATCACGGCGGCCATTTGTGCCGGGTTCAGACCACTGGTCGGGTTTGTGAGGTTCATCGCACTATTCTAAAGGAGCTGGGCGTAGTTTGATTACAGAAATGATCTCGATTTCTTGTGTTGTCGCCCGGGAGTAACCACAAGATGTTGTTATGGCAAGGAAAAGCCGAACCAGTCCGTCGCCGGTGGGTTAACAAAGTGTCGCAGGGTTGGTATCTTGACCCCTTCTGACATGTGAAAAGATTCACATCTCGCCTGGCCACGGACGCCCTCCATAATAAGAAGTACAACGGGAGCAGTTCTCGTATGTCCGTGAAGCGCGACAACGACCACCCCGGCGCGACCGCTCGACAGCGTGCGCCGGCGGTCCCGCCACCCAAGGCGTCCGACAGCCTGGACGTCATGAAGACCCGGCTGATCTATGACCAGCTGCCGGCCTTCATCGTCATTTCCGTGATTTCCGCGTTTGCCACGGTCGCCCTGTACTGGGACGACCCGGCCGTTCCCCATCTGCACCTGCAGACCTGGCTGGGCGTGTTCATCGCCTTCATGCTGGTGCGCGTGGTGGTGATCTGGCAGGTGCGCAACAACATCATCGACAACCCCGCGCGCATGCGTACCCTGGTGGCGCTGTCGGCCGCCATCACCGGCGGCTTCTGGGGCGCCGCCACCATGCTGTTCAATCCGGAGCTGTTCCCGGGCGACAGCGAGATCTATTACCGGCAGGCGCTGTTTGGCGCCCTCGTGGCCAGCCAGTGCATCGCGGCCATGGCCTGCTACTCGGCCCACTTCCCCTCCTTCCTGATGTTCCTGGCCAGCACCCTGCTGCCGGGCCTGGTTCATGTCCTGCTCAACCCCTCGCCAACCGCCTACGCCACGGTCGGTATCGGCGCGCTGCTCTCCATGTTCCTCATCGTCAGCAGCCGGCGCATCAACGTCACCACGCACTCCTCGCTGCAGTTGCGCGTCAACAATGAAGACCTCATCCGCTACCTGGAAGGCTCCAAGGCGGAAATGGAAGCCATCAACCAGAAGCTGGCGCTGGAAATCTACGACCGCAAGAATGCTGAAGTGCGCATGCAGGAGATGAACGACAACCTGGAGCGCAAGGTCAACGAGCGTACCCAGGCCCTGTCCACCCTGAACGATGCCTTGCGCCAGAGCCAGGAGCGCCTGTCCCTGGCCATTGATGCCTCCGGCATCGGCCTGTGGGACTGGAACCTGCCTACCGATGACATCTACCACTCCAACTTCGAGCAGCTGCTGGGCTACTCGAGCAAGGAGCTGACCGGCTTCATGGGCCACCTCAAGCCGCTGGTACATCCGGACGACTACCTCAAGGTCAAGAAGGCCATCGTCCAGCACCTGCGCAAGCGCACCCCGATCTACAACGTGCAGTACCGCATGCGCCACCGTCGCGGGCACTGGATCTGGGTGGAGGACAACGGTCGGGTCGTGGCCTGGAACGACGAAGGGCGCGCCATCCGCATGATCGGTACGTGCCGCGACATCACCAAGGAGCGCGAACTGGAAGAGCGGCTGCGCCTGTCCGCTTCCGTGTTCCACCAGGCCGCCGAAGCCATCTTCATCATGGATCTTGACTTCCGTGTCATCTCGGTCAATCCCGGTTTCACCCAGATCACCGGCTATACCGAGTCGGAAACCGTGGGTATGCGGCTCACCGAGGCGCGGCCCAACTATCCCGAAGTCCACGCCATGTACCTGCAGATCACCAGTGCACTGGAGCAGAAGGGCGAATGGCAAGGCGAGTTCACCGAATACCGCAAGAGCGGTGAAGCCTTTCCGGAGTGGTTGCACATCACCAACGTGCGCAACGACAACAACGAGATCACGCACTACATCGGGATTTTCAACGACCTCACGTCGCGACGCGAAGCCGAAGAGCGCCTGCGTTACCTGTCCAACTACGACAAGCTCACCGGTTTCGCCAACCGCAACCTGTTCCGCGACCGCCTGCACGCCGCCATTTCGCAGGCGCGTGACCGCAACACGCAAGTGGCGCTGCTCTACATCGACCTTGACCGCTTCCGCCAGATCAACGACACGCTGGGCCATGAAGTCGGTGACGAACTGCTGAAGAAGGCAGCCAAGCGTATCAGCTCGGTCAATGCCAACGTCGACACCATCTCGCGCATCGGCGGCGACGAGTTCACCATCATCATTGATGCCTACCAGGACCGTGCCGCACTGGAGCACTACTGCGAACGCATCATTGCCGAACTGCGCCGCCCTTTCCGCATCAACGAACACGAACTGCTGCTGGGCGCCTCCATCGGCATCTCGGTGTTCCCGGAGAACGGCCGCGAACTGCAGGTGCTGCTCAACCACGCCGACATCGCCATGCACCAGGCCAAGCGTCTGGGTGGCAACACCACCAAGTTCTACACGTCGGACCTGCGCGTCGCCTCCATCGAACAGCTCAACCTGGAAAACAGCCTGCGCAAGGCCATCTTCCGTGACGAGTTCGTGGTGCACTACCAGCCCAAGCTGCATCTCGCCACCAACCGCATCGTCGGCGTGGAAGCACTGGTGCGCTGGAACCACCCGACCCTGGGCCTGCTCTATCCCAGCGAATTCATTCCGCTGGCCGAGGAAACCGGCCTGGTCTCGGCCATCGGCGAGCTGGTCATGGACAAGGCCTGTCGCCAGGCGCAAATGTGGCGGGAAGCCGGCCTCGGCGAAATCCATACGGCCGTCAACATTCCTGCGCAACAGGTTCGCAAGGGCAATCTGGTGCAACTGGTGCAGCGCGTCCTCGACAACACCGGTCTGGATGCCCACCTGCTCGACCTGGAGCTGACCGAATCCTCCCTGATGGATGACGGCAACGACGTGCTGGAGATGCTGCAGACGCTGCGCCGCATGGGTGTACGCATCTCGCTGGACGACTTCGGCACCGGGTACTCTTCACTCAGCTACCTGAAACGCTTCCCCATCGACACGCTCAAGATTGACCAGGCCTTCGTGCGCGACATCGGCACCAGTGCCGACGATGAGGCCATCACCCGCGCCATCATCGCCATGGCCCACACCATGGGCATGGACGTGGTGGCCGAAGGCGTGGAAACGCAGGTGCACATGGACTTCCTCGTGCGCGAGGGCTGCGACTACATCCAGGGCTACCTGCTCAGCCGACCGGTGCCGGACGAGGAGCTGTCGGGATTCCTGCGCCGCCAGGCCTGACCCCTGCACTTACGAAAAACCCGGCACTGGCCGGGTTTTTTCTTTCCTGGGGCTGCGCGGGCAGAATGCAACGACCACGGCTTACTGAAGGGCGCGAAAACCCTCGGCATGCCTTGCCCGCTCCTCGCTGGCCGGATGACTTTGCAGCCAGCCCGTCGGTGCCTTATCGGCCGACGCTCCCTCTGGCACATGTGCAGCCTCCAGCTTGCGGATAATGCGTGCAAACCAGACCGGCTCCAGG
>JBKHWB010000074.1:0-10246 GCA_046566745.1 Gammaproteobacteria bacterium
CTCTGCCTCCACCGGAGGCGCTTCCGGCATCACCACCGAGGCCACGGACGACGCATCGGTCGACGACACATCCTTGGCCTCGACCTGCCCCGGCGTTGCAGCGGATGCTGCACCGGACGCCACCACGCTCACCATGGGGGTATCCTGCCCCTTGAGCATGCCCATGTGCACCTGCATCAGTTCACGCAGCATGGTCTCCGTTGCCAGCGGATCATAATTGACCGCCGCCAATCCCTTCTTGATGCTGTTGGACAGCTTGGGTGCCACGTCCTTCAGGCGGTTCTGCCACTCGATACCCGGCTGCGGCTGCACACTCCACACCAGCGCGTCCACCACCTTCACCGCCTGCTTCCATACCTCGGAATCGGTCCCGTCTTTGAGGCAGTGGATATACAGCACATTGCGCCAGGCATCCTGCATGAGCTTGACCACCACCAGCGGCAACTGGCGACCGGTCATGCGACGGTTCAGGGTCTGTTGCACCATGGCCCGCGCCAACTCGGCCCGTGCCTTGCCTTCTTCGGTCTCACGCGTACGACGGTCCAGCGTCTCTTCGCGCTGATGCTGCTGCTCGTGGAAAGCCGTGAAGTCCTCCAGCAATTCACCGAACAGCGAGAGATCATCTATGAACTCGTTGAGGATGCGGAACACCACCTCCTCGATCTTGGCGTAGAGTGCGTCACCCCCGGCATCCCGGCTGCTCCAGCCGATACCAGCCTTGGCCAGGGCATTGAGCAGGCGCCGCGCCGGATGCGTCTCCGCATTGAAAAAGCTCTTGTCGAGAATGGCCACCTTGAGCAGGGGAATTTGCAGGCGACCGATCAGGGCCTTCATCGCCGTCGGCAGATCATCGTCATCCAGGATGAAGTCAAACAGCATGGACACGAGATTGATGACATCTTCGTCCGCCTGCTTGACCGCCTCTACCGCCACGTCATCGGAACGCAGGTTCCCCCGGATGGACTCGCGCACCTCGCCCACCGATGGCGAGGACGCGTCGTCCTTCAGCGGCGCCGATGGCTGCAACTCCTGAAGTTTTGACAAAAGGGACACCAGCTCCGGTGTCGCGACTGTCTGCACGACGGCGGTGGGCGCAATATGCAAGGGAGCAATCGGCACGGCCGCCACGCTACCGCCCACGGCATCCGCCGGCAGCACCCCGATGCCACCGCCCCCGACGTACTGGCCGCCATGGTACTGCGCGCCCGGCACCATCTGCCCGGGCGCCAGCCCGCCACCCATGGACAGCATGCCCTGCAGGTAGGAAAACACCTCTTCGGTATCCGGTGCCTTCTTCTCTGGCTTGTCGCCGGGCTTGGCTCCGGCAGGCTTGGGACTGTCCGGCTTACGGGACGGTGCCGCCAGCTTCAACTCGGGCAGCACGCCGGCATCAATCAGCTGCTGATTCGCCTCGTCCACCACCTCGCCCAAGCCACCCATCACCTGCACCTGGAAAATCTTGAGCAGGATAAGCCTTTCCTGGGTAGATACTTCTGCCAGCAGCTTCAAGGCATCCTTGAAGGCATCGGCGACCGCCCCGGGGTCCAGCGGCAAGCCGCGTTCGGTCATTTCCACCTTGGGCAGCAGATGGGAAAAGCGCTTCCTGAGCAACCCCAGCGTTGCGGCAAAATCGAGGCGGCACCTCGCCACGATGGCGTCGATGGCCACCGTGACATCCATCTCTTCTTCATCCACCAGACTCAGGGTACTGAAATCGATCGACCCCAACCCCTGACCGGACGACTTGCTACCCTCCTTCAGCACTGCAGCGAACGCCGATGCCATGGATGCGGCAAACCGTCCCTCCATGGCGGCACGACTGCTACGAACCGCAGGCAGCAGATCCATATAAGGCTGCTGTTCGGCTTCCGGCAAACTGCGCGACATGTCCATCAGCGTGGCACCAAGGGCATCAAACATGCCCTTCAGGAGGTCATTCAGCCTCTGCAGGCTATGCTCGCGCACGCCCTCCAGCACCGCGGGAGCCTGGCCACGCGTCTGGCTGGCGCTGGCTACGCCCGCCCTGAGGTTATCCACCATAAAAACCGCCCGGTTACCGCATCAGATTCTTGTTGTAGGTTACCCATGATTCCCGACCGGGGAAACACGGTTCAATAAAGGTAGACCTTCATCCCGTTTTTTTGTGAAGTGGTTCGCCCTATACTTCGGCGATTGACGGAGCCCCTGACATGATCCCCGACGCACTGCTGAAAGACGCCATTGACCGCAACGTGACGGCCGCCCTCGACGAGGACATCGGCAGCGGCGACATCACGGCAGGCCTTATCCCCGCCACCGCGCGCTCCCGTGCACGCGTCATTACGCGAGAGAAAATGGTGTTGGCAGGACGGCCGTGGGTAGAGGCTACCTGTCATCGACTGGATCCGGAAATCACTCTTCAGTGGCCAGTGACGGAAGGCGCTGAAATCGCGCCAAACGGTACGGTTTTCGAGATGACCGGTTCCTCCCGGTCGCTGTTGACCGTTGAGCGCACCTTGTTGAACTTCGTACAGACCTTGTCCGGCGTTGCCACCACGGTCAGAGAGCTGGTAAAGCAGCTGGACGGTACCCGCACACGCCTGCTGGACACGCGCAAGACCTTGCCGGGCCTACGCATTGCCCAGAAGTATGCGGTAGGCATTGGCGGCGGGCAGAACCATCGTATCGGCCTGTTTGATGCCTTCCTGATCAAGGAAAACCACATCATGGCTGCCGGCAGCATTGCCGCTGCCGTTGCCCAGGCACACCAGCTCGCCCCGGGCAAGCCGGTCGAAGTCGAAGTGGAAAATGCCGGACAACTGGATGAAGCCCTGGCGGCCGGCGCCGACATCATCATGCTCGACAACTTCAGTCTGGAAGACATGCGGGCCGCCGTGAAGCACACCGCCGACCGCGCCAAGCTGGAGGCCTCCGGCGGCATACACGCCGGCAACCTGCGGCAAATTGCCGAAACAGGTGTCGACTACATTTCGATGGGCGCCCTCACAAAGGACCTGAAGGCCATCGACTTGTCGATGCGGTTTGTGGACTAAGCTGCCGGCTCCGCGATCTTGTCAGGATTGGGCAGATCCCCCGACAGCGGAACGTAATCAAGGTACAGCCCTTCCGCATTGAAAATCAGAACGCCATTGCCATAACGCCCCTGAAACAAGGCAAACCGGCAGCGCTCGGGCAGCACCGACTCGTTTGCCGCTCGCCAAGCCGCCCAACGATCCTTTTCCGACGACTCCAGCCAGGCGCGCACAGCAGTGCTTCTGGCAAACACCTTGTCATGATTTTCGGCAAACGGCTCAAACAGCCACACCTGTGCCTCCAGATGGATGAAGCGGTTCAGCATGGTATACGCCATGCGTCCCATTTCTTCCTCACCCAACGGATCACGGCGATAAATGAATGGCGGCTCCCGGTCGGAAAATACCTGCAAATCCTCGGGTGTCTTTTCCTGCGGCTCGATGCTGTCTACCGTGATTGACACGAAACGGCCATCGCCAAACACGACGGCGACCGGGCGTTGGCTCCAGACCTGGTAGCTGCCCCAGACCATGGCCGAAAACTGGATGATGGCCACCAGGCCGATATCCATGATCTGCTCACGGCGCGGCTTTTCATGGTTATAAATGACGAAAGCCAGCAGCGGCCCCAGCACCAGGTCTACCGCCAGTACCAGTTGCAGCCCCTGAAGGCCTCCATCCAGCGCAAACAGGAAGTCGGGATACAGCACCCCGTAGTTGAGCAGGAGCAACATGCCTGCGAAGAAGACGAACACCGTCAGACTGACGGCCATCGCTTTCAGTTTGTGGGCCAGCAGATCCCGCGACATCATGCGAAGCTTCATGGCGCCTTCTTCTGGATGAACTCGATCTTGTAGCCATCGGGATCCTCGACGAAGGCAATGACCGTTGTGCCATGCTTCATGGGGCCCGCTGGCCGCGTCACCTTGCCGCCGCGCTCGTCCACACGGGCACAGGCCGCTGCCGCGTCATCCACCTCAATAGCGATGTGGCCGTACGCGGAGCCCAGATCGTAGGACGACGTATCCCAGTTGTGCGTCAGTTCGAGCACCGCGCCTTCCGATTCAGCCTGATACCCCACAAACGCCAGCGTGAACCGGCCTTCAGGATAGTCCTGCCGGCGCAACACCTTCATGTCGAGCACTTCCGTGTAAAACCGCAGCGACCGCTCCAGGTCGCCCACACGCAACATCGTATGCAGGATTCTCATGACACTTCACTCTTCAGCAAGGGCAGCGCGGCCCCGGGCAAGGGGCCAACATATTGAAATCGGGGGCATGGCCTGCCGTCCACCATGACATCTTCACGAAACATGGCCAGCGGCCTTACCCACCAGTCAAACTTTCCATAGAGCGTCTGGTACACCACCATCGGCTCTTCCGTCTCGGAATGGCGGGCAACACCCGCGACCGCATATTCTTTGCCTTTGTAATGGCGGTAGCGGCCAGGCAGCAATGAGTCGCTCATCAGGAAAAGAGATCCATGAGACCGATGGGACCAGAACCATCCCGCCAGTAAATCTGGCCGCCGTTCTCCATGAACTTCTCAAGCGCCTGCCGGATCAGGCCAATGGCCAGATTCATGCACTGCAGCGAATCCACGCCAGGCACCTTGGGCATGCCAGGGTACAGCCCGGCCAGCGCCACCTCGCACTCCCAGCTCGTGCCGTCTTCATTGAGCGGCAACGGCAGGCCGATCTGCAGGCGAACAATGCGCATTTCGCCTGTCTTCATGCGGCAGATGATGAAGCGCTCGGCAATCACCTTCTCGATCTTGCTTTCCGGCACCTGGGTGCCATCAGTCGTATTCATGATTCTTTCACCGATTCTAGCGGACACCCGGCATCAGGCCGTGATGCCTTGCTGCCACAACGACAGCATACCCCGCCGGCAGGCCTCGACATCATCATCAGACGTAGCCGGCCCCGTCAACAGCTGCATGGACGCCCCTTCCAGGGCCCAGAGCAGCCCCATGAGCTGCCAGTACTCCTGCGCCGGCAAGCCCAGCCGCGAAAATTCACGCTGCAACAACACCACCACCTTGTCGAGCAACTGCTGACGATGGGGAGCCAGTGGTGACGAGGAACGCAGCGACTCTTCCAGCATGATGCCAACGATGCGGCCCACGCTGAACTGGTAGTCGAAATAGATGCGTACCACGGCGGCCAGCAACTCTTGGCGGGTACGGGTGGCCGGCAGCTCGGCCTCGAAACGGGCCAGCATCACGCGGCAGGCCAGCACAAAGATGCTTTCCAGCACATCCAGCTTGCCGGTGAAATACTTGTAGAACGTCCGGCGAGAGATGGTTGCCGCATCCAGCAGGTCCTGGACCGAGGTCTCCTCCAGCCCGCGCCGATTAAAGACCGACATGGCATGGATAAGGATCTGGGTTCGGGCGAACGAACGGGCCGCTTCCCGCTTGCGTGGCTGCCCTACCGGCTGCTCGCTGCCCAGCTCCAGTACCAGCTCAGCCAGACGCCTCAGGCTTTCTTCCCGCTCGATTGACGAAATGTCGGCATCACTCATCAGGCACCACTCCCGGGACTGCTGTGCGAGGCTAGCACAACAGTCGACCACCTCAACCAGCCCGCAGCCATCTCCCACCTGACCGGCCATGCCTGAATGCAAACGGGCCGCACAAGGCGGCCCGCTGGCAGAATCAGGACAACACGTACATCACCACGGTGCGCCCCGAGGCAACCACCTCACTTCAGCAGCTTGCGGCCATTGTTGGCGGCAATACGCATGCGCAGGGCATTCAGCTTGATGAAGCCTTCCGCGTCCTTCTGGTTGTAGGCGCCGCCGTCATCCTCAAAGGTAGAGATGCGGGTATCGAACAGCGAGCTGTCAGACTTGCGGCCGGTGACGATGACGTTGCCCTTGTACAGCTTGAGACGAACGACGCCGTTCACGTTGACCTGGGACTCGTCGATCATGGTCTGCAGCATCAGGCGCTCAGGGCTCCACCAGTAGCCGTTGTAGATCAGGCTGGCGTATTTCGGCATCAGCTCGTCCTTCAGGTGGGCCACTTCACGGTCCAGCGTGATGGATTCGATGGCACGGTGACCCTTCATCATGATGGTGCCACCCGGAGTTTCGTAGCAGCCGCGCGACTTCATGCCCACATAACGGTTTTCCACCAGGTCGAGACGACCGATGCCGTTTTCGCCGCCCACCTTGTTCAGGTAAGTCAGCACAGTGGCCGGGCTCATGCGTTCGCCGTTGATGGCCACGATGTCGCCGCGCTCATAGGTCAGCTCAAGGTAGGTCGGCACGTCCGGAGCCTTTTCCGGGCTCACGGTCCAGCGCCACATGTCTTCTTCGTGCTCGGTCCAGGTGTCTTCCAGCACGCCGCCTTCATAGGAGATGTGCAGCAGGTTGGCATCCATGGAGTACGGGGACTTCTTGCCGGCCTTGCTGAAATCGATCGGGATGTCGCGCTCTTTGGCATAGGCCATCAGCGTTTCACGGGAGGTCAGGTCCCACTCGCGCCACGGCGCGATCACCTTCACGCCCGGCTTCAGCGCGTATGCACCCAGCTCGAAACGCACCTGGTCGTTACCCTTGCCGGTGGCACCGTGGGAGATGGCATCGGCACCGGTCTCGTTGGCGATCTCGATCAGGCGCTTGGCGATCAGCGGACGGGCGATGGACGTGCCCAGCAGGTACTCGCCTTCATAGATGGTATTGGCGCGGAACATCGGGTACACGAAGTCGCGCACGAACTCTTCGCGCAGGTCCTCGATGTAGATGTCCTTGATGCCCATCGCCTGCGCCTTGGCACGGGCCGGCTCCACTTCCTCACCCTGGCCCAGGTCGGCCGTGAAGGTGACGATCTCGCACTGGTAGTGGTCCTGCAGCCAGCGGACGATGACGGAGGTATCGAGGCCGCCCGAGTAGGCAAGCACGACTTTCTTGATGGCGGACATGGCGTATCCCAAAGCAAGGAAGGGGAAAATGAGGCGCGTATTCTACGCTATGCCCCCGCAGGGGCATAGGCGGAAAAGAAGGATCAGGACAGGCGCAGCGGCTCCGGGTCGAGGGTGCCATCCGGCCGTACCGTCATGATGCAGTTGCGGCCTGCCTCTTTGGCGGCATACACCGCTTCATCAGCCGCGGCCAGCAACTGCGTCCCGCGCAGGTCACCGTCCGGCTGCTGCGCTGCCACCCCCATGCTCACCGTGACGTGACTGGCCACACTGGATGCCCCATGGGGAATAGCCAGGGTGCGGATGCCCCGAGCCACCTGAAGCGCCACCTCGCGGGCGCCATCCAGCCCCGTCCCCGGGAGCAGCAGGACGAACTCCTCTCCACCATAGCGTGCCGCAATATCGCCCGAACGCCGCAAGACTGTCTTCAGGGCCACCCCGACCAGCGCCAGCGCCTTGTCACCCTCGACATGGCCATGGGTGTCATTGAACGGCTTGAAGTGATCCACGTCCACGAAGATCAGGGCTACCGGCCGCCTGTCACGACGTGCACGATCCCATTCCTGCTGGAACACCTCGTTGAAGTGGCGACGGTTGGCCAGCCCGGTCAGGGCATCTTCGCGGGACAGGCGATTGAACTCCTGCGACAACTCGTCCGTCTTGCGCTTTTCCAGCTCCAGCAGTTCCGACTGCAGGAACATGGTGCGGTCACGATGCTCCAGCAGGTAGCCGAGCAACATGCCCACGGTGTTGGCCAACACCACGTACTGGCTGAAATGACCCCAGTTGTACCAGAGGTCATACCAATGAATAACGCCAACGCTAATCACGGCAGCACTGATGCACGCCGCCATTGCCGGCACCAGGCGCAAGCCGCCAATCCCGTAGATGATGGCAATGACCAGAATGACGACGTAGCTGGAATGCTGGTTGAAGAACGAATCCGGAAAGGCTGACGTCCCGATGATGATTGTCGAGACCGACACCATGGCAATCAGCAACACGTAATAGCGGTACCAGCGATCCAGCCGGGGAAGCCGGGGCAGCATGAGCAGTGCGGCAATGACCGCCCCCTCCACCAGGAAGATCGCCCACCACACCCTTTCGTTATCCGGCAGATAGGACGGATCGGAGTAGGTTTGCAGCTGGGTCCAGGTCATCACGCCCAGGAAAAAGTAAAACGAAACAATGACCCACCAGGCATAGGTCAGCAGAGCAATGGAGCGCTGCTGCACGTGCCGGCGGAAAGCCCCCTCCAGTCCGCGCGGGAAGCGCAGGAAGGGATGGTTCTTTTCCAGCAGGTACCGGATCTGCTCGATGCCGGCATCAATAGGGTTCTCAGGCGAAACTGTCATCGCAACCACGTCCTTGGGGGCAGTACAGCAACCGGCACCAATGTGAAGCTACTCATATTGTAACCCGTTGCATCCTTGAAGGCGGCGGGACTTTGCCATCGCCTCCCCCCAGCGACAATGGAACACCGACCAGTGGCAACAGAGAAACGGCGCCGGGCAATGCCGTACGCCGGGAACAGTTGGGGGACAGACACCCGCCTGATAAACTTGCGGCCCCTGAAGGAGCCACCATGACACACCTGACTATCGTTCGCCCTGATGACTGGCATGTACACCTGCGCGACGGCGCCATGCTGCCCGACACCGTGGGCGCCATGTCCCGCTACTTCGGTCGTGCGATCGTCATGCCCAACCTGGTGCCGCCTGCCCGCACCACCGCCGAAGCCGGCGCCTACCGCGAGCGCATCCTCGCGGCCCGGCCGAAGGGCTCCCGCTTCGAACCGCTGATGGTGCTCTACCTTACCGACAGCACCACCCCGGCCGACATCCAGACCGCCAAGGCCTCGGGGTTTGTCCATGCCGTCAAGCTCTACCCCGCCGGTGCCACTACCAACTCGGACTCCGGCGTCACTTCCATCGACAATGTCCGAGCAGTCCTGGAAAAAATGGCCGAAGTAGGCATGCCCCTGCTCATCCATGGCGAAGTCACCCATGGCGATGTCGACATCTTTGATCGCGAAAAGGTCTTCCTCGACACCATCCTGATGCCGCTGGTACAGCGCCTGCCGCAATTGCGCGTCGTGCTGGAGCACATCACCACGGCCGATGCCGCGGCGTTCGTGAAAGACGCACCGGCCAACGTAGCGGCCACCATCACCGCCCACCACCTGCTGTTCAACCGCAACCACATGCTGGTCGGCGGTGTGCGCCCCCACTACTTCTGCCTGCCGATCCTGAAGCGCCGCACGCATCAGGAAGCCCTGATTGCCGCCGCCACGTCGGGCTCGCCCAAATTCTTCCTGGGGACGGATTCAGCACCGCATGCCAAAGGCGCCAAGGAAAATGCCTGCGGCTGTGCCGGCTCCTACACCGCGCATGCCGCCATCGAACTGTATGCCGAGGCTTTCGAAGCTGCCGGGGCACTCGACAAGCTGGAGGGTTTCGCCAGCTTCAACGGTCCGGACTTCTATCGCCTGCCGCGCCACACCGACACGATCACGCTGGTCAAGGAATCGTGGAACGTGCCGGAGTCCTACCCCTTCGGTGATACTGTCGTGGTGCCCATCCGGGCCGGCGGCCAGATCAGCTGGCGCGTACAGCCGTGAGCCATCATCCCGTAAGGCCACTGGCAGAGCGTTTCCGCGGATTTTTCCCGGTCGTCATTGATGTTGAAACAGGTGGCTTCAACTGCGCCACCGATGGATTGCTGGAGATTGCCGCCGTCACGATTGCACAGGACGAAAACGGCCTGCTGCACCCCAACGAGAGCTTTCACTCGCACGTGGCGCCCTTTCCCGGCGCCAACCTGGAGAAAGCCGCGCTGGAGTTCACCGGCATCAACCCGTTCCACCCACTGCGTCCGTCGGAGGAAGAAGGCGCCGCCCTGCGCCGGATTTTCGACAGCGTGAAGAAGGCGCAGAAGGCCGTCGGCTGCAAGCGCAGCGTGCTGGTGGGCCATAACGCGCATTTTGACCTGGGCTTCCTGAATGCCGCGATTGCGCGCAACAACCTGAAGAATGTCTCGCCATTCCATCCGTTCTCGGTGTTCGATACCGTGACGCTGGCCGGACTCGCCTACGGCCAGACCGTGCTTGCACGCGCCTGCGCCACTGCCGGCATCGCCTTCGACAATCGCGAGGCGCACTCGGCGCTCTACGACGCCCAGCGGACCGCAGAACTGTATTGCGCCATCGTCAACAAGTGGTGGGACAAGATCGGGCCACCCCCTATCGATGAAAGCGGTGACGACGCCTGAATCCGTCTCCACGAAGAATGCCCTGCCATGCAGGGCA
>JBKHWB010000075.1:0-9930 GCA_046566745.1 Gammaproteobacteria bacterium
GGTGCAAACTGGATGGGATTGCCGGAGGTACCGCCGAGGCGCAACTTCAACGAATTGTTGCGCATGATCTCGAATTCGAGCACGGGCTTGCCTTCTTCCCGTTCCTTGATCAGGTACAGCGTGCCGCCGTCGGCATGGGTAATGTCCTGCGCCGCATCCAGGATGCGCTCGAACAGACGCGAGGTATTGCGTTCACCCGACAGGGCGGTGCTGATTTCGATGAGACGCCAGAACAGGCGCTGGTCAAGGTCGGAGGACGCAGCAATCAGCATGATCAGTCAACCAGAGAAAGTTACCCGAACTCTAGCACAAGCGACAGTCGGGGCCATCGCCCTGACGCCCGGGTCGTCGACAGACCGCCCTGACCGCAACAAAAAAAAGCCCCGGATCAGGGCACTGCTGTCCCACAATTGACGTAAAAAAGAAGGCCTGAATCCCTGCTGTTGATACAATGTGTTTCGCGAAAAACCGTTGTAAAAACAGAAGGATTCAGGCCTTGTCGCATTCTAGCACGGTGCTCGCCCAGCTACTCAAGCTGGTGCCGAGACATGAGTTCCAGTCACTCTCAAAAGAGCACCATGCCGGCCAGAGGCTGCGCAAAACCAGCCGCTGGGATCAGTTCACTGCCCTGTTCATGGCGCAGCTGAGCGGGCGCCAGAGTCTCCGTGACATCGAGGCCAATCTGGCGCAGCAGCGCCACACGCTCTATCACGCCGGGGCAAAACCCATTGCCCGCACCTCGTTGGCCCGTCTCAACGAACAGCAGCCCCATACGCTTTACGAGGCGCTGTTTCAGCGTCTGCTCAAGCGCTGCCAGTCGCATCGGATGGCGCATGATTTTCGCTTCAAGAACCCGCTGTATTCACTGGATGCCAGCCTGATTGATCTGTCCCTGCAAATCTTTCCATGGGCCAAGCTCAACCAGACCAAGGCCGCCGTGAAACTGCATGTCGGCCTGAATCATGGCGGCATGCTGCCGGAGTTCGTCGCGCTGACGGATGGCTCGGTACCCGACTTGCGGGAAGCCAAGGCCTTTTCCTTCCCCAAAGGCAGTATCGTGGTCTGTGACAAGGGCTATGTGGATTACGGCTGGTATCAGGCCTTAACCGCACGGGGCGTGTATTTTGTGACCCGACAGAAGACACGGGCGGTGTTTCGCGTGGTGTTGAACCAGGTCGTGATGCCGGACCAGGGCGTGACCTCAGATCAGATCATTGAACTCAATGGCACGAATCAGAAGGGCATTGCGCCGCAGCGCTTGCGGCGCGTGTCCTATCACGATGCAGAAACAGGAAAGAATTATGTCTTTCTGACCAATCACTTTGATCTCGCCGCCAAAACCATTGCCGATATCTACAAGGCGCGCTGGCAGATTGAGCTGTTCTTCAAGGCCATCAAACAGAATTTGAAGATTCACGCGTTCATCGGCAACTCGCGCAATGCCGTGATGACGCAGGTGTGGATTGCACTGTGTGCCTGGCTGTTGGTGTGGTTCCTGAAGGCCATCAGCAAGACGGATTGGAGCCTGCAGCGGCTGATGCGGGTGCTGCAGCTCAATGTGTTTGCAAAACAGGAGCTACTGGTCCTGGCCAGAGGAGCCCCACCGCCCGAGCCGGACACAGGCCAGCTCGGGTTGGGGGTGTAAAACTGTGGGACAGCAGTGGGTTACTCCGGCCTTTTTGTTGTCCGCGCGGGCAGACTGGCGAGTTTGCCGGCGAGCGTGGGCAGCATCAGGGGTTTTGACAGGTAGTCGTCCATGCCTGCGGCCAGGCAAGCAGCGCGATGTTCGGGCAGTGCATGCGCGGTGAGGGCAATGATGGTCAGTGGTGCCAGTTTCAGGTGACGCTCCAGTGAACGGATGGTGCGCGTGGTCTGGTAACCGTCCATGCCGGGCATCTCGCAGTCCATCAGCACCAGGTCCAGAGCGGCATGGTGCTGCCGGATGATGTCGACCGCCTCGCTGCCGCTGCTCGTGATCAGGGGTTCCATGCCCAGCTTGCGCAGCAGGCCGACGATGATCATCTGGTTGATGGCGTTGTCTTCCACCACCAGCACTCTGAGCGTGGCGAGGGGCGGAAGGCTGTCCAGCGGCGGATGCGCGGGTGCGACCTCAGCGCGTGCCGGGCTGAACACCAGCGAGAAGCTGAAGGTGGAGCCGTTTCCCGGCTTGCTGGTGACGGTAATGATGCCGCCCATCAGGTTGATCAGTTGCTGGCTGATGGCAAGGCCCAGCCCGGTGCCGCCGTATTCGCGCGCCGTGGAGGAGTCAGCCTGGGTGAACCAGTCAAACAGTGAGGGGATCTTGTCGGCGGGAATGCCGATGCCGCTGTCGGTGACCTCGAAGCCGATGCGTACCCGTCCATCGGCAAAGGAAGACAGCCGTCGCACCTGCAGCCGCACCGCGCCCCTGGCCGTGAACTTGACGGCGTTACTCAGCAGGTTGAGCAGTACCTGGCGCAGGCGGTTGGGGTCGCCCTGAAGTGTTCGAGGCACCTCGTCGGCCACCTGGCAGTCCAGTCGCAGGGACTTGTCCCGTGCTGCCAGCTGGAAGACATCCACGCATTCGCGTATCAGCGCGTGAAGGTCGAAATCGGTGGTTTCCACCGAGACCATGCCGGCGCTGATCTTCGAGTAGTCCAGAATGTCGTTGATGACATGCAGCAAGGCGTGGCCGGAGGAGTGCAGGGTGTCAACATAGCTCTTCTGGGTGTTGTCCAGCGCCGTGTCTTGCAGCAATTGGGTGATGCCGAGCAGGGCATTCATCGGCGTGCGGATCTCGTGGCTCATCTTGGCCAGGAACTCGGTTTTGGCGGCGTTCTCGGCCTCCGTGCGCACAATGATCTTGTGTTGCTGGTTCTGTTCATCCTTCAAGGTGTTGAGGCGGTTGGCCAGGGCCAGCGACAGCAGCACCTGTTGCAGGATGAAGCCGATCTCCATGCCGTTCAGTGTCACCAGGAAGGGCAGTGCAGGTGTCAGGCCCACGCTGTGCAGGGAGAGCAGCATGCCCAGTACCAGCAGCATGCTCCACGCCGCCACGAACAGGCGTGCTTCCCGCATGCCTTGCCGCCAACGTGACACGGCGGTCGCGGCAATGATGCTGATCACCACCATGGCGACGAGCGGTTGCAGCAGGTAACCCGTTGCCAGCGGCAGAATGAACTGGGCGCCCGTCATCAGCACGCTCAGGCCGGCGGCAAGGCACAGGGCACGATCGGCCAACCGGCTGGCGCCAGTGTCCAGGAAGTCCCGGGCAAACAGGGATCCGGCGCCCATCATCAGGTAGATGAAGAAGAGCTGGGCATGGGCATTCCACACAGGATGTGCCGGCCATAGCCGGAAGCCCATGCCTTCAAAGCAGAGCAGGTAGCCGAACGCGGCCGCGGCATACAGAACATAGAACCGGTACACGCGTTCACGCACCGCCACCCACAGGAACAGATGGTAGATCAGGATACCGGCGGCCACACCGAAACCGGCACCGTGCAGCCACTCCTCACGCTCGTGCTCGCCGATGAAGGGCTGCACCGAGGCAATCTGCAGGGGCAGGTTGAGGGAACTGGTGCTTGATACTTTCAGGTAGTAATCCTGCGTGCTGTGCGCCGGCAGCATCAGGGGAACGGTGAATGCGCGGGTGTGCAGGGGGCGCATGGCAAACGGGCGTTCGTCGCCCATCACGACCGGGGCCTGGCCGCTGCTGTCCGGGAAGTGCAGTTCGATGTGGTCGAGCACCGGGTTGTTGATGCGCAGCAGCAGGTCCAGCGGGGCATCACTGCGGTTGACCAGCGTGAAGTGGAACCAGCAGGTGTCGCGCCGGTTGCCGAAGGAGATGGCGGGGTACTTCAGGGGCGCAAGTGTGCGGTGGCGGATGTCCGCGATGGTAAGCGTGCCGCCCGGATCGCAGTAATGACTGACGTGGGGTTCAAGCCGGGTGAGGCTGATCGGTCCGTCCAGCGCCAGCGCCGGGCGCGCGCTGGCCGTTGCCGGCGCAGCGGGCAGCAGCACTAGCAACACTAGCAGCAGTCCGGCGATCGACCGGAAAAGTGTGGGGCATCCTGCCGGACCGGTGAGCATGCCTGTGCCCACTCCTTAATCGATGAGGGAAGGCCTGCGAGCATATCAGGCATGCAGGCCGGTTGGCGTCCCCCCCCTGCGGGGCTTAGCGGCGCAGGCTGTCGTTGAGGTGCGGGGCCAGGGTGGTCAGCAGCGACTTGAGCAGCTTGGGGTTGCCGGCCACCACGTTGCCGGACTTGAGGTACTGGTGACCGCCCGTGAAGTCGCTGACAAGGCCGCCGGCTTCCCGGATCAGCAGGTCGCCGGCGGCCACATCCCATGGCTGCAGGCCGAACTCGAAGAAACCGTCCAGGCGTCCGGCGGCCACATAGGCCAGATCCAGCGAGGCGGCGCCGGCGCGGCGCATGCCGGCGGTCTGTTTGGCCACGTCACGGAACATCGCCAGATAGTTGTCCATGTTGGCATGCTGGTCCGGGCGGAAGGGGAAGCCGGTACCGATCAGGCCACCCTCCAGGCTCTTGCGGGCGGTCACGCGCAGGCGGCGACCATTCATGGCAGCCCCGCGGCCGCGGCTGGCCGTGAACTCTTCGCGCTTGATCGGGTCCAGCACGACGCCATGTTCGGTCACGCCCTTGTACTGGACGGCGATCGAAACGGCGAACTGGGGGAAACCGTGGATGAAGTTGGTGGTGCCATCGAGCGGGTCGATGATCCAGAGCCAGTCGGCGCCCTCTTTGCGGCCCTCGATCAGTCCGCTTTCCTCGCCGAGGAAGCCGTGATCGGGATAGGTCTTCTGCAGCACGTTGAGGATGGCTTTTTCGGCAGCGCGATCCACTTTGGTGACGTAGTCATTGAGTCCTTTGGACTCGACATCCACCAGATCCACCTTCTCGGCGGACTGGGCAATGATTTCACCGGCGGCACGGGCGGCGCGCAGCGCCATGTTCAGCATGGGTTGCATGGGGGGGCGACTCTGTAAAAGAACGGGGGTTGGCGGGCATTGTAGCCGGAATCGGCGGGCGGGGCGAGGTACCGGGCCATGTCCGCATGAATTGCCGGGAGAAAGAGAGGACGGCATTTGTTACCATTCCGGGCCCTTTCTGCGCTGACGGCTGCATTCATGCTCGGCAATGTCCGTATCGTCCTCGTCAACACCACGCTGCCGGCCAATATCGGTGCGGCGGCCCGTGCCATGAAGACCATGGGGCTCAGTGACCTTTGCCTGGTTGAGCCCAAGGTGTTTCCCAGTGCCGAGGCCACGGCGCTGGCGTCGGGCGCGTCCGGCCTGCTGGCCACGGCCCGCGTGGTGGCCTCGCTGGAAGAAGCAGTGGCGGATTGCACGCTGGTGATCGGCACCAGTGCGCGTAGTCGTACCATTCCCTGGCCCCTGATGGATGCCCGTCAGGCCGGAGAGGCGACGCGGCTGGAGTCGGAGACAAGCAAGGTGGCCATCGTGTTCGGGCGCGAGGATCGCGGCCTGACCAATGAAGAACTGCAGCGCTGCAACTATCATGTCTGTATTCCGACGGATGACGAGTATGGCGTGCTGAACGTGGCGGCGGCGGTACAGGTGATTGCCTATGAAATCCGCATGGCGCACCTGCTGGCGAACGATGCGCCGGTGGCGGAGGAGAACCGCATGCCGGTGCAGTTCATCCGCTGGGACAAGCCCCTGGTGCCGCATGGCGACATGGAGCAGTTCTATGCGCACTTCGAGCAGATGCTGGTGGACACCGGTTTCCTGGCGCCGGATAACCCCCGGCAGCTGCCCGCACGGGCACGGCGCCTGTTCGGGCGCATCCGGCTTGACCGGATCGAGTACAACATGTGGCGGGGCATTTTTACCCGGCTGCAGGAAATGGCGACGGAACTGAAAAAGGCGAAATCCTGATGTTTGACCGGCTTCGTGAAGACATTGCCTCCGTGTTCGAGCGTGACCCGGCGGCCCGCAACGCCTTCGAGGTGCTGCTGAACTACCCCGGCATCCACGCCATGATTTTTCATCGCATGGCCCATGCGCTGTGGCAGTCCGACTGGAAGGGCCTGGCGCGCTGGATTTCCACGGTGTCCCGCTTCCTGACCGGCATCGAGATACATCCGGGGGCGCGTATCGGGCGTCGCTTCTTCATCGATCATGGCATGGGCGTGGTGATTGGCGAGACCGCCGAGATTGGTGACGATGTGACGCTGTATCACGGCGTGACCCTGGGCGGTACGAGCTGGGACCAGGGCAAGCGGCATCCCACGCTGGGCAACGGGGTGGTGGTGGGTGCGGGAGCCAAGGTCATCGGCCCCATCCTGATCGGCGAGGGGGCCAAGATCGGCTCCAACGCCGTGGTGACCAAGCCCATGCCGGTAGGGGCGACGGCGGTGGGTAATCCTGCCCGCATCATCCACAAGCAGCACGAGGACGCGCAGGAGCAGGCCCGCCGCGCTTTCGCCGAGCGCATCGGCTTCCAGGCCTATGGCGCCAGCCCCGACCTGCCGGATCCGGTCGTGACGGCCTTGCGCCAGCTGCTGGATCATTTGCAGGCATCGGACAAGCGCATGGACGGCATGTGCGAGGCCCTGCGCCGGCTGGGTTCGGATTTCTGCGACCAGCGTCCGGAGGTGTTGCGGGCCGAAGACCTGGAGGCCTTGCAGGAGGACGAAGCCCCGGCGAAAAAATAGCCCGGGCGGATGGCTTCAGGGAAGGTTTCCCCCTAGAATACCCGACGGTTTTAGTGGGTCAAATAGTTGACTAATTTAGTCGGAATTGACAGACTGACACTATCCTGAATCCGGAAGGGGATGACAGACATGCGCCTGACCACCAAGGGACGTTACGCGGTAACCGCCATGCTGGATCTGGCCCTGAATGCCCAGCACGGGCCGGTCAGCCTGGGAGACATCTCCGAGCGCCAGTCCATCTCCGTGTCCTATCTTGAGCAGCTGTTTGCCAAGTTGCGCAAGCATGGCCTGGTCGCCAGCATGCGCGGCCCCGGCGGCGGATACCAGCTGGCGCGGGACAGTGGAGCCATCTTCGTGGCGGAGATCATCGACGCGGTTGATGAGCGGGTGGATGCGACGCGGTGCGGTGGTCTGGGTGATTGTCAGCAGGGTGCCATGTGCCTCACCCACGACCTGTGGAGCGATCTCAGTAACCAGCTGCATGCCTTCCTTGAGGCGATCAGTCTGAGGGAGCTGGTGGATCGTCGCGAGGTCCGCACCGTGGCCCTGCGCCAGAGCCAGACCCAGCAGCGGCTCCGGCAGGAAGAGGCCGGTCTGACGATATCGAATTGAATGTGGCTTGGATCCTCCCAGCCAAGAGCCAGGTGAAGTGATGAAACGACCGATCTATCTGGATTATTCCGCCACCACGCCGGCTGACCCGCGTGTCGCCGAAAAGATGATGGCCTGCCTGACCCCCGAGGGCAACTTCGGTAACCCGGCGTCCCGCTCGCACATTTATGGCTGGCAGGCGGAAGAGGCCGTGGAAACGGCGCGTCGCCAGGTCGCTGATCTGGTCAATGCCGACCCGCGCGAGATCGTGTGGACCTCGGGTGCGACCGAGTCCAACAACCTGGCCATCAAGGGGGCCGCCCACTTCTACCAGGGCAAGGGCAAGCACATCGTCACGTCGAAGATCGAGCACAAGGCGGTGCTGGACACCTGCCGCCAACTGGAGCGCGAGGGCTTCGAGATCACTTATCTCGACCCCGAGCAGGGCTCCGGCTTGATCCGCCCGGAGGCGGTGGAAGCGGCCTTGCGCGACGACACCATCCTGGTATCGCTGATGCATGTGAACAACGAGATTGGCACCATTACCGATCTCGCCGCCATCGGCGAGATCACCCGCGCCCGCGGTATCCTGTTCCATGTGGATGCGGCACAGAGCACCGGCAAGGTGGAGATCGACCTGGAGAACACCAAGGTCGACCTGATGAGTTTTTCCGCGCACAAGACCTACGGCCCGAAGGGCATCGGTGCGCTGTATGTGCGTCGCAAGCCGCGCGTGCGCCTCGAAGCGCAGATGCATGGTGGCGGCCATGAGCGTGGTTTCCGCTCCGGCACCCTGGCCACGCACCAGATCGTCGGCATGGGCGAAGCCTTCCGCATCGCCAAGGAAGAAATGCATGTCGAGAATGCCCGCTTGCGCGCCTTGCGCGATCGGCTGTGGAAGGGTTTGCAGGGGCTGGAGCAGGTGTTCGTGAATGGCGATTTCGATGCGCGCGTGCCGCACAACCTGAACGTCAGTTTCAATTTTGTCGAAGGCGAGTCGCTGATCATGGCGCTGAAAGATCTGGCGGTGTCGTCTGGTTCGGCCTGTACCTCGGCCAGCCTGGAGCCTTCCTACGTGCTGCGTGCACTTGGCCTGAACGACGAGATGGCGCACAGCTCCATCCGCTTCAGCATTGGCCGCTTCACGACCGAGGCCGATATCGATTACGTGATTGGCCATGCCAGCCAGGCCGTTAACCGCCTGCGTGAACTGTCCCCGCTCTGGGACATGTACAAGGATGGCGTGGACCTGAATACCGTGGAATGGGTGGCGCACTGAGGCGCCCTGTTCCTGCAACGAATGCCGGAGGTGAGTGGAAATGGCTTACAGCGAAAAAGTGATTGATCACTACGAGAATCCCCGCAACGTGGGCAAGCTCGACAAGAATGACGCCAATGTGGGTACCGGCATGGTCGGTGCGCCCGCCTGTGGCGATGTCATGCAGTTGCAGATCAAGGTCAGTGATGACGGCATCATCCAGGATGCCCGCTTCAAGACCTATGGTTGCGGTTCAGCCATTGCCTCCAGCTCGCTGGTCACCGAATGGGTGAAGGGCAAGTCGCTGGATGAGGCCATGGGCATCAAGAACACGCAGATTGCCGAGGAACTGGCGCTGCCTCCGGTGAAGATTCACTGTTCCGTGCTGGCCGAGGATGCCATCAAGGCGGCTGTGGCGGATTACCGCAAGAAGCACGGAGCCTGATCATGGCCGTCACCCTGTCCGAAGCGGCGGCCCGGCATGTCAGCGATTTCCTTGCCAATCGCGGCAAGGGCGTTGGGATACGGGTTGGCGTGAAAACCTCCGGCTGCTCCGGCCTGGCCTATGTGCTGGAATTTGTTGATGACGTCCAGCCGGAAGACCAGGTCTTTACCTCGCACGGCGTGCAAGTGATTGTCGATCCGAAAAGCCTGTCCTATCTGGATGGTACGGAGATGGATTTCGTGAAGGAGGGCCTGAACGAGGGCTTCAAGTTCACCAACCCGAACCAGAAAGGCGAGTGCGGCTGCGGCGAATCGTTTACCGTCTGATCGCCGGTGCTGGGCGACGGTTCGCCGTGTTGCGGAGGCGGAGCCCCTGGCGCGTCGGCTTCGTTGTACACTCCGCATTTCTGCCGTACTGCGCCCGGCGCTCCACCGCTGATCCCTCCGGGGACAGGGGTGACTGGATAACCGTGAGAGCCCCCGTGTCTTCTGTCCTCGACTACTTCCAGTTGTTTGATCTGCCGAGAGGCTTCGACCTTGATGGAGAGGTGCTGCAGCCGCGTTACCGCGATTTGCAGCGCCAGTTCCATCCGGATCGTTTTGCGGCAGAGCCGGCAGAAGTGCAGCGGGTGGCCGTTCAGAAGGCCGCCGACATCAATGCCGGTTTTTCCGTGTTGAAAGATCCCGTGCAGCGCGCCCGGCACCTGCTGGAGCTGGCAGGGCATCCCTTGCACATTGAATCCACGACGGTTTCCGATACCGATTTCCTGATGGCGCAGATGGAGTTGCGCGAACAGCTGGAAGAGGCGGAAACGCTGCAACAGATGGCGGCGTTGCGCGCCGAGGCGGAAGATTGGCTGCAAAACCTCGGGCGGGAGTTCGCCATCGACTACCGTGAGGGCGACTGGCCCGAGGCCGGCGATTCCGTGCGCAAGATGCAGTTCATGAGCCGCCTC
>JBKHWB010000076.1:0-9891 GCA_046566745.1 Gammaproteobacteria bacterium
CCTGCAAACCCGCCTCATTGCCCTGCTGTTCATCCCCACCGCGCTGCTGGTCATGGTGCTGGGCACGGGCATGGTCGTCAGCCGTTTCAATGATTTCGAGACCGTGCAGGATGAACGCGGCCGCCTGCTGCTGGCCCGCTACGGCCACGCCTTCGAACGACTGCCCGACCTCAGCTCAACGGCGGCCCGGACCCTGGCGGCCGAAGCGCTCGAAGAACCCGGCCTGCGCTCCCTGTCCCTGCTGGACGAGAAAGGTGTCACCCTGCTGCACAGCGGCCCCCTGCCACGCTCGCTGAGCGGATCAGCGGTGCTCACACCGGATGCCGACACCCGCCGCTACCTGACCGAGGACAGCTGGCAGTACGTGCAGCCGCTGCCGGAAGTCCCGGGCGGAAAACCCGGCGCCAGGGCCTGGATCATGCTTGAGCTCGGCACCCAGGCCCTGACCATCCGCAAATACGAAGCCCTGCTTAGCGTGCTTCTCTTCAGCATGCTGGCTCTGGTGGTGCTGGCCGTGCTGCTGTCGCGCTTCATCCATCGATGGCTGTCGCCCGTCACGGAGATGGTGGAGACGCTGGCCCGCATCGACAGCACCCACCTGGGTTACCGGCTGTCCACCCCTGCGAAAGCGGATCTGGGCGAACTGCAGACGGCCATCAATGCCCTGCTGGATCGCATCAGCAATGACACCAAGGAACTGAAAAGCTCCATGGTGCAAGCCAACGAAGACCTGCGCGAAACCATGGAGGCGATGGAGGTCCAGAACATTGAACTGACGCTGGCGCGCAAGGAAGCAGTGGAAGGCAACCGCATCAAGTCAGAGTTCCTTGCCAATATTTCCCACGAAATCCGAACGCCGCTGAACGGCATCATGGGCTTTGCCAAGCTGCTGCAGAAAAGCCCGCTGACACCGCGCCAGCTGGACTACGTACGCACCATCCGCAAGTCGTCCGACAGCCTGCTGGCCATCATCAACGATGTACTCGACCTGTCGAAGATCGAGGCCGGCAAACTGGTGCTGGACCATACGCCGCTTGACCTCGAAGAAGTCATTTTCGACGTGCTCAACATGCTGGCCCCCCTGGCGGAAGAAAAGAATCTTGAGCAGGTGGCGTTCATCTACGACGACGTGCCCAGGCACCTCATGGGCGACCCGCTGCGCCTCAAGCAAATCCTCACCAACCTGGTGAACAACGCCATCAAGTTCACATCCAAGGGTGAGATCATCGTCCGCTGCATGCTGGACAACCTGACGGAACGTCACGCCGTGATTCGCATCAGCGTAACCGACACCGGCATCGGCCTCTCCGAGTCGGCGCGTGCCGACCTTTTCCGCGCCTTCAGCCAGGGCGATCCTTCCACCACGCGCAAGTTTGGGGGTACCGGACTGGGACTCGTAATTTCGCGTCACCTCGTGGAACAGATGCACGGGGAAATCAACTTCGACAGCACACCGGGGGAAGGGTCGACGTTCTGGTTCACCATCAAGGCAGACCTCGACAACTTCGTTCAACCGGGCAGCACGGGCGACCGGTTGCGGGAGCGCCGGCTGGTGGTTGTCGAACCGCATGACATGTCGCGCGAGTTGCTGGTGAACACACTCGAACACTGGGGTGCCCAATGCACTGGCGCCGAATCGCTGGCCGAGCTGGGCGGTGTCCTGCACACACAGACACCCGACGCGCTGATCGTATCGCTAGCGCTGACCAGTGCAGAGGATGGCGGTGCGAGCGCGGTAATCAACGAGCTGCGCACACGCATGCAAGGCCCCATCCTGCTGCTGGCCAGAAGCACGGACTCGTCCCAGGAGCAGGCGTCCTACCAGAGTGCGCACGTCACGGTGTTAAGCAAGCCGGTGGCGCCCCGCGAGCTGTACCAGCGTCTGACCGGCATGCTGTCGGCCATGCCGGCACAAATGCCACTGCTGCCCGCCGACCACCAGCGCAAGGCGCTGCGCATCCTGGCTGTCGATGACAATCCTGCCAATCTCAAGCTGGTCTGCGCACTGCTGGAAGACCTGAACGTAGAAGCGGTACCCGCCAGTGACGGCTACCAGGCCATCCGGCTGTGCAAGGAATCGTCCTTTGATCTCGTCTTCATGGATATCCAGATGCCGGGCCTGAACGGGCTCGAAGCCACCCAGGCAATACGGCAACACGAAAAGGAAACCGGCAAGCTGCAGCGCCTGCCGATCGTGGCACTGACCGCTCATGCCATGGCCAATGAACGGGAGGCGCTGCTCAAGTCAGGCATGGATGACTATCTCACCAAGCCCGTCCAGGAGGCCCAGATTGCCCACATGATGGCGAAGTGGATTACACGTGGCGACGCTGAGTCGCCGCTCCCTGACACCGCCTTGCCGTGGCCGGCCCCGACCGAATCAGGCACTGCCGTGGACTGGCAGGAAAGCCTGAAACTGGCTGCGGGCAAAAAGGATCTGGCGCGCGACATGCTGCTCATGCTGCTGAACAGTCTGGAAGAAGAGAAGAGCAAAATCCTCGATGCCTGTGAAAACAACCGCATGGAGGCGCTGCTCAATCATGTGCACTACCTGCACGGCGCCACCCGATACTGTGGTGTTCCGGCGCTGCGCCATGCGGCACACGAGTTGGAAACGCACATCAAGACGAGGCTGCAGGAAGGACAGGCCAGTCGCACGGAGCGCGGGACTGACACCGCCCATTGCCGGGCCGACATCGACCGCCTCATCCGCTGCATCGACGATCTGGTCGAGTGGCGCGGCGCCAACGAGTTGCCTGCCTGACGGCGCCAGTGGCGCCGCCCTTACTTGACCGGGCGCCGGTACATGAAGTTTTCGAGGGAGCTCTCCGCCAGATTGAACCAGCCCTGCTCCATGCGCCGGAACTTCTTCCATTCCGTGTAAATCTTGCGGAACATGGGGTCTTTCGCGGCTTCTTCCTCGAAAAATGCAAACGTGGCTTTCATGCCCGCCTCCAGCACGTCGTCGGGGTAGCGATGCAATTTGACACCCTGCCCGATCAGGCTGGCCAGCGCCTTGGGATTCTTGGCGTCGTACGCAGCCAGCATGAGCACGTTGGCCTCGGCCGCCGCCACTTCGAACGCGGCCCGATAGGACTTAGGCAACTTCTGCCATTCACCACGGTTTACGTAAAAATTGAGCGTGGGCCCGGACTCCCACCAGCCCGGGAAATAATAGTGCTTGGCCACCTTGTACAGGCCGAGCTTCTCATCATCGTAGGGCCCCACCCATTCGCTGGCGTCAATGGCGCCACGCTCCAGTGCCGGATAGATATCCGCGCCCCCTATGGTCTGCGGAATCACGCCCAGCCGTGACATGATCTCGCCGCCAATCCCGGGGATGCGCATCTTCAGGCCCTTGAGTTCAGCCAGCGATTTCACCTCGCGACGGAACCAACCGCCCATCTGGGCACCGGTATTGCCGCCGGGAAAGCTCATCACTCCCTGCTCGGCAAACAGCGGCTCGAGCAGTTCACGGCCTCCGCCGGCATACAACCACGCATTCTGCTGGCGGGCGGTCAGGCCGAAGGGTACGGACGTATCAAAGGCGAACGCCTTGTGCTTGCCCACGTAATAATAGCTGGCTGTGTGGCCCGCCTCGCAGGTGCCCTTGCCAACGGCATCCATGACCTGCAAACCCGGCACCAGGTCGCCAGGCGCAAACACACGGATGCGAAAACGGTTGTCGGTGAGCTCCGCCACCCGCCGCGACAACACTTCCGCCGCACCATGGATGGTGTCCAGGCTCTTCGGATAACTGGAAGCCATGCGCCACTGCACGATGGGCTGACTGATGACAGCAGGAGCAGCCACCGCTGCTGCCGGCGTTGCCAGCACGGCACCCGCCGCGGTCTTACGCAAAAAGTCCCGACGATCCATGCTTAACGCCCTCCCTCTGCTTTCTGTTCGTTGTAAAGGTCGCGTGCAATTTCTTCCATCATGCGAATCGCCTCGTCAGCCGTTGCTGCCGTGCCGGCACCATCCACAAATTCCGCCGGGGCATCCCACACGGTGGTTGCCGTCTGGTGCTGTCCGACCAACTGCGGAAACACGGCGACCATCACCACCATGAACAGTTGCAGCACAACAAACGGCAGTACCCCGCGGTAGATGGCCGAGGTAGGAATGCTGGCAGGCGCCACGCTGCGCAGGTAGAACAACGAGAACCCGAAGGGCGGCGTCAGGAAGGAGGTTTGCAGGTTCATCGCCAGCATCACGCCAAACCAGACCGGATCGATACCCAGCTTGTGCGCCACCGGCGCCAGCAACGGCACGGCAATGAATGCGATTTCGAAGAAGTCGATGAAGCAACCAAGTATGAATACCAGAAGGTTCACGATGAGCAAAAAGCCCAGTGCACCACCCGGGATGTGGGCAAACAGCTCCTCCACCCAGATGTCGCCATCCAGCGCGCGGAACACCAGCGAGAACAGCGAGGAACCAATCAGGATGAACAACACGAAGCAGGTGAGCCGGGCGGTGGTTTGCAACGCGTCATCCAGCATGGTGCGATTGAGGCGCCCCTTGATGGCGGCCAGCAGCACGGCGCCAGCGGCCCCCATCGCCCCGCCTTCGGTGGGCGTGGCAAGGCCGATGAAGATGGTACCCAGCACCAGGAATATCAGCAGCAAAGGTGGCACCAGCGACAAGACGGCACGCCGCCACAAAGCGGCACCGCGCACGATGGCTTCGGTTGGCATGGCCGGGACCAGCTTGGGCCGCACCACGCTCACCATCAGGATGAATACCATGAACAGCGCAGTGAGCAGCAGGGCGGGCACCATGGCGCCCGCATACATTTCCCCCACTGGAACCGACAGCGTGTCGGCCAGCACGATGAGCACCAGAGACGGCGGGATGATCTGGGCCAGCGTGCCCGAGGCCACGATCACGCCGGAGGACACCGCCGGTGAATAGCCGTAGCGCATCATCACCGGCAGCGAGATAAGCCCCATGGCCATGACGCTGGCCGCCACAACACCGGTCGTGGCCGCCAACAAGGCACCCACCAGCACCACCGCCAGCGCCAGGCCGCCGCGCATGCGCCCGAACAGTTGGCCCACCGTTTCCAGCAACTCCTCGGCCAACCGGCTTCGTTCCAGCACCAGCCCCATGAACGTGAAAAACGGGATGGCCAGCAGGGTGTCATTGCGCATGATGCCGAACAGTCGCTCGGGAATGGCCTGGCCAAGCTCCGGACGGATGACGCCGGTCTCGAGGCCAATCAGGGCGAACACGAGTGCCGCGCCCCCCAGGGCAAACGCCACCGGGTAACCAGAGAGCAGGAACACCATCAGCAGGAAGAACAGTGCGGGCGCCAGCAGGCCCGGGTCGATGGCCTCAAGCCCCATGGCCGGTCTCCCGACCCGCCAGGATGGCGATGCGATGAATGCTTTCCGACAGCACTTGCAGGCCCAGCAGCAGAAAGCCGGCAGGGATCAGCGCCAGTACCGGCCAGCGAGGCAAGCCGCCTGCGTCAGCGGACATCTCCTGCGACGTCCATGCCATCCAGGCGTTCTGGGTGCCCAGCCAGATCAGCAGCAGGCAGAGCGGCAACAAAAACAGCAGGTGGCCGACCAGTTCGATAACGGCCCGCACGCGCGGCGTGAACCGCCGGGCAAACACATCAATGCGCACATGCTCGTCACGCTTCAGCGTATGCCCTGCTCCCAACAGGAAGATGGCGGCAAACAGGTACCACTGGATTTCGATGAAGGCGTTGGACCCGGTTCCGGCCTTGCGCGCGAAGGCCGTCAGTACCGCGATCAGCACCGCTACCAGGATCAACCAGGCGACCGGGCGACCGAGTGCTTCGTTAAGGCGGTCGATGCGACGCGCCAGTTTCAGCAGTATTTCCATGATGTCAGGCATGCTTCCGGGCAAACGTCGGGCATGATAACTGCCTGCCGGGGGGACTGACCATCGTGCCGGGCCGGACGGCATGGCGGTCAATCCGCCGACCCGAACCTCGTGCATCATCATGGACATCGTGAGGGCGCCAGCGGTTGGTCGCCAATTGAGGAGAACTGCATGAACGCAAACCAGATCCAAGGCATGGGGCTCGGCATGCTGAGCCGCATTGCCCAGAGTGGATGGCCGGACCGCTTTGGCCTGCGCCGCCCCATCGAGAAGCTGCTCTACTCCGGCAGCAAGACCGGCTTCCAGCTGGTCGGCGCGGCCGCACGACAGTTCAGCAAGGGCCCGGCATTGGACAAGGCTCAGCGGCTACCTGCTGCCAGCAAGGGCCTGTTTGACCTGTCACTCACCGAAGAGCAACAGATGATGCGGGAAACCCTGCAACGGTTTGCTCGTGAAGTACTGCGTCCTGCCGCCCACAAGGCCGACCATGATGTCGAGTTCCCTGCCGACATCCGCCAGCAGGCCCTGGAGCTGGGCCTGAACTTCTATGCCGTGCCGGAAGCGCTGGGCGGCATGGCTGCCGAACAGTCGGTCGTGACCAACATGCTGGCTGCCGAAGACCTGGGCTACGGGGACTTCTCGCTGGCTGCCGCCATCCTGGCCCCGATGGGCGTTGCCAATGCCCTCACGCGCTGGGGTACCAAGGCACAGCAGGAGACCTACCTGCCGGCGTTTGCCGAGGAAGCCCCGCCGCTGTCTACAATCGCCGTGGTAGAGCCGGAGCCGCTGTTCAACCCGAACGTGCTGTCCACCACGGCGCTGCGCCAAGGCAATGAGTACGTCCTGTCCGGCGAGAAGAGCATGGTGCTGCTGGGTGCGGATGCCGAGTTGCTGTTGGTGTCTGCACTGCTGGACGGCAAGCCGGCAGCATTCATCGTGCGTGGCGGCAGTGAGGGACTCAGCTTCCGTGAAGACGAAGGCATGGGCCTGAAGGCTGCCGGAACCGTGCGGATGCGCCTGGACAAAGTGATCGCCGAAAAACTGGGCGAAGATGACTTCGACTACACGGCCTTCCTGGATTTCTCGGCGCTGGCCTGGTGTGCACTGGCCATCGGCACCTGCCAGTCCGTACTGGATTATGTCATTCCGTATTGCAACGACCGCGTAGCCTTTGGCGAACCAATCTCCCACCGCCAAGGGGTGGCCTTCATCATCGCCGACATGGCGATTGAACTTGATTCCATGCGTATGATGGTATGGCGCGCCGCGGCGCTGGCTGAAGCCGGCAAGCCCTTCCATCGCGAAGCCTACCTGGCACGCCTTCTCTGTGCAGAACGCGCCATGAAGATCGGCACGGATGGCGTGCAACTACTGGGTGGCCACGGCTTCACCAAGGAACACCCCGTCGAGCGCTGGTATCGCGACCTGCGCGCAGTTGGCGTCATGCATGGCGGCCTGCACCTGTAAGCGCCCCTAGAAGCATTGCATGACACTCCAGACAGAATCCGAGGCACGAAAATGAATCTCGAAACTCCGAAAAAATTCCAGATGCTGGTCGACCAGGCGCACGAAGTCGCACTCAATTTCCTGCGCCCCATCTCACGCAAGTATGACAAGGCCGAGCACGCCTACCCCAAGGAACTGGACATGCTGGCATCGCTGCTGGACGGCATGAACGATGGCGCGCCCGAATCGGCCGGGGCCTCCACCGCAGGCAAGCGCGGTGCCCGCCAGGATGACGGCATTCGCAACGGCTCCAACATGTCCACGGCGCTGGGCATCATCGAAATGTGCTACGGCGACACCGGCCTGCTGCTCACCATGCCCCGCCAGGGACTGGGCAACTCGGCCATTGCTGCAGTAGCCAATGACGAACAGCTGGAACGCTTCAAGGGCAAGTGGGCCGCCATGGCCATTACCGAACCGGGCTGCGGCTCCGACTCGGCCGCCATTCGCACCACGGCCACCAAGGATGGCGACCACTACATCCTCAACGGCGAAAAGATCTATGTCACCTCCGGTGAGCGCGCCGACTGCGTAGTGGTTTGGGCCACGCTGGACAAGAATCTCGGTCGCGCCGCCATCAAGTCCTTTGTCGTGGAAAAAGGGACACCGGGCATGACGCTGGCCCGACTGGAGCACAAGCTCGGCATCAAGGCCTCGGATACCGCCGCTTTCATTTTCGACAACTGTCGCGTACCGGCAGCCAACCTTCTCGGCAATCCGGAGATCGATGTTGCCAAGGGTTTTGCCGGCGTGATGGAAACGTTCGACAATACTCGCCCGCTGGTGGCCGCCATGGCGGTCGGGTGCGCCAAGGCATCGCTGGAGCGCACCAAGGAGTTGCTCAAGGACTACCTGGACCCGGACTATCGCACGCCGCCTCTCAACGCTACGCATGTCGCCGCCACCGTGGCCCGCATGGAAGCAGACTGGGAAGCCGCACGCCTGCTCACCCTGAAGGCGGCCTGGATGGCCGACAACAAGCAGCCCAATTCCAAGGAAGCCTCGATCGCCAAGGCAAAGGCCGGACGCGTTGGCAACGACATTACGCTCAAGTGCGTCGAACTCTGTGCCTCAGTGGGCTATGGTGAAGACGAACTGCTGGAAAAATGGGCGCGCGACTCGAAGATCCTGGACATTTTTGAAGGTACCCAACAGATCCAGCAGCTCATCATTGCCCGGCGCCTGCTGGGCAAGGGCTCCAGCGAACTGAAGTGAGGATGTGGCCGTGTATACGCTTGATAACCATGCCGGGCATTACGCCGCCTTCGAAGCGAGTCCCGAACTGCGTCGTGTCGGCGAAAAACTGGTATGGGAAGTGGAGCACGGCAACTGGAAACAGCACGATGCGCTGATCGAGGTGATTGCCCGTTTCGACCAGGAGTCCGCCAAGGCCTATGTGCTGGACGGCGTGGCCGCCATGGGCATCACCGGCTCGGCCGAACACTTCGTGCAGTCCACCATGCAAACGCTGTCCTCAACCATCAACAAGCTGTCGAAGCAAATCGTTCCCAAGCTGGATCGCGAGCAGATGGAGCTGGCAGCCCGCCACGTCCGCAGCCTCTCCATCACCCTGCCGACCGATGAGGGCATGAAAGCCATGATCGGCTACGAGGTGCCCGATGAACTGCACGAGCGACGCATCCTGTCCACACGCCGCATTCGCGAGGGCTACTGGCGAGAGGAAAAGCGCGCCATCAGCCACCAGCTCAACGAACTGGGCGATCTCATGCTGGAGGAAATCTACCTCAAGTCCATCCGCCTGATGGGCTTTGGTTTCTTCACGGAAAAAATGATCCAGGGGGGGGCGGCCATCGGCCGGGGACTGCAACACCAGCTGATCAACTGGGCCATCAACCACCTGCAGGAACCGGAGTTCATGACGCTGGCAGACTACATGGATCTGCGCCATCTGTACCTGCCGGAAGACCTGCCCCACCAGTTCATGTATTACCCAAACGACTGAATGCCATTCGGCACATGAAAAAAGGGCTGCGATTGCAGCCCTTTTTTATAGCGATAAACGCCTCACACACTTTCCTGCAACTGCTGCAGGATGGCTGGATTCTCCAGCGTCGACGTATCCTGGGTAATCTGTTCACCCTTGGCAATCGACCGCAACAGGCGGCGCATGATCTTGCCGGAGCGTGTCTTGGGCAGGTTATCGCCGAAGCGGATGTCCTCCGGCTTGGCAATTGCCCCTATCTGGTTGCCCACCCAGTCACGCAACTCCGCCACCATACGCTTCGCTTCGTCACCAGAGGGGCGAGGTCCCTTGAGCACCACGAAGGCCACGATAGACTCACCTTTGAGCGCATCAGGACGCCCCACGACAGCAGCCTCTGCCACCTTGCTGTTGGCCACCAGTGCCGATTCGATCTCCATCGTGCCAAGACGATGGCCGGATACGTTCAGCACGTCGTCAATGCGTCCCATGATCCAGAAATAACCGTCGTCATCGCGATGCGCGGAATCGCCCGCCAGGTAGTAGCGCCCTTGGTACTCGTCGGGGAAATAGGATTTGCGGAA
>JBKHWB010000077.1:0-9846 GCA_046566745.1 Gammaproteobacteria bacterium
AACAGGCGCGCCAGAGTTGTGGTTAATGCACGCAAGACTCGCGGAAAACACCTGAAGCAGCAAGGACGAGGCAGACTCAGGCATTGGCTAAAGGGGCCAATTCCTGAAAGCGCGACCCGGCGAGGGACCATCGAACCTGCCGTTTCACCGGCAGGATGGCGATCGCCGCTGCAGCCTGACGACCGGGCAGTCACGCCTGGATGTAAAAATACTGTAAAAACAGCCCGTTAGTACAGCCCCCCTCATGGAATGACCTCTTGGGTCCCTGACTTCGTCCGCATGGGTGTATTGACGGGAATGCGAGACCCGTCACATTCTCCATGCGTCGGGGTTCACACGATGTGAGCCCGTTCACCATACCAACAAAAGAACGACGACACGCCAAACCACGAGTAATTGTGGGACGGAAAGCCACGAGTCCTTGTTGCAAGGATAGTCGGGTTGCCTCCAGGGGTAGAGATGTACACTGCTCAGGATCTCCGCCATTGACGTGTTGCCGCATCATGCAAATGAGGCCGGCATCATGAAAAAAATGTACCGTTTTGCCCTTGCAGCAGTGGCCGCTTCGGCCCTCTCGCTGAGCTCATTCCAGGTCAGTGCCGAAACCGCCAAGACCACCAAGTACCCGGTCATTCTTGCCCACGGCATGGTCGGCTGGGACTCCCTGGCCGGCATCAACTATTTTGGTGATGATTCAGGCACTTTCGTTGGCGACTCCTGCCAGTTCCTGGAAATCAACGGCTGCAACGACTGGATCAACGAGAGCCAGACGCCCAAGACCGAAGCCTTCCAGGTGACCTCGCTGAACTCTTCCGAAGTCCGCGGCAACGAACTCTACGACCACGTGCGCAACTTCATGGCCACGACCGGTGCCTCAATGGTTAATCTGGTTGGCCACTCCCAGGGCGGCTTTGACATCCGCAAGACCGCGCATCGCCTGAAGGCACACTATGGCACCGTCAAGGTCGGCGCCATGATCAGCATCTCGTCCCCTCATCGCGGCAGCCCTTATGCCAAGAAGATCCTGGACATGTATGCGCGTAACGAAAGCAATATCTTCTGCGGCGCCCTGCCGGCCAATCCCGACGGCTCTGATCCCTGCCTGTCCGCCATTGCCAGCATCGGCAACGTGCTGTTCAACTTTGCCACCGGCAGCAATACCAGCAACAACGACATCATCGCAGCCGGCCTGCAGCTGGTCTACGAAGACTACGATGCCAATGACGGCAAGGTGACCGGCGCACGCGCATTCAACCAGAACTACAACGTGACGGGCGTGGCGCAGTATGTCGGGTCGGTCATCACGGCGCAGGATGACCTCAACCTGATGCCTCTGTTGAGCATTCTGGGCGGCGTGATCAACTTCAATGCGGATGCCGATGGCTACTGCCTGAACGATTGCGACAATGATGGTGCGGCCGGCATGGGCGATGGCACCCGTTATGACAACGACGATGATGGCTTGGTCGGCCTGAACTCCCAGCAGATGGGTTATCGCCTGAAGTACGTCGAAGATGACTGGACCTGCGCCTGGTACGGCTGCTGGAATCCGCTGGACAAGCTGCAGGAAGTGTCTGCCACGGGCTTCGTTGGCGACATCAATGCGCCGTCTAGCCTCCAGATGACCTCGCATGAAGGCAAGCTCAACCAGGACCACCTGGATGTGGTGTCGCTCGGTCCTGACACCTTTGACGAAATGGAGTTCTACGCCGGCATGTTCAACTACATTGCCAACAAGGGCTTCTGACCCTCAGGGGGCGTGCCGCCAACTGCGGCACGCCCCTTCCTCACGGGCCACTCATGAAACCTTCCCGCGTACTTGCCACCACCATCGCCGTTGCGATTGTCACCGGCTCCATCGGCACACTCTTCTGGCGCAGCGACCGCACACCGGACGACTCCGCCACCCAGGCTCCACGTGCTGACAGCCTCCCCAGCCAGCCGGGTAGCGGCGCCACACTGCCCGACTTTGACGACAAAGAGCTGGCCATCATCGAACAGCTCAAGAACAAGTATGGCAGCCAGCTCGCCGGCGCTGCCCTGCAGGTCAACGTCATCGGCAACCTGATGGACCTGCTGCAGAAACTCTATCCGCATGACTGGGCTCCGCGCCTGCTCAGGATTCTGGCCAGCGCCTTCCCCGGCCAGGTCAAGGAACTGCGTGACCGCTTTGATGCCTTGCAGCAATACAACGCCTGGCTCAAGGATGTGCTGCCGCACATGACCTTTCCCGATCCCGCGGCGCGACGCGAGGCCATCTGGAACCAGCGCCTTGCCATGTTCGGACCGGCTGCCAACGATATCTGGGCGGTGGAGCGCCGGGAGCAAAAGCTGGCGGCCACCATTGACCAGCTCGCATCGTCCAACGCACCCTTGCAGGAAAAGAAGCAAACCTACCTGCGCAGCCTGAAGGAGACCTATGGCGAGGGCATCACGGCACTGAATGCTCCCCACCAGACCCAGAACATGACCCGCTTCCTGTCCTTGCCCAGTGTGCAGGACGATTTGCGCCAGCTGCCGGTCGAAGCCCGACGCGAGGCCTTGCGCAGCTTCCGCAGCGACATGGGGCTGGACCCGGCCGCCTTGCAGCGCTGGGATGTGCTGGATGAGGAACGCGACACCAGCCGCAGCATCGGCACGACCTACATGGCGGAACGCAGCAAACTGGAAGCCCGCTACCAGGGTGCCGAACTCGAACAACAGGTCATCCAGCTGCAAAGCCGGCTGTTCAGCGCTGAAGAGGCCCGCTTCATTCGCAACGAAGAGGCATCGGGCCACTTCCGTTTCCGCACGCCTCAGACCATCGGCGTCAACTGAAAACGGCCCCGAAAAGGGGCCGTTTCCATAGTCACCGGTGGCGCTCAGGCCAGTGCAGGATAGTCCGTGTATCCTTCCGCTCCGCCGCCATACAGGGTTGCCGCATTCAGGGCATTCAGTTCGGCCCCCTGCTGCAGGCGCCGTGGCAAGTCTGGATTGGCAATGAAGGGACGGCCGAAGGCCGCCGCATCAATCAGACCCTGCGCCAACAGCCCTTCGGCTTTCTCCGCCGTGTAGTTCCCCGCCGCAATGATGGTGCCCGGGAATCGCTCACGCAATGCGCGACGAAACTCCTCATTCAGCACCGGCCCGCCCGCCCAGTCCGGCTCGGACAGGTGCAGGTAGGCAATCCGGCGGCGAGCAAACTGCTCGGCCAGATACAGCCCCATCTCAAGGCCGTCGCGATCATCAAGGCCATTGAAAATGCCCAGCGGCGAAATGCGGATGCCCACATGCGCGGCATCCCAGGCACCGATCACGGCGTCCAGCGCCTCCAGCGTCAGGCGGGCGCGATTTTCCAGCGAGCCACCGTAGGCATCGCTACGCTGGTTACTGGTCGCCGACTGGAACTGGTGCAGCAGGTAGCCATGGGCAGCATGCACCTCGACCAGGTCAAAGCCGGCCTCGCGGGCGTTCACGGTGGCGCGACGGTAATCCTCCAGCAGCCCGGGAATTTCCTCCAGCGCCAGCGCCCGCGGGGTATCGCAGGACACGCGCCTTGGCTGGCCGTCATCGCCGCGCACGGTCGTGCGGTTCTCGTAGGGAATGGCAGACGCCGACACCGGCAACTGGTTATCGGGCTGCAGGGAATGGTGGGACACGCGCCCCACATGCCAGAGCTGCAGGGCGATGCGGCCGCCAGCCTCGTGCACGGCCTGCGTAATGGCCTTCCAGCCCGCCACCTGAGCGCCGCTGTAGATGCCCGGGGTATCCATATAGCCCTTGCCCTGGGGGGAAATCTGGGATGCCTCGGCAATGATCAGGCCGGCGCTCGCGCGCTGGACGTAATAGGCCCTCATGAGGTCGTTCGGAAGGTCCCCGGGCTGGCTGGCGCGCATGCGCGTCAGCGGCGCCATCAGCACACGGTTGGGCAAGGTGAAGGCGCCCACCTGTACGGGGGTAAAAAGCATGCCAGACATAGCAACTCCTGCGAATGCCGGCCGAACCCTGTGTCCGGCCTCTGCGTTATGAAAAATGGCGCTCGCGCGTCAGCGGGCGCGGGCCGGCTGCAACATGGTGTCGGTTTGCCGCAGGGCCTGCTGCAGGGGAGTGGACGAGCGCTGAACCTTGGCCATCAGCTCAGCCCCCACCCACAAGGTATACAGACCGGCCGCCAGTTCCCCGGGCCGCAACTCGGGATCAAGCGACCCGTCGGCCTGCCCACTGGCAATGCCCGCCGCCAGCGCCTGCTCCACGTCCCGCATGCCGGCGGCCAGCGCCTCGCGCATTACCTCCGACAGATCCGATACTTCACCCGACAACTTGACCGCCAGGCACGCCTGCTCGCAGTTACCGCCCTCATGGCTGGCCCAGCGACGGAAGTAGTCGACCAGGCTGTCGCGCGCCGTGCGCCCCGGCTTGTTCAGCCAGGCCTGCAACTGCGCCACATAATGCGCAAAATAGCGCACCAGCATCTCGGCACCGAAGACTTCCTTGGACTTGAAGTAGTGATAGAACGAGCCTTTGGGTACGCCGGCCCCGGCCAGTATCTCCGCCAGGCCGACTGCCGCGAAGCCCTTGCCCCGGATCACCGCCTCGCCAGTGGCCAGCAAGTGCTCGCGGGTGTCCTTATAGGGGGTGGGATGGGTCATAGGCGTGATCCTGCGGAATCAATCGCCATCCTAGTAGACCGACCGTCTAGAAGCAAGCACCCCCTACGACGACTCATGGAGTCGTCAGAATGGACACCCCTCGCCTTCCCGCAGCACCAGGAATTGCCCGTCCGCCACCTCGTGCTCGCGAAGCGCCACCGCCAGGTCTTGCACAGGCCGGTCGATCATCTCGTCGGTCAACTGGAACGTGTTGAAGTGGATGGCCAGCGACCGCTCTGCCCCGAGATCCCGGTGTGCGCGTACGGCGTCGTCGGGGTTCATGTGTACCGGCCCCATGAACCAGTAGGGCTCATAGGCACCAATGGGCAGCAGGGCCAGGCGCGGGGTGCCGAGACGGTGGCGGATTTCACGGAAATGCGGTCCGTAACCGGTGTCGCCCGCGAAAAAGCAGGCGCCCGCATTGGTCTGCACCCACAGGCCGCCCCACAAGGTCATGTCTCGATCGCGCAAGCCCCGCCCTGAAAAATGCTGGGCCGGCACAAAGTGGAGAATCATGTCGCCGTGCACCACCTGCTGCCACCAGTCGAGCTCGGTGACATGCCGGATGCCGTTGGCATGCAGCAACGGTGCGTTACCCAGCCCCGTCACTACATGGGGATGGTCGCGCTGCTCCAGCCACTTGAGCGTGGCCAGGTCCAGATGGTCGTAGTGGTTGTGGCTAAGCAGCACGACATCGATCGGCGGCAGGTCGGCCAGCGCCACTCCGGCCGCCCGTACCCGGCGCGGGCCAACATAGCTGAACGGGCTCACGCGCTCCGACCAGACCGGGTCGGTCAGCACATTGTACGGCCCAATCTGCAGCAACACGGTCGCGTGGTTGACGAAGGTCGCCCGCCAGTCGCTGATCCGGGTGGACAGCCGGTGTGGCGGCAGCGGGAAACCAGCATTTTCCACCCAGCCCGGCCAGCGGGCAGGCTGCCGGTTGCGCAGCCAGGTGAAGACCTGGCCGAGGTCGCGTGCCGGGGCTGATGCATTGAAAAACTGCTGGCCGTCACAGTGGTCCGACACGGGATAACGACGAGCCGGTCGTACCAGCAGGCGATCCCGCGGCTTCTCCACACGCAACTGCGGCTCATGACGTCGTGACGGTTTGTCGGCCATGTCTCGCCCCACTCAATCTGTTCGCAGGTACAGCACCAGCGCATCGTGATCCGAACTGCCGACCGCCGTGTCTGCCCGCTTGACCATGCGCCGGCCGGCGTCGGCGTTCCCGCGGGAGGCGGCCATCGCCGTCACGCGCGGCTGCAGCGCCGGGGCCACCAGGATGTTGTCGATGAGTTCCTGCCGGCACCGGAAGACATAGCTGTAGCGTTCGTCTTCAGGCAACTGCTGCATCGCCGGGGACAAGCCGGCAGCCTGCAGCGTCCCCATGACATCGACGCCGCCAATCACCTCGGGCGTGGCATTGAAGTCCCCCAGCATCACCAGCGGCGCCCCGGGATGCTGGCGGGCATACCGCTGCCACCAGCCCGCCAGCGCGGCCGCCTGCTGGCGCCGCTTGGCCGCTATCCGCACAGCCTTGCCGGGATGCTCCGACCCCTTCAGCGACTTCAGGTGCACGTTCACCAGTTCCAGGCGTTCGCCGGCTGGCAATCGCACTACAAGGTGCAAGGGCGGACGGTCGAACAAGGGTTTCCCCTCCAGCCTGGGCGCGGCCAGCAGCGGCGTCAGCGACACTACCTTCCAGTCGGGGCGGATCAGGTAACCGACATCAATGCCGCCGGGGTCCTGTCCCTCCACCAGCGCTACCCGATAGGGCGGCTGGCCGCTGCGGTGTGCTATCGCCGAGGCAAGTGCCGCCAGCACCTTTGCGTTCTCGACCTCCTGCACAGCCACCACATCCGGCAACTGCAGGACATCGACAACCTGGCGGGACAGCTTGGACAACTTGCGCTGATAGGCCTCTGGCGTCAGCACCTGCAGGCCGTCATCGACATCATCAAACAGCCGCCAGAGATTCTGGGTGGCAATCACCACCTCGCCCTTGTCGGCGGATCGCACGGGCGTTGCCGCCTGCAGGCGCGGGCGATCGCAGGACTTCCCTTCCGCAATCGCCGCCGGCATCCACAGCCACACAGGCAGCAGCAGGCACAGCATGAAACGTGACATATCACATCCTGTAAACGTGTCAGAAATCCGGGCGTGGCATCAGGCCACAAACCACCCGCTTCGCCAAAGAAAAGGCCCGGACCATCCGGGCCTTTTCTTTGCACTGATCAGTCCTTGTGACCGGCGGAATCATCGAGCTCATGCGCGTACAGCTTGCGCTGCCGCTCGCTGCCCTTGAACAGCCGACGCACCGCCACGAAGAACACGGGCACGAAAAACACGGCGAGTACCGTTGCCGTGATCATGCCTCCCATCACGCCGGTACCGATGGCCCGCTGGCTGGCCGAGCCGGCACCACTGGCCATGGCCAGCGGCAACACGCCAAGAATGAATGCCATGGATGTCATCAGGATGGGACGGAAACGCAGGTGCACGGCTTCCAGAGTCGACTCGATCAACCCCTTGCCCTGCGCCTGCAGGTCCTTGGCGAACTCAATGATCAGGATGGCGTTCTTGGCCGACAACCCCACCACGGCAATCAGCCCCACCTTGAAGTACACATCGTCCGGCATGCCGCGCAGCGTCACCCCGAGGACCGCCCCCAGCACCCCGAGCGGCACGACCAGTATCACCGCCAACGGAATCGACCAGGATTCGTACAGCGCTGCCAGCACCAGGAATACGATGAGGATGGACATGGCATACAAGGCCGGGGCCTGCGCGCCGGAAACACGTTCTTCATACGACTGTCCCGACCACTCATAACCAAATCCCGGTGGCAGCTTCGCAAACAGCGCCTCCATTTCGGCCATGGCCTCACCGGTGCTCTTGCCGGGCGCCGCGCTACCGGACAGCTTCACGGCGGGAAAGCCGTTGTAACGCTCAAGTCGCGGCGACCCCATGACCCACTTGGCGGTGGCGAAGGCCGAGAACGGCACCATGGTGCCGCTTGCATTGCGCACCCGCAACTGCATGATGTCGTCAGGCAACATGCGATCCGGCGCTTCCGCCTGCACGATCACTTTCTGCACGCGGCCTTCACGCACGAAATCGTTCACATACGACGAACCGAACCCAACGGCCAGCGTGGTGTTGATGTCGGCCATCTGCAAGCCGAGTGCCCGCGCCTTTTCACGGTCAACATCCACCTGCAGTTGCGACGAGTCTTCCTGCCCTTCCGGGCGCAAGCCACTCACCACCGTGCTCTGCGCCGCCATGCCCAGCATCATGTTGCGTGCGTCCATCAGCTTGGCATGCCCCTGGCCACTGCGATCCTGCAGACGGAAGTCGAAACCGGACGAATTGCCCAGCTCGGGAATTGGCGGCGGATTGAGCGGAAAAATGATTGCATCCTTCACGCTCATGAAGTAACCAAAGGCGCGCCCCACCACCGCCGAGACATGACTGTCCGGCGTCGTGCGCTCCTCCCATGGCTTGAGCGTGGTGAAGGCAATGCCGCCGTTCTGGCCACGACCAAAGAAGCTGAAGCCGGCCACGGTCACTACCTTGGCCACGTGGGGCTCGTTCTCCATGTAGTAATTCTCAAGCTGCCCGAGAACCTTCAGCGTCCGCTCCTGCGTCGCCCCCGAGGGAAGCATGATCACGTTCAGGAAGTAGCCTTGGTCTTCCTCGGGCAGGAAGGACGACGGCAGTCGTGTGAAGAGCAGCCCCACCGCGACGACGATGAGCGCGTAGATGACCAGGTACCGGCCCGTCTTGCTGAGCATGCGCGCCACCAGCCCCTGGTACCGCGTCGTGGCACGACCAAAGCTGCGGTTGAACCAGCCGAAAAAACCTTCCTTTTCATGCTGGTGGCCTTTCGGAATCGGCTTGAGCAGGGTGGCGCAGAGCGCGGGCGTCAGCGTCAGCGCCAGCAAGGCAGAGAAGGAAATCGAGGCCACCAGTGCCAGCGAGAACTGGCGATAGATGTTGCCCACCGAGCCGGAAAAGAACGCCATCGGGATGAATACGGCCACCAGCACCAGGGTAATGCCGATGATGGCATTGCTGATCTGGCCCATGGCCTTGCGCGTCGCCTCACGCGGCGACAAGCCCTCCTCCGCCATGATGCGTTCGACGTTCTCGACCACCACGATGGCATCGTCCACCAGGATACCGATAGCCAGCACCATGCCGAACATGGTCAACACGTTGATGGAGAAACCGGCCAACAGCATGGTCGCCAGCGTGCCCAGCAGCGCCACCGGCACCACGATGGTCGGAATCAGCGTGGCACGGAAGTTCTGCAGGAACAGGTACATCACGAGGAAGACCAGGATGATGGCCTCGACCAGCGTCTTCACCACCTCTTCGATGGAGATCTTCACGAATCTCGAGGTGTCATAGGGCACCTCATAGTCCATGCCCTGAGGGAAATAGGGGCGCAGTTCGGCCATCTTGGTCTTGACGGCCGTTGCGGTGGCCAACGCGTTCGCGGTCGGCGTGAGCTTGATGCCCATGCCGGCCACCGGCTTGCCGTTGAGGCGCGCCTCCACCGAGTAATCGGCCGCGCCCAGTTCGACCCGGGCTACATCCTTCAGGCGCACCACCGAGCCGTCCGTGTTGGCGCGCAGGATGATGTTGCCGAACTGATCCGGGGTAGCCAGGCGCGACTCCGGCACCACCACGGTCGCATTGAGCGCCTGTCCCTCGATGGCAGGCAGGCCGCCCAGCGCCCCGCCGGACACCTGCACGTTCTGGTCACGGATCGCGGCAACGACATCGCCCGGGGTGAGACTGAGGCCCGTCAGTCGTGCCGGATTCAGCCAGATGCGCATGGCGTACTCGGAACCGAACAAGGTAACGTCACCCACTCCTTCAACGCGACGCAGCGGATCAAGAATGCTGGCACTGGCATAGTTCGCCAGGTCGGTTCGCGACAGCTTGCCATCCGTCGAAGCCAGAATGACAAACATCAGGAAGTTGTTGGCCGCCTTGTCCACACGCACGCCTTGCGCACGCACTTCGGAAGGCAGTCGCGATTCGACGCGCTTGAGCCGGTTCTGCACTTCCACGCCGGCCAGATCAATGTCCGTGCCCGGCTTGAACGACAACGTAATGGAAGCGGTGCCCGACGACTCGGACGTGGAGTACATGTACTGCAGGCCCTCGGCCCCGTTCATCTCCTGTTCGATCACCGCGGTAACGG
>JBKHWB010000078.1:0-9625 GCA_046566745.1 Gammaproteobacteria bacterium
GCAGGAGCGCGAGAGCTTCGGCAAGCCGATCTTCGAGCACCAGGCGGTCAACTTCCGCCTCGCCGACATGGCGACTCAGCTCGAAGCCGCGCGCCAGCTCGTGTGGCACGCCGCCACCCTCAAGGACGCCGGTCGCCCCTGCCTCAAGGAGGCTTCGATGGCCAAGCTGTTCGCCTCCGAGATGGCCGAGCGCGTCTGCTCGGATGCCATCCAGGTGCACGGCGGCTATGGCTACGTCACCGACTTCCCGGTCGAGCGCATCTACCGCGACGTGCGCGTGTGCCAGATCTACGAAGGTGCGAGCGACATCCAGAAGCTGGTGATCGGGCGCGCGCTGACGAGCTGATCGCGGCGCCGTCGGCGGCGCGGAGCGGGGGGGGGCGGGCAGGCCTGGCCCGGAGGGACTCGGCTGCCCCCTCCCCATTCCAGCTAGAGCACCACCTGCAAGCGGTCGGGCTGACCGATCGCGATCTTGCGGTATGCGCATTGACCGTGTTGGCGCATGAAGAGCGAGTTCGCGATCAGCCAGATCCTGACGACGCGGGTGGCCTTGCCACCGACCAGACGCTGATAGTCGCGGAACAGGTCGCAGCGCTCGTGTAATTCCCGTCCCAGCGTGTCCGTTCCGCTGCGCTGCACGACATGCGTCTCGATGGCGTTCCAGCCCGGGATCGGGCAACGGAAGGCCGTGCCGACCGGCAGGGTCGAGCTCCACATGTAGGTGATGTCCTGGCCGTCGTCGAACTCGACGGCGATCGACAGATAGTCGTGGTTCAGCAACGCGTCCTCGGGCAGGGCCGAAGGCAGGCGGTCGACCACCCAGGTCCATTCCAGCTGCAGCCCGGGGCGTAAAGGCTGGTCGGCGAGCGGGTACTGCAGGATGCCGACGTTCTTGTGTGTTTCGCATGCGATGTCGCCCCTTGGCGCCTCGCTGAAGATTCCGCCATCGCCAAAGGCGAAGAAGTTGTGCCAGCCCTTGGGCATCAGGCGTTCCTGGCGCATGCGCTGCAATTCGGAACGAATCATGCCATGCGCGTCGCCGCGCGCAGACAGGGCGAGCAGGCCTTCATGCGCGTCGCCGCGCCATACGATGGCGACGCCTTCCACCTGGCCTTGAGCCGCGAGGTACTGTTCGAGCGGCACCCACAGTTCGCCCTGCGGGCTTGCAAACTCGCCGACGGAGCGCGCGATCTGCAAGGTTCCGGCCCTGTCCGCGGTCAGTGTTCCGGTGTTCTGCATGCAGTTGTGGATGGCGCTGTTGCCCGTTGTTCCAGCTACGCGGGCGAAGAACACGAAGCCCGGCTCCAGCCAGCGTCCATGATCCTTGCTGAACCACCACAGCCCGTCGAGGAAAAAGGACACCTGTTGCCCGGCATCAAGCAGCCCCAAGGCCTGCGTCCAGGGCAGATCGGCTGGCGTGATGGTGAACGGCTCGATGCGTGCTACGGCGGAAAGGCCCTCGGCGAGGCTGGTGAAGCGGGCCGCCATCGCAGCTGCGCTCAAGGCGGGCCCCTCTTGAGGCTCGAGGTTGCCAGCATAGGCTTGCACGCAGGGCCCGGCCAGGAGTGGCGCGGCGACCAGCCCCTTCGCCCATTGGCGGCGGCTCGCACTGACGAGGCCGTGGCGGGCATCGTCGTGAGTGCAGGGCTCATGCGCGCGCCCATGTGTCTGGGCGGCTGACGGCGGGGCGGTGTTCGCGTGCAGTGGCATCATGTGTCTCCTGGGTGTGGGCTCGGTCCTAGTCGATATGCATCCGAGGTGGCGCTGATCATAGCGTCGGGCCGGTGGGCCGTGCCCCGCACGGCCTGCGGGCGGGCAATTTGCCTGTGCTGCGCCGGTAGCATTGGGCGCCGATGCCGATCAGGGGGAAAATGACGCACCATGCCGCCCGAAGCCGAATCCACGAATCGACTCGATAGGACACCGCCGCCTGCGCCGGATGCGGCCAGGCCGCTTGTCGGCCCCACCCGGGCGGCCCTCGATCTGCAGCGCAGCCTGCTGCAACGGCTACTGGCCTTCGCCTGCCTTTTGACGCTGCTGTTGCTGGCAGCGCACGGCTGGCAGATCCGGCAACAGGCGCTGGCGGACACACCCGACACTGCAGCCGTCATCCAGCAATTGCTGAACCAGGATCAGCCCCGCCAGGCCGATGTGTTCAACCGCGAATCCATCCGGGTGGATCTTGCCGTGCTGGAACCCCTCGCACGTCGGCTGGCGTTCTGTGTGCAAGTGGAAGACCTGTGGTCGCGGCAGATTGGTGCTGCCTGCGTGCGCCCCTCTCCCCCTCGCTCAGGCGCCGGGGTCGTTGCCCGCTGGCTGGAGGCCCTGCACACACCAGCTGACACCAGCGTCCGCCCCTTGCTGCGTGCGCCCGGCGTCGCGGTGGGCCATATCCATGTCCGCCCGGACTGGCACACCGAAGCCTCACACTGGCTGTCGTCGATGTATCTGGTGCTGGTCGGCTGGGCCGCATTGGCGGTGCTGGCAGCGGTGATCGTGCGCCCCGTCCGCCGCGCCTTGCGCCCCGCCGACCAGATCCTTGCCGCCGTCGGCCGGCTCGAGGGCGGCGACACCACGGTGCGCCTGCCCGCCTTCGAGCTCGATGAATTCCGCCGGATCGCAAACGAGTTCAACAGTCTTGCCGCCCAACTGGCCACGACCCGAGCCGCCGAGCGCAGGCTTGCAACACATCTGCTCGATGTCCGCGAGGACGAGCGCCACTACCTGGCCCGCGAACTGCATGACGACATGGGGCAACACCTGACCTCGCTGCGTGCCGACGCCGCCTACCTCAGACAGTCGCTAGCCGCGTCGACCGCTCACGCGCCGCTGACGTCCGTGCTGGACAGCCTGTGCGAAACCCTCGCCCGCATGCACGAGAGCATCCAGAACATTGTTCACCGTCTGCGCCCGCCAAGGCTGGAGGCCTTCGGTCTGATCGCCGCTGGAGCAACTGATTGCCGACAGCAAGCGCATGCACAGTGGCGCGCCCAGCATTCAATTCCATCATCAGGGCCTGCTCGACACGCTCGAACCGACGCTGACCATCCACCTGTACCGCATCGTTCAGGAAGGGCTGACCAATGCCCTTCGCCACGCCGATGCCAGCCAGATCGAGATCGATCTTCAACGCAATGGCGAGCGCTTGAGCCTGTCCATCCGCGATGACGGCAAAGGCGACACCGCCGGTCCGGCACCGGAGGGCCATGGGCGACTGGGTATCCGCGAACGGGCTTCCGCACTGGGCGGCACGGTGGAGTGGATCAGCGCGCCGGGACGAGGCACGCAGTTACGGGTCGAACTCCTGGCAGGCACGCGGGGCGCCACATGATCCAGTTGCTGCTGATCGACGACCATGCCGTCGTCCGGCAAGGGTATCGCCGCTTGCTGGAACTGCAAGGCACGATGACGGTGATTGGTGAGGCGGGTACCGGCGAAGACGGCATGCGCCTGTGGCGTGAGCGCCAGCCCGACCTCTGTATCGTCGACCTGGCGCTGCCCGATCTTGGCGGATTGGAAGTGATTGCGCGTATCCGCCAGCGCGACCACACCGCCCGCCTGCTTGGCTTCAGCATGCATCGTGATGCACTGTGGGCACTCCGTGCGCTGGAGGCCGGCGCTCTGGGTTATGTCACCAAAAGCAGTCCGCCAGAGGTATTGCTACAGGCCGTCAACACCGTGGCCGGACGGCGCACCTTTATCAGCCCCGACCTTGCGCAGGAAGTTCGCCAACTGCGCGGAGATGGCGAACGCGGTCCTTCCGACCAACTGACACCACGCGAAAGCGAGATCCTGCGCCTGCTGCTGGACGGCCGGTCGGTTGCCGACATCGCCACCACCTTGTCACTCAGCCCCAAGACCGTGCATAACACCCACTATCAGATCAAGACCAAGCTCGGCGCTGCCAACGACTTCGAACTGGTCCGCCTCGCCCGTCGCATCGGCTTTGGCAACTGACGGGCAGATCACGCGGATACCGATCCGACCGCGCTCAATCCGCTTCGCCCCAGCGCAGCAGGGCGTCTGCGGCCAATACATCGCCCTCGTCCGCGGCGCGCTGCAGCCAATGTCTTGCGCGTGCCGGGTCGGCATCCACGCCTCGTCCCTGCGCCAATGCCATCCCCCAGTGATAGCGCGCCAGGGTCGCATAGCCACCCACCTCATCGCTCATGGCCCCGCGCTCCATGAGCCGCGCGGCACGGGCTTCGTCGCGCGCGACCCCTACGCCCGATTCCAGCATCTGTGCCAGCCAGATCATCGAATACACATCGTTCCAGCGCGCAATGCAGTCCTCGAAAATCCTGACTGCAGATACGTGGTCGCCCGTTTTTTCAGCGACGTAGCCATACAGACACTTGATCCGACGTGGGCTGTCCACAAAGTGGCGGTAGCTGAGATCCCCTTCATCCTCGGCCAGTGCGACGGGCGCCTGCAGCAACAGCAACCACGCAAGCACGCCACGCAGGGCAACGGTTTTCATGGCCGCAGCTCTACGAAATCCGGGTCACGGAACAGGCGCCCATCGATGCGTCGCCACGCTGAATGCGTGCCGGTTCGCAGAAACTCGTCCGCCGCACTGTCACCAAGACTTGCAGCCGTCTGGAACAAGGCCAGCGCGCGGGGCCGATCCACCGGCACGCCAACACCAAAATACAAGGCCGTGGCGTACAGCGTCTTGGCACTGATGTGATACTCGGTATTGTCCGCCGAGGCCGCCCGCGCCAGAAAATGCGTCGCACGTTCCGCGCGCCGGGGCACGGCGGCACCGATCTCGTATAGCTGGGAAATGCGCACCAGACCACCTGCATGATTCTGATGCGAACACAGGCTGAGCAGCTTCAGCGTGGTCTCATGATCGCCACATTTCTCCAGTTCGAGCAATGCGGACGAAAAATTGCCAGTGCTCAGCCCGCAATCGGTCGCGGCCTCGAGGCTCGGTTCCGGCACCTCGTCATGACGCGGATCGGGCTGCAGACCACGACAGTAGCGGTTACGCTGCACCTGCTCCAGCGCGACCCGCTCAACCCCCTCGACCCACCGCCGGAATCCGTCGGAATCTGCGGACGCCCCCATCCCCGCCAGGCGCGTGCCTCCGTCCACCTCATCCCAATCCACCGATACGCTCACTGGCAAGGCGTCGTCCAGCACAATGGTCGCCTCAAAACGCTCATGATCGACCGCCAGCACGGGCACCCCGCTGCGCAGGACCGCAGTCCACACACGCGCCGGTCCGGCGCTCAGCGTACGCTCCACCGTTGCCGCGCCAACCGCCTGCGTCAGCATGGACAACATCGCACCCAGCACCCCTGCCACCTTGATTGCCTTCATCGCCGCCTCCCTGGATCGACGCACCGATTCTAGGAAGCCGCACCGCGTCACGTCCCGGGCAAATCGCCCGCACAATACCTCCCGGCTTTTGGCCCCGCTTCATGGCGTGGATAGATCATGGCCGAGATGATCCGGCTGCCATGCAGGCACCGTCCTGCCTCCGTCCGCAACTCCCGCACGGAACATCACATGGCTTACGACAAGAGCATTGTATTCGCCCGCATCCTGCGCGGAGAACTGCCCTGCGTCCATTGCCCAAACGGCTGCGCCAGATCGATGCGGAACACCTCGTCTATGAAGGCCACTAACCGGGACCGGGCGGGCGCGTCAGCCAGATCCTGACGCCGCTCGAACTCATGGACCGTCTCACTGCGCTGATCCCGCCGCCCCGGCGACACCGACACCGCTACTACGGTGTGCTGGCCCCGAGTTCACCGCTTCGACCGGCGGTCACGGCCCTGGCAGCGGCGCCCAAGCCGCCACCGGCCGAGGTAGATGCCGTGGCGCAGGAAAGTCCCCTCAGCCGGGCGGCAAGGATCGTATGGGCGACGCTGCTGGCGCGCACCTACGAAGTGTTCCCGCTGACGTGTCCGAAGTGCTTTGGGAGGCGGCCGGGCAGGATGGGGACGATGGGGTCCAGCTCACTCCGGCGTTCGAATTCGATCGGTGGATCGCGAGGTAGCGGAAGGCTTCTGAAGTTGCGCGAGGAGATCGTGCATGCCCGCGGCCAGCAAGACGCCTGATAGACGACATCTTACGGGCAGCGGGCACGCAATGGCGACGGGTTCTGCGGAGTGCCGCGGAAATTCCGATGGCGATGTCCGATTTACGATGAGCGACAAGCGCCGGGGTACTCACGGGATAGCGGTTGAATTTCCTATCCTTTTGAAGGCCGCGGCGGCCAAGCGACCACCGCAGCCAACCTACTTACTTCTTCGGTCGCACCGCGTCCGCTGTGCCGAGAATGAAGGCCTTGATCTTCTCCACTTCTCCGGGGGTCAGCTTGCCGGTGAAATCCGGCATGCCGCGCGATACGAACGGTCCTTCGAAGACGAACCGATCGAGATGTTCGATGGTTGTCGCTGCGGAATACCCCAGGTTGGGAATGGCGCCACCTTTGTCCACGCCCGGGACGCCGTGGCAGAAGGCGCAATTCATCACATAGAGCGCAGTTCCTTCGGACACGTCGTCAGGGTTGTATTTGACGCCAGAAACCAAGTTGTTGACCTGATACTCGACGAAGGGAGGCATTTTCGCATTGCCGCCCAGGGCGAAGGTATATACCGTACCCGGCGTGCGACGCTCGGAGGCACGGGCCGACAGGCCATATACCCCACCCCAGCCGACTGCAATGGATACGTACTGCCTGCCGTCGACTTCGTAGGTTACTGGTGCGGCGATGACACCGGTGCCCATTGGTGCCGACCATAGCTCCTTGCCGTCACGTGCGTCGAAGGCCATCAGGCGTGCGTCTGCCGTACCCTGAAACACCACGTTGCCGGCGGTGACCAGGGTGCCACCGTTCCAGGGCGAGACGTGCTCTTTACGCCAGACCTCCTTCTGTGCAACCGGATCCCACGCGATCAGACGGCCAAAAGGCTGACTGGTGGGGGGCCGGGTATTGACCAGCATTCCGAGGTTCCAGCCGATGCCGGACATCGCCTGCCCGGGCTTGGCTTTGTTGTATGCCCAGCTCTTGTCCTCCTGAAGCACCAGTGGAATGTTTTGCGCCGGGAAGTAGGCCAGACCTGTCTGCGGGCTGTAGGACATCGAATGCCAGTTGTGTGCGCCGAAGGGCCCGGGCGTCGCGTCGAAGGGCTTGTCTGGATCGCGTGCGGCAGGATTCTCGATGGGACGGCCATTGGCGTCGTATCCAGTCGCCCAGTTCACCGGGACAAAGTTCTGTGCCGAGATGAACTTGCCATTGGTGCGGTCGATGACGAAGAAGAAGCCGTTCTTTGGCGCATGCAGGATGACCTTGCGCGGTTTGCCCTCCAGTTTGATGTCGGCCAGGATCAGGTCCTGTGTCGAGGTGTAGTCCCAGTTGTCTGCAGGCGTTTGCTGATAATGCCAGACGTATTCGCCAGTGTCAGGTTTGAGTGCGACGATGGAGTTGGTGTACAGGTTGTCACCACCGGCCGGGCTGCGTTTGCGGTGTGACCATGGCGAAGGGTTGCCGGTGCCGATGTACATCAGATCAAGCTCGGCGTCATACACCATCGAGTTCCACACCGTGCCACCTCCTCCGGCCTCCCAGTACTTGCCCGCTGGGTCCCAGGTCTTGGCCGCCGCCGCCATGGACGCGTCTTCGAAGGGCTGATCCGGATCTCCCGGCACCGTGAACCAGCGCCAGGCCTGCCTGCCGGTGTCGGTGTCGTAGGCAGTGATATAGCCACGTACGCCATACTCCGCGCCGCCGTTGCCGATGATGACTTTGCCCTTGATCACGCGCGGTGCGCCGGTAATGGTGTAAGGTCTGCTGCTATCGATCAGCGTGTTCTGCTCCCACAGCTTCCTGCCGGTTTTTGCGTCGATTGCGAGCAGCCTGCCGTCCAGCGAACCGACGAAGACCTTGCCGCCATACACCGCCACGCCCCTGTTTACTACGTCACAACACGCGTCCTTAGCTTTTTCACGCGGGACTCCCGGGTCGTAGGTCCAGATGTTCCGTCCGCTTCGGACGTCCACTGCATGTACGATGCTCCATGGTGCCGTCACGTACATCACACCATCGACCACGATAGGCGTGGCTTCAACGCCACGCGTCGACTCGAGGTCGTAAGACCAGACAAGGCCCATTTCCTTGACATTGTCCGGGGTGATCTGGGAAAGCGGGCTGAAGCGTGTGCCCGCATCATCATAGCCGTGGCTGGGCCATTCTCCGCCCGCCGCGAACGCGGCGGAACTCAGCATCAGGCAGCCCAGACCAAATGCTGTTTGCTGCAGGCGCTTGCGCACGGGGGCGATGCCACTGCGCGGCTGCACAAATACCGTCGTCAACATAGTGTCTCCTTTCTTCTCTCTTGTAATGGGGGGCGCGACACCCCTGATCCCTTGCCAGCGGACGGCTCCGCTCAGAACACCTTGAGTACGCGCAGGTTCAGGCGATCGTTTTCGCGGAAGCCGTTATGTACCGATATGTCACGACCGTAGCTGGCCAATAGCTGCACGTCTGGCGCAATGAACCAGCCGGTGCCGATACTGACCTTGGTCGTACGCAGACGGTCGCCTTGATTGACTCCGGCGATCTCGGTCTCGCCGCCGAAGGTATGGGAGACTCCTGCGCGCAGATCCCAGGCATCGGATATGTGATACCGCAGATAGCTTTGGAACTGCATTGAGGGCTTCTGCTTCATCGTTACCTTGGCGGCACCGAACTTGTCGTTCTTGCCGTACAAGGTGATATCGCCCGCAAGATCGAGCGAAACCCTGTCCGATAGCTTGGTGATGAACCCTGCTTGCAGAGCGAACTTCCAGCGGTTTTCACCCAGGTTCAAGGCATCATCATTGTCGTAGTTGCCGGTCGGTGCGTAGATGAAGGGGGTGATGCCAAAATAGGTACCTGTTTGCGGGCGGTTTACCAGCCACACCGTTGCTGCCAGGATCAGGTCACCCACTCCACTGGTACTGCCCAGCGCCGACAGGTCGTCCTTGCCTTCCAGCCTCCCGAATGGAAGCAGAAACTGTGGATCGACGATATAGCCGCCGATCTCGGTGAAATGTACGCCGCGCAGGATGCCGACCTGCGAATCCAGTCGCATGTCGCCCGGGGTCTTGTGCCCCTTCGCATAGAGTGCATCGCGGGTGGCATATTGGTAATACAGCATCGCCAGGTTGGTACCGGCGGGCAAGGCCGTGTAATCGCCTGCGTCAACGTCAACCGCGTGTGCTTGCGGTATCGTCAGCGCCATGCACAGCGCCGCTGCGCCCCCAAGACCGCACCAACTGTTCTGGTACGTCCTCGCTGTCCACTTGAGTGGCTTCATTCCATTGTCTCCATTAGTGTAGTAATATTCGGCGGCCGCTTTCCAATGTCGTGGAGCTGGCCCTTCGGCTTCTTGCAGAAGCAATGCTCTCAACTTAACGCTCCCTTGTCAATGCCGATTTAAAACTGATACGCCTTTCCGGCAGTTGCCGATTTAAAACTGATACACCCCTATCTCATTGACATGTGCGACGGTGCGCCCCGAAGGGAGGGCCGAAGGCCCGACCGCAGGGGCGCACCGTCGCGCGGCTCTCAGCCGGCAGCGGCGAGCGCTTGCACCATCCCGGCCTTGCGCTGGTGCTTGAGCCGATA
>JBKHWB010000079.1:0-9518 GCA_046566745.1 Gammaproteobacteria bacterium
TCTGGCATGGCGCTTCAAGCGAGCATGTGATTTCCCGTAGCGTGCGCGACAGTGCTGCCATGCTCGACATCCTTCAGGGTCCGGACATCGGTGCACCGTTCGAGATCCGGCCACCGGCCCGGCCTTACCTGGAGGAGATCGCGCGCGAGCCAGGACGGCTGCGCATCGGATTCTCCACGGCGTCGCCGCTGGGCCTCGGGGTTGATCCTGAGTGCGTCACCGCGGTGGAGGAGTGCGTGAGCCTGTTGCGGGGGCTGGGGCACGAGGTGGAGCCGGCGGCGCCCGCTATCGATGGGCAGAGGCTCGCCTCCTGCTTTCTGACGATGTACATGGGCCAGACGGCGGCCAACGTGGCGCTTGCCCGGCAGCTGACGGGTGCCGGTGAAGACGAGTTCGAGCTGGATACGCGTGCACTGGCTTTGCTCGGGCGGGCGCTGTCGGCGGGGGAATACACCCAGTCGTTGTCTCGCTGGAACGATTTTTCGCGGGCCGTGGGCCAGTTCTTTAGACGGTACGACTTGTATCTTACGCCAACGATGGCCAGTCCACCGGCTCGTATCGGCGAGCAGGAGACGCCAGCCTGGCAGCAGGCGGCGCTGCGCCCGCTGCTCGCGCTGGGCCTGGGCAAGGCCCTGCTGAAGTCCGGCCAGGTGGAAAAAATGGCGCAGGAAAGCTTGCGCCGAGTGCCGTTTACGCAGCTGTCCAACCTTACCGGTACGCCGTCGATGTCAGTGCCCCTGCACTGGACGCAGAATGGCCTGCCCGTCGGGGTGCAGTTCATGGCGCCGTTCGGTGATGAAGGGACATTGTTCCGTTTGGCCCGCCAGCTGGAGCAGGTGCGGCCCTGGTTTGACCGGGTGCCAGGCTAGGCCGGGCAGTGCGGCCGGCGGCCTTGTGCCTTGGGTAGGCCGGCGGTAGTCTTCACTGGTCATAAAGTCAGTATCGTGATCATGCCAACGCCGGTTCGTCGTATCGCCCACCTCGACATGGATGCGTTCTTTGCCTCCGTCGAGTTGTTGCGGTATCCGCAGCTCCGGGGCCTGCCGGTGGTGATAGGCGGACGGGCGCGTGCCGAGGACGACATCCTGGCGCGGGCGGCTCGCGAAGGTTGTCGCGACCGTATTCCGCTTGAGGCGTTTCCCCGCATCAGTACCTACGTCGGAAGAGGTGTTATCACGACGGCCACCTATGCTGCCCGGCAGTACGGAGTCGGATCGGCGATGGGCATCATGAAGGCTGCCCGGCTTTGCCCCGACGCGATACTGCTGCCGGCTGACTTTGACGAGTACCGTCGCTACTCCCGTCTGTTCAAGGAACAGGTGCTGTCCATGGCGCCCGTCATGGAGAACCGGGGGGTGGACGAGGTCTTCATCGACTTCACTGCTGTCGAGGACGGGCAACTGGAGGGCGGGCGAGTGCTGGCGGCGCGGATGCAGGCGGCCATAGCCGACGCAACCGGCCTCACCTGCTCCATCGGGGTGGCACCCAACAAGCTGCTGGCCAAGATGGCCAGTGAGTTCAACAAGCCAAATGGCATTTCGGTGGTTGGCGAGGCGGATCTGGAGCCGGTCATCTGGCCGTTGCCCTGCCGTCGCATTAACGGCATCGGTCCCCGCTCCGACGCGAAGCTGCAGGCTCTGGGTATTGGCACGATCGGCGAGCTGGCCGCCTGCGACCTCTCCTATCTCGTTGGGCATTTCGGACGCAGTTACGGCACCTGGTTGCACGAGTCGGCACACGGTCGTGACGATCGTCCGGTAGTCACCCACAGCGAGCCGGTCTCCATCAGCCGGGAAACCACCTTCGGGCGCGACCTGCATGCAGTGGATGATCGGGCGGAGCTGGGCCGTATCTTCACGCGCCTGTGCGAGCAGCTATCGGCCGATCTGCTGCGCAAGGGGTATGCGGGACGCACCATCGGCATCAAGGTGCGGTATGACGATTTCCGTAGTGTGACGCGGGACCAGACGGTTGAGCTGCCGGTTGCTGACGCCGTCACCATTCGCGCCGTTGCCGGGCAGTGCCTGAAGCGGGTGGAGCTGGGGCGTCGTTTGCGCCTGCTGGGAGTGCGGGTGGGCGGTCTGGAAAAAACAGGTGCCACCACTGTGCCGGAAGGGACGACCGTTCAGCGCCGGGAGAGGGTGTTGCAGAGCCTGCGTAATCCCAACCTCAGCCTCTTTGATTAGCACGGGCCGGCGGTGAGGATCGCAGGGGATCAATCAACTGGCGCAGGCCGTTGTGGTCGATCTCATGCATGAGCGCCAGTAAGCGCCCGATCTCACCCGGCGGGAATCCGGCGCGGGCAAACCAGGCGAGATAGTGGCCGGGCAGATCGGCAATCAGGTGCCCCTTGTACTTGCCGTAGGGCATGCTCCGCGAGAGGAGCAGTGGCAGGTCGGCAGGTGTCATTCGCCGCGAATGTACTGTTCCAGTTGACGGATCATGGACTCCTGATCCGTGATGATGTCCTTCACCACGTCGCCAATCGACACCAGTCCGACGAGTTTGCCGTTGTCCAGCACGGGGAGGTGACGCAGGCGTTTTTCCGTCATGAGTTCCATGCAGTGACGAGCGCGGTGCTCAGGCGAGACCGTAATCACGTTGCTGGTCATGATTTCACTGACTTCGGTGGTGTAGGAGGATCGCTCCATCAGGGCAATTTTTCGAGCATAGTCGCGCTCACTGATGATGCCTACCACCTCGTCACCTTCGACAACAACTAGGGCGCCAATGCCCTTGTCTGCCATCAGTGTCAGTGCCTCAAGCACCGTTGCGCTGGGCCAGATGGTATGGACATGATGTTGTGGCTTGGATCTCAGAATGTCGGCAACTGACTTCATGGTTTTCTCCTTGGAGACGACGTTTTAACACGACACCGCGGTGTCGGCGAGCATGAATTGTAGTAATGGTTGGGCGGCTGCCGATGACCCGATGGTTGTGAGTGAGTTGGTCAAGCAGGTGTGAGCCGTGACAGCAATGCGTGTCGTATGCGCTCGATACCATCGTCGAGGGTTGCGCGTGGGCAGCCGAAGTTCAAGCGAACAAAGCCGTGGTGCCCGAAGTCGCTGCCATCAGAAAGTCCCACTCCGGCCTGCTCGAAAAAAGAGACAGGGTTATCGAGTGCCAGCGATCGACAGTCGAGCCATGCCAGGTAGGTGGCTTGTGGCTGGATCACACGCAAGCCGCCCATGCCGTCCAGCGTCATCACGCGTTCCCGGTTGTCGCGCAGATAGGCCAGCAGTGCCGTGCGCCAGGGAGTGCCGTTGGTGTACGCGGCAGTGGTTGCAGCCATGCCCAGGATGTTGGGATGGGAAACAATGCCGGCCATGGCGGCGTGGAAGCGTTTGCGCAGGGCCTGTCCGGGAATGATGGCGAATGCCACGCCCAGGCCGGGAATGTTGTAGGTCTTGGAGGGCGCCATTAGGGTGATGGTTTGGTCGGCCAGGTCTGGCGCATGGAGGGCAAACGGGCGATGGCGCAGGCCGGGCTCCAGCACCAGGTCACAATGGATCTCGTCACTCACCACTATCAGGTCGTGCTCCCGGGCGTAGCCCGCGATCGATCCCAGTTCGTTGTCGCTCCAGACCCGACCGATGGGGTTGTGGGGGTTGCAGAGCATCAGTCCCCGGGTTTCGGGAGTATGGGCATTCCTGACCGCCTGCATGTTCCAGGTCCAGCCATCAGCTTCATCCAGCGGAACCTGGATGCATTGCCGCTCCATATGGTGGGGTGCGGTGAACAGAGCCGGATAGACCGGCGTGGCCGTTACGATACGGTCACCAGACTGGCCGATACAGCTTGACGCAACATTTAGTCCTGCCACGAGGCCTGGAAGAGGAACAATCCACTCCGGAGCAATCTGCCAGTCGTGGTCGCGCCCGATGGCGTCAACCAGTGACTGCAGGAATTCGGGCTGGGTGTGGCCGTAGCCGAAAACACCATGCGTGATGCGTTGCTGCAATGCAGAAAGCACCTCGGGAGGTGCTGCAAAGTCCATGTCGGCTACCCAGAACGGGAGGATCTCCTGCCCGGTGGCCGACGTGCGCCCTGCATATTTTGCCCACTTGAGACTGTCGCTGTTACGACGATCAATCGGTGTGTCAAACAGGCGTACGTAGTCGGTAGTCATGTGATCCTCCGGACGGAGGATCGATGGTGGGGCAAAATCCCCGGGATGGCCAGAGGGGGCCCACCACGCTGGATGCGGGGCGGGCCTGGCGGCTTACTCCACGGCCAGTCGGCGTGAGCCGCTGTCGGGCTTTTTCTTGCTGAGGGTGAGTGTCAGCACGCCATTGTCGCTCTTGGCGCTGGATTTGGATTCATCAATGTCGATCGGCAACTGGAAGCTGCGCGAAATGACTCCGTAATAGCGTTCACTGTGTACGGCATTTTCTTTTTCCTGGCGGTCATGCTGGCGAACTTCGGCACGAATGGTGATGGTATTGCCTTCCACGTTCACATGGATGTCCTCCTTGGCAACGCCGGGGATTTCCGCTGTTACCGTGTAGGCATCGCCGCTCTCGCTTATATCGAGCTTGATCCTGTCGGGTGATGGCAATGGCGTGCCATGCAACGGGCGAATGGCGAGGCCCGAGCCGAAGTCCCGGAACAGTTCGTCAAAAAGGCCGCCGCGGGGAATCAGTGCGCTCATCGGTTGTCTCCTGTCTTGCTGTAGTGACGCCTTCTGGCGTGATGCAGAGAACATTAGGTCAGATGGCGTTGATTTCAAGGGTATGGGTGACAGCGAGTGACATGGCTTGATCCCCGTCAAAGCCGGCAGTTCGGCCGGGGAGGTGCGGGCAGGGTATCGGATGTCCCGATCCGGTATTCAGTCGTATTGCCACGACGGAGCCAAAGGGGGAAACTTGATTCATGAGTACTTTGATGATCCGACTCCTTCTTGCTTTGGCCGTTCTGGTGAACGCCTTGACGTCTGTGCAGGCGGCTGATTCCTTTTGGGGCCAGGACGTCGCCCGCGGCATGGTTGTCGATGCGGAGCCCTCCTGCCATGAAGTTGCCATCCTTCCTTCGCCTGAGTCTGACGGTAGTGGCAAGTCCTGTTGTAAGGACGGGCTTTGCCATTGTCTGGTGATGCAGATGACAGGCATTGATTCTGTGCAGGCGTTGCCGGTTCCGGCGGGGCCTTTGCCGGTTACGGGCTCCCTGGCCTATCGCTCACCCGTTTCTCCCCTGATGTTGCGCCCTCCGATCGCGTGATCACACGGTTCCGTATCGAGTGATCCCGTTTTTTCCTGCCGCTCTTTGTGAAGGCAGGCGCATTTCATGGAGGCGTTCATGCAACGTTCACCCGACAGTTTCCCCGGTGAGACACCCGGTGAAGCGTCATCATTGCTGTTCTCCCGTCGACAGTTTGTCGAAGGACTCGCGCTGGGTGGCCTGGTGCTGGCCACCGGCATGCCGCGGTTGGCCGGTGCGCAGCCGGTCAGTCATCACGATCATCCGGCAGTGCGTGAGGTTGATCTCACCATCGGTGAGCAGACCGTCAACTTCACCGGTCGCGAACGCAGGGCGGTCACCGTCAACCGGTCATTGCCTGCGCCGGTGCTGCGTTTTCGTGAGGGCGATCATGTCACCCTGCGCGTGACCAACCGGCTCAAGGAGGACACGTCCATCCACTGGCATGGCATCCTGTTGCCCGCGAACATGGATGGCGTGCCGGGCTTCAGCTTTCACGGCATTCATCCCGGCGAGACCTTTACGTATTCCTTTCCGCTGAAGCAGAGCGGCACCTATTGGTATCACAGCCACTCCGGCATGCAGGAGGCGGTGGGTTTGTACGGGGCCCTCGTTATCGAGCCGCGCGAGCCCGAGCTGTTCCATGTGGACCGTGAGCATGTGCTGGTGCTGTCCGACTGGAGTGACGAAAGCCCGCACCGCATCCTTGAAAAGCTGAAGAAGCAGGGCACCTATTACAACTACCACCAGCGGACCGTGGGCGACTTCTTTCGCGATGTTCGTCGGCAGGGGCTCGCGGCGACCTGGGCCGACCGCAAGGCTTGGGGCGAGATGCGCATGACCCCGACCGATCTGGCGGATGTTTCCGGTGTGACATACACCTATCTCGTGAACGGCACTACGCCCGCGGGTAACTGGACGGGTCTTTTTGCCCCTGGCGAGAAGGTACGCCTGCGCATCATCAATGCGGCGGCCATGACCTATTTCGACCTGCGCATTCCGGGCCTGAAGATGACGGTGGTGGCGGCGGACGGTCAGCCGGTGCAGCCAGTGGTAGTGGACGAATTCCGCATTGCCGTGGCGGAGACGCTGGATGTAATCGTGGAGCCAGTCGAGCAGGCCTATACGATCTTTGCGCAGAGCATGGACCGCACCGGCTACGCGCGCGCCACGCTGGCGACCGTCCAAGGGCTACAGGCGGCGGTACCGGCACTGGACCCGCGTTCGCTGTTGACCATGCACGACATGGGGCACGGGGATCATGCGGCACACGGCGGATCAGGTGGCCACGAGGGCCACGGACAGGCGTCAGCCGATCCGCATGCGGGTCATGGCATGAGCGGAATGGCTCACGATGTTCACGATGGCCATGACGATCACGATAGCCACGACATGGCGGCGCCTGCCTCGGCAGGCGACCCTGCGGTGCACGAGGGACATGAGGCAGTCACGGACCCGCATGCAGGCCATGACATGCACGGTATGAATGCAGGGGCAACGGAAACGGCCCACAAGGGCCACGCCGCGTCCTCCGCATTCGCCGGTGGCATGCAGGCGCATCCGGCCAGCGAGTCGAACAATCCCATGGTTGACATGCAGACCATGACGCCTGCACCACGACTGTCGGACCCTGGTATCGGCCTGCGTGAGAATGGCCGGCGCGTGCTGACGTATGCCGACCTGCGCAGCACGTTTGCCGATCCGGACGGTCGTGAGCCATCCCGCACGATCGAGCTGCATCTCACGGGTCACATGGAGCGCTATGTCTGGTCTTTCGACGGTATTCCCTTTTCGAAGGCCGAACCCATCCGGCTGAAATACGGCGAGCGGCTGCGCATGGTTCTGGTCAACGACACCATGATGGAACACCCCATTCACCTGCACGGTCTCTGGAGTGATCTGGAAGACGAGGAAGGCAACTTCCTGGTGCGCAAACACACCGTCAGCATGCCACCGGGTACCCGTCGCAGCTTTCGCGTGACGGCCGATGCCCTGGGGCGCTGGGCGTTTCACTGTCATCTGCTGATGCACATGGATGCCGGCATGTTCCGTGAAGTCCGGGTGGAGGTGTAATCATGCGCATGACACTGATGATGTGCGCAAGCCTGCTGGCGACCCGCGTACTGGCTGCCGACGAACATGTTCACGAGGCGCCGGCGGTTGATATGCCTCACGCGATAGCGGTGCCGGAGGGTGTGAGGGCGCCTTCGACCCAGGAAATGGCGGCAGCCTTTCCCGATCTGGGGGGCATGCAGATGAAGGACCACATGGGGTCAACGTCCCTGTTTTTTGTCAGCGCCGACAGGCTGGAGGCCCAGCGGGAGGGTGATGAAACGGCGGCAGTCTGGGAGGCCAAAGTGGGCTGGGGCGGTGACCATGACCGGCTCTGGCTCGAGAGCAGTGGGGAGAGGGTGGAGGGGGAATCCGAGTCGCTGGAAACCCGGCTCTACTGGACCCGTGCCGTGAGTCGCTGGTGGGATGCGGCGGTTGGGCTGCGTCAGGATGGGGGCGAGGGCGATCCACGCCGCTGGGTGTCGGTGGGGGTACAGGGGCTGGCCCCGTATTTCGTCGAGACCCAGCTTAACCTGTTTGTCGGTGAATCGGGCCGGACGGCGCTGGCAGTGGAGCTGGAGTATGACGCCCGGCTGACCCAGCGCCTGATCCTGCAGCCGGTTGTGGAGGTGACGGCCTACGGCAAAGAGGATGCCGCCAACGGTGTGGGCAGGGGCCTGGCGGAGCTGGAGGCAGGCCTGCGGCTGCGCTATGAGGTGCGCCGGGAGATTGCCCCCTACATCGGGGTGGAATGGTCTCGGCATCTGGGAGATACCGCCGACCGGGTCCGTGATGCCGGAGGCGAGGTCAGTCACAGTGCCGCCGTCATGGGCGTGCGCCTGTGGTACTAGCGGTCTGGTTGGTCAGCACGGTTTGGCAGGGGCGTGCGGCTCCCGCATAATCCCGGGCAGTCTGCTGTCCCTGCCAGTCTTCCGGAGTACCTTGTGTCTGTGACCCTGCCTGCTGCTCACCCTGCCTTCGAGTCCGTCCGTGTCGTCCCCGTTCCTTCCCTGGGGTTGGAGGTGGCCGAGTACCGGCATCGTGGCACGGGTGCCGTGCATTACCATCTGGCGGCCGACAATGCCGAGAATGTGTTTCTGGTGGCCCTGCGCACCATGCCCATGGACTCCACCGGCGTAGCCCACATTCTGGAGCACACCGCGCTGTGCGGGTCGCGCAAGTATCCGGTGCGTGATCCCTTCTTCCTGATGATCCGGCGTTCGCTGAACACGTTCATGAACGCCTTCACCTCCAGCGACTGGACCGCGTATCCCTTTGCCAGCCAGAACCGCAAGGATTTCGACAACCTGTTGTCGGTGTATCTGGATGCCGTGTTTTTTGCGCGACTCGATCCGCTGGATTTTGCGCAGGAAGGCATTCGCGTCGAATTTGAGAAGCCGGAGGCGGCGGACAGCCCGCTGGTCTACAAGGGCGTCGTCTTCAACGAAATGAAAGGGGCGATGAGCACGGCGCAGTCCGTGTTATGGGAAACCCTGAACAAGCACCTGTTCCCGTCGACGACCTACCACTACAACTCAGGCGGCGATCCCGAGCACATTCCGGATCTGCGCTACGAAGATCTGGTGGCGTTCTACAAGGAGCACTATCACCCCAGCAATGCCGTGTTCATGACCTTCGGGGACATTCCGGCGGTCGAGTTGCAGGAAAAAATTCACGAGCAGGCGCTGAAGGAATTTACGGCGCTGCCGGAACAGATTCGCGGGCGTGATGAAAAGCGTTACCACGCACCGGTGCGCGTGGAAGAAGCCTATGCCCTTGATGAAGAAGGACATGCGGACAAGACGCATATCGTGATGGGCTGGTTGTTGGGGCAGACGGCCAATTTGCGCGAGCGCTTCGAGGCGGAGCTGCTGTCCGGCGTGCTGCTGGAAAATTCTGCGTCGCCGTTGCGTCATTATCTGGAAACCACAGAGTTAGGCCAGGCGCCATCGTCCCTGTGTGGCGTGGATGACTCCGGTCGTGAACTCAGTTTCATGTGCGGCATCGAAGGCAGCGAGCCGGAACGGGCGGCGGCCTTTGAAGAAGGTGTGCTGGCCGTGCTGCGCGAAGTGGCCGAGTACGGCGTGCCGGAAGAGGATGTGGAAGCCGTGCTGCACCAGCTGGAACTGAGCCAGCGCGAGATCGGTGGTGACAGCTACCCCTATGGCTTGCAGCTCATTCTCACTGGGCTGGGTGCCGTGCTGCATGACGGTGATCCGCTGGCACTGTGGGACATCAATGCCGTATTGGCCGACCTGCGCGTGGCCATT
>JBKHWB010000080.1:0-9371 GCA_046566745.1 Gammaproteobacteria bacterium
TCTGGTGGGTGTGAATGCCATTTACAACAACGCGTTCGAAGTGGGTGTTGCCTACAATGCCTTCTGGGGTGCCAAGGCCAGCAACCTGTTGGCTGATCGTGACAACGTGACCCTGACGCTCAAGTACTCGTTCTGATTGGAGAGAAGGGCAGCCCGTGAGGGCTGCCCTGACCGCACCGCGGTCGCTCTAGCGGTATAACGATTTTTTGCAGAGTTTTTCTGTATTTCTGAGGGTTGAAAACTATGTTGAAAAAATTCACATGGCTCGGCACTGCCCTGGCAGTCGCAATGTCGGCAGGCGCCGCCAATGCGGCGGTATCTGCAGGTGAAGCGGCCAAACTGAAATCCACGCTGACGCCGATCGGTGCCGAGAAAGCCGGTAATGCGGCAGGCACCATTCCGGCCTGGACGGGCGGTATCACCAAGTCGCCGTTCCCCAGCTACAAGCCGGGCCAGCACCATCCTGATCCGTTCGTGAGTGACAAGCACAAGTTCGTCATCACGGCCCAGAACATGAACCAGTACGCCGAGAACCTGTCGGAAGGCCAGAAGGCCCTGTTCCGTACGTATCCCGACACGTTCAAGATGTTTGTGTATGAAACCCGTCGTTCCGCTGCGCTCCCGCAGCGCCTCTACGACAACACCTTCAAGTGCGCCACTTCGGCCGTCGTGAAGGACTGGGGTATCGATGGCTGCGTCGGCGGTACACCGTTCCCTATCCCGTCCGGCAACAACGAAGAGCAGGCCCTGCAGATCATCTGGAACCACATCACCCGCTACCGCGGTGAGTATGTTGTGCGCAAGGCCTCCGAAGTGGCCGTGCAGCGCAATGGCTCCTACTCGCTGGTAACGTCGCAGCAGGAAGTGCTGTTCCGTAACTATCAGCAGCAGTACAAGTCGCTGTCTGAACTGAACAACGTGCTGTTCTACTACCTGTCCTTCACTACCGCGCCGGCCCGTCTGGCAGGTGGCGCCGTGCTGGTTCATGAAACGCTGGATCAGCGCAAGGAACAGCGTCAGGCATGGGGCTACAACGCCGGTCAGCGTCGCGTCCGCCAGGCGCCCAACCTGTCTTACGATACCCCGATCGCAGCTTCCGACGGCCTCCGTACGGCTGACGACACCGATATTTACAACGGTGCGCCGGACAAGTACGAGTGGAAGCTGATCGGCAAGAAGGAAGTCTACATTCCGTACAACAACTACAAGGTGGATCACAACTCCATCACCTACAAGCAGTTGTTGCAGCCGGGCCATCCGCATCCGGGCTACCTGCGCTACGAGTTGCATCGCGTCTGGGTGGTGGAAGGTACGCTCAAGAAGGGTGAGCGTCACATATATTCCAAGCGTCGCTTCTACCTGGACGAGGACTCCTGGAATATCGCGATTGCCGACCAGTATGACGGTCGTGGCGACCTGTGGCGTGTCAGCATGGCCTACCTGAAGGGCTTCTATGAGATGCCGCTGACCTGGACCGCGCTCGACGTGTTCCATGACCTGCAGGCCCGTCGCTATCACGTGCAACAGCTGGACAATGAAGAAGACGTGATCGTCAACTTCAACCAGCCGATCCCCAGCGACGAATACTTCACGCCGGCAGCGTTGCGTCGTCGTGGAACCCGGTAATTACACGCTGGTGTGAGCAAGAAAAAGCCGGAGCGTATGTTTCCGGCTTTTTCTTGTTGCGTTGACGGCTGCGATTCTCTCGGGCAGTCGCCGTTACACGACTCAACTGTTCAAGGTTTTCTATGAAACTGCGTGATTTTTTTGGTGCCACTCTGCTGGTGCTGGCGAGCACCGGTGCCGTGGTTGCAGCTCCGGTATCCGTCGTCGATCGACCGGCCTTGATGTCAGCGAAGGCCAGTCGTTCACTGTTGACTGATATTGCCTACGCGGGCAAGCGATTGGTGGCCGTCGGTGAGCGCGGGCACATTCTGTACTCGGATGACAGTGGCAAGAGCTGGATTCAGGCGAAGGTGCCGGTGTCTGCCATGCTGACAGGTCTCAGCTTTGCCAATGCCAACGAGGGCTGGGCAGTGGGGCACAGCGGTGTGATCCTCTTCAGTTCCGATGGGGGTGCAAACTGGCGCCTGCAAAAGTCCGACAAGAGTACGGATGACGAAAGGTCAGGATTTCCCCTCATGGATGTCTGGTTCGCGGACAACGTGACCGGATTTGCTGTTGGCGCCTACGGTTACTTCCTTAAGACCACGGATGGCGGCACAACCTGGCAGGACGTCTCCATGGCCATCAATAACCCGGATGGTGCGCATCTGAATGCCGTCATGGGGATTCCGGGAACCGGCATCGTGCTGGTGGCCGGCGAGAAGGGCATCCTGTTCCGCTCAACGGATCGTGGCGAAACCTGGTCCAGCCTGGCATCTCCGTTTGACGGATCATTTTTCGGCATCACGCCCGTGTCATCTGATCTGTTGCTGGTGTATGGCTTGCAGGGCAGGCTGTTTCGTTCGGCTGATCTGGGCAACAGTTGGCAGCAAGTGGAAACTGGCGTGACCTCCGGCATCAATGATGCCGTCAAGCTTGCCAGCGGTCATATCATTGCAGTGGGTAATGCTGGCGTTGTTCTTAACGCCCGTGATCACGGCCTGAACTTCATTCCCGAGACCCGTGCAGACCGGCAGTCGATCGTCGCCGTGCAGCCGCTTCCGGATGGAGGAGCGGTGACCGTGGGTGAGGGTGGGGTGAAAGTTCTGCCTCCCGGGAAGTAAGCAATCGTCAGGAAGTTCAAGATAATGAATATTTCGCAATTTGAAGATCTGGTTCTTGGTGCACGCCGTGCCATCGCCGTGGTGTTTGTCCTGATCACGGCCTTCATGCTGTGGCAGGTGATGGGGCTCAAGGCGGAAACCACGCTGGAGAAGATGGTTCCCCTGGAGCACGAGTACATCAAGAACCTGTTGAAGCACAAGGATGACCTTGGCTTGGGTAACGACATCAAGGTGGCTATTGCCGTCAAGAATGGTGACATTTTTGAGCCGCAGTACCTTGAGACCGTGAAGAACGTCACTGACGAAGTGTTTTACTTTCCCGGCGTTGACCGTGCGAAGCTGAAGTCTCTCTGGACGCCCACCGTTCGCTGGAGCGAGGTGACCAAGGACGGCTTCCAGGGTGGTGAAGTCACCCAGGGCTACGACGGTACCCCGGAAGGTATGGAGAGCCTGCGTAGCAACATTCTTCGTTCCGGCCAGGTGGGCCGTCTGGTGGCGGACGACTTCAAGTCAACCATCGTGCAGATTCCGCTACTCGATGGGGAGAAGATCAACTACAAGGAGTTGTCGGACAAGCTTGAGGAAATGCGCAGCAAGTTCGAGCAGCAGAATCCGAATGTGGAGATCCACATTGTCGGTTTTGCCAAGAAGGTCGGTGACCTGATTGAAGGCGGTACCAAAATTGCCTTTTTCTTCCTGGCCGCTGCCCTGATTACGTTTGTGTTGCTGCTGTGGGATTTCCGCGACTTCAAGTCGGCATTGGCGATTGTCGTCTGCTCGATCTGTGCCGTGATCTGGCAGTTGGGTATCGTCAAGATGCTGGGGTTTGGCCTGGATCCTTACTCCATGCTGGTGCCCTTCGTTGTTTTTGCCATTGCAGTCAGCCACTCGGTGCAGATTGTAAATGCCATTTCGATTGAAATTTCGCGTGGTGCGGACAACGAAACAGCGGTGCGAACCTCTTTTGCGTCCCTGTTCAAGGCGGGCTCGCTGGCGCTGACGACGGACATCATCGGCTTCCTGACCCTTCTCATCATTGAAGTGGATGTCATCAAGGCACTGGCTATTTCTGCCAGTATCGGTACGGCGATGATTGCCTTCACCAACTTCCTCATGCTGCCGATCGTCATGTCCTACGTGAAGATCAGCGACAAGGCCATCGCCAAACTGCAGGCTTCGCAGAAGAATCCGCCCAAGCTGTGGCATGTGATGTCTCGCATGACCGAGCGCCTGCCGGCCACCATCGGCGTGACGCTGGCCGTATTGTTGCTGGTGGTTGGGGTCTATGTCGGCAAAGATGCCAAGATTGGTGACCTGGATCGCGGTGCGCCGGAACTGCATCCGGATTCCCGTTACAACATGGATGACCTGTTCATTACCTCCAATTACTCCATCAGCGCTGATGTGCTGGTGGTGCTGGTGGAGACGCCCGAGCAGGAGTGTGCCAACTACACGGCTCTCGAAGGCGTGGACCGTTTGCAGTGGCACCTGGAGAACGTACCGGGCGTGCAGTCCGCTCAGTCGCTGGCAACGGCCGTGAAGCGTATCCAGGGGGGCTTTAACGAGGGCAACCTCAAGTGGGCGACGCTGCTGGATAACAATACCGCGCTGAACGAATCCGCCAACTACGTGAAGGAGTTGTACAACGGCCCTTGCAGTCTGGTTCCTGTGTTCGTGTTCCTGGATGACCACAAGGCTGAGACCCTGCTTCGGGTGACGGATGCCGTGAAGGCCTTCGCCAAGGAAAACAATACGGACGAGATCAAGTACCTGCTGGCCTCCGGTAACGCCGGCATCGAAGCAGCCACCAACGACGAAATCGCCGCCAAGAACATCCCGATGTTGGTGTTGGTGTATGCGGTGGTGTTGCTGATCTGCTTTATTGCCTATCGTTCCTGGCGCCCGGTCGTTTGCATCGTTTTCCCGCTGGTCATCACCTCGGCACTGTGTAATGCGCTGATGGTATGGCTGGGTATCGGATTGAAGGTGGCAACGTTGCCGGTCATCGCGCTGGGTGTGGGTATTGGCGTGGACTATGGCCTGTACATCTTCTCCAAGCTGGAAGAGCTGATGCGGTCACGTAACATGTCGCTGAAGGAGGCCTACCTGGCTACCTTGTCCAGCACCGGCAAGGCGGTGATGTTCACCGGTGTTACGCTGTCCATCAGCGTGTTCACCTGGGTGTTCTCGCCCATCAAGTTCCAGGCGGACATGGGCTTGCTGTTCACAGCCATGCTGGTCTGGAACATGATTGGTGCGCTGCTGCTGATCCCGGCATTTGCCCACTTCCTGATCAAGCCCGAGAAATACCGGGCGTAAGGGGTTGCGGTTGACCTGACGGAAAAGGCCCTCTTCGGAGGGCCTTTTTCATGGTCACACGGGTGGGATACATCGCCTATAATGCGCGCCATTTCGTCACGACTGTGTGCCCGGCCATGTCTTACTCCCTCGTCCGTAACCTTTTGTTCACGCTTCCCCCGGAAACGGCCCATCACGTTTCGCTGTCCAGCATCAGCCTGGCCGAACGCATGGGCATGACGCGGGTATTGCCTGCCATGCCGAGCCAGCCAGTCACCGCAATGGGACTGACGTTCCCCAATCCGGTGGGCCTGGCTGCTGGCCTGGACAAGAACGGAGACCATATCGATGGTCTGGCATCGTTGGGCTTTGGCTTCATCGAGATCGGCACTGTCACGCCCCGGCCCCAGCAGGGAAATCCCCAGCCGCGCTTGTTTCGCCTGCCACAGGCCACGGCCATCATCAATCGCATGGGGTTCAACAATCTGGGCGTCGATCACCTGGTGCGCCAGGTTGAACGGATGCGCTACAAGGGGATATTGGGTATCAATATCGGCAAGAATTTCGATACACCGGTGGAGCGCGCTGTTGATGACTACCTGATCTGCCTGGACAAGGTGTATGCCCACGCCAGCTATGTGACGGTCAATATTTCCTCGCCCAATACCCAGGGCCTTCGCAGCCTGCAGTCTGAAGCCGCCCTGGCGGCCTTGCTGGAGCCCCTCAAGAACCGTCAGCAGCAACTGGCTACGCGGCATGGCCGCCAGGTGCCGTTGGTGGTGAAGATTGCACCGGACCTTACCCATGAGGATGTGGCGGTGATTGCGGCCCAGCTGCGCCGTTTCGAGATTGATGGCGTGATCGCCACCAATACCACCATCAGCCGCGACGCGGTGAAGGGCTTGCCCCATGCAGAGGAGGCAGGCGGGTTGAGTGGGGCGCCGGTTCGCGAGGCGTCTACACGCGTGGTGCGGGAGTTGGTGGAAATGCTTGAAGGAGCGTTGCCGGTGATCGGCGTGGGCGGCATTACCGATGGTGAGAGTGCGGCCGAAAAGGTGAGGGCAGGCGCGGCGCTGGTACAGGTGTATACAGGCTTTATTTACAAGGGGCCTGCGCTGCTTCGGGAGGCGGCGTCGGCCATTGCAGCCGCTACGCGCTAGTCAGGTTGGGCCACTGGCACTGGCGTCATGCGCGCAGCGTTCAGTGGCCTGCTGTTACAGATGAAGTGTGGGGTGTGGATTAAACAGGAACCAGGTGCAGGGCAGCAACACCCCGATAGCCCTCACGTTCGTTGATACGGCCCTCACGCCATCCGGCAACCCAGTGTTGTCGCAGATTGATGTCCTGGTAGGGGCAGGTATCTACAGAGCGCCCGGTCAGGCCGGCTTTGAAGCCGCGGGCAAAAAGCAGTTCGTCACGTTCCCTTTTCTGTCGCTTCATGGTTCACCTTCTGGATTCCACGGGTGGCACAGGCCACCATTGACAAGACAGGTTGCCACGCATGAAGCGATGACCGGAGTCATGCACATGATCATGACAACACGATTGCGGTTCAACGAAAACCACAAGTCGATTAGTAATATGGAATCATGTGAATGTCGACGACTTATTTGGCATAACACTGTAACGTCGCGTTATCGTGTGGAAATACTTGTTTGACTTTATCGGCTTTAGCGCCTAACTGATTGAAAACGTGTGACTTATGATTATTGATGTGGTGGTGACCTGTGGCGACGGCACCGAGCCGGTTCTGGAGCGTGAACTGCAGTTGCTGGGCCTGACCGACCTCCGGCGCGAGCGTGGTGCCGTGCTGGGCTGCGGTACGCTGGAGCAGGCGGCCCGCATTTGCCTGTGGTCGCGCGTGGCATCTCGCGTGTTGCTGCCGCTGTTCGATGTTGAGTCCACGAGTACCGATGCACTCTATGACGCGGCTGTCGAGTATCCCTGGGCGGATGTGCTCAATCCGCGCGGTACCATCGCGGTTCATGCCACGGCGGCGCGTAATACCAAAATCCACACGCAATATGTCTCATTGAAACTGAAGGACGCCGTTGTCGATCATTGCCGTGACCATCACGGCGTGCGCCCCAGCGTGAATGTTGATCGTCCTGATGTGCCGTTGCAGGTGCATGCCACGCTGGCCGGTTTTCAGGTGAGCATTGACCTGTCGGGTGACAGCCTGCACAAACGTGGCTACCGCGTTGCAATGACCGATGCACCGCTCAAGGAAACGCTGGCCGCCACGCTGCTGATGCAGGCGGGTTGGCAGGAGTCGGGTTTGCCCGCGCTGGTCGACCCCATGTGCGGCTCCGGTACCTTCCTGATCGAGGCGGCATGGATGGCTGCCGATATCGCCCCCGGCATCAATCGCGACTATTTTGGTTTTCTCGGGTTTTCACCGTTTGATCAGGCTATCTGGAAAAGCGTGCGCGATGAGGCTCTGGAGCGTCGTCAGGCGGGACTAGGGAAAATGCTGCCGCAATTCTTTGGTTTTGATGCCAGTGAGGACGCTGCGCAGGCGGCGCGCCGCAATGTGCAGGCAGCAGGCCTGGATGGTGTGATTACACTGGAGCGACAAGCACTGTACCAGCTCAGGAAACCTGAGACTGCACCGACGACAGGCTTGCTCGTCTGTAATCCACCTTATGGCGAGCGTCTTGGTGACAAAGAGACAATGAGGGATTTGTACCGTGCGCTCGGTCGTGTGAGCACGGAGCAGTTTTCCGGCTGGCAGGCCTGTGTGCTGGCGTCCGATATCCAGCATGCGGATGCGTTGGGATTTACACATCGCGCTACCGAGCGCATGCACAATGGTGCGCTCATTGTTTATGCGCGACACGGCGATATTCCTGCGGTTCCCGTGCGCGGCGTGACCCGGTTCCAGGAAAGCGGCGGCTCCATTCCAGCTGAAGCCGAGCCCTTTGCCAACCGCCTGCGCAAGAACCTCAAGACCGCCCAGAAGCAGGCCGAAGCAGAAAACGTATACTGCTATCGTGTGTATGACGCCGACATGCCGGAGTTCAATCTCGCAGTTGACGTCTATGAGGGGCAGCTTCATGTGCAGGAGTATGCGCCGCCAAAATCGGTTGATCCTGAAAAAGCCGAGGCCCGTTTCAAGCTGGCTTTGATTGCCATCCGTCACGTGTTTGGCCTGCATCGCGAGCAGGTGTTCATCAAGGTGCGCTCGCGCCAGAAGGGCAACCAGCAGTATGAAAAGAAGGGCAGCAAAGGCAAGTTTGTTGAGGTAAGGGAAGGGCATGCGTGGTTGCTGGTGAATCTCACCGACTATCTGGATACCGGACTTTTCCTGGATCATCGTCCCTTGCGTTTGCGCATGGCCGAAGAATGCAGGGGCAAGCACTTTCTGAACCTGTTTGCTTATACCGGCGTGGCCAGTGTGCATGCCGCATTGGCCGGCGCAGCCAGCACCGTCACGGTGGATTTGTCGCCCACCTATCTTGCATGGGCAGAGCGCAATTTTGCCCTTAATGGCATCCCTCCCGAAAATCACTATTTCGAGCAGGGTGACAGCATTCAATGGCTGCGCGACTGTCAGGAAAAGTTCGACCTTATTTTCCTGGACCCGCCCACGTTCTCCAATTCCAAACGCACACCAGGCGTGTTTGATGTGCAGGAGGATCATGTCGAGCTGGTCGAGTTGTGCATGCGCCGCTTGAGCCCGGGTGGCGTGTTGTATTTCTCCAACAACTTCCGCAAGTTCAAACTCGACGAGCAGGCCTTGCAGCGGTTCCGCATCGAGGAAATCTCGGCCCAGACCATCGGCTTCGATTTTGCCCGCAATCCGGGCATCCATCGTTGCTGGCGCATCACGGCCTGAGCGGAGCAGGGTGGATGAGTGCTGGTCCCCTGATTTTGCTGGGCACTCGCGGCTGTCACTTGTGTGACAAGGCCGAAGCACTGCTACGACAGGTCTCCGCTGCCCGCTCCCTGCAGTGGGAGTACCGGGACATCGCGCTGGATGAGGCGTTGGTCAGTCGTTACGGAGAGCGTATCCCGGTCCTGCTCCTGCCGGACGGGGGTGAGCTTGGGTGGCCGTTCTCCCTGCTGGATATCCTCAAGCTGGCAGGCTGAGGGCCGGGGGGATTCCGAGCCACCTCCTGATGATCCTGATCATCGGGGCTTTCTCCCACTCGCGCTGATCCACGGGATCTTCTGCCGTTCGCCCTGGCCCACCGCGCTACCCGTTCGCCCTGAGCCTGTCGAAGGGTGACTTGCCTTCGGCACTTCAGCGCTATAAAGGCCAGGCGCGAGAGACTTCAATACAGATCAATAGTCTGGGACCCTTCATGGGAGATGGATTGTCAACAATATTGTCGACAATCC
>JBKHWB010000081.1:0-8732 GCA_046566745.1 Gammaproteobacteria bacterium
GCCGCCCGCCTCGATCTGCTTCTGGAACTTGGGGATCACGCTGCCCGATGAGCCGAGGACGTTGCCGAAGCGCACCGACACAAAACGCGTTCCGCTCGGCTGCTGCATCGCCTGGCACATCATTTCGGCAAGCCGCTTGGTTGCCCCCATGACATTGGTCGGGTTGACCGCCTTGTCGGTGGAAATCATCACGAACTTGGCCACATCGTGTGCCTGCGCCGCTGCAGCGACGACCTGCGTGCCGAGCACGTTGTTGCGCATCGCTTCCCAGGCGTTGACGTTCTCCATCAGCGGCACGTGCTTGTAGGCGGCGGTGTGGAACACCACGGTCGGCTTATGCTCAGCCATCACCTGGTTCACCCACGTCGCGTTCTTCACGTCACCGATCACCGGCACGATCGACGACTTGGGGAAGCGCTGCGGAAGTTCCTGCTCCATCGCGTACAAGGCGAGTTCGGACTGTTCGAAGAGCACCAGGCTCGCCGGTTCGAAGCGGGCGATCTGGCGGCACAGCTCGGAGCCGATCGAGCCGCCCGCGCCGGTCACCATCACCACCTGGCCGGTCAGCAGGCGATGCAGGCCGCTGTCGTCGAGCTGCACCGGGTCGCGTCCCAGCAGGTCGTCGAGCTCGATGCGGCGCAGGCTGGACACCGACACCCGGCCCGCCTCCAGATCCTCGAGCGAAGGGATGGTCACCACATTCAACCCGGCTTCGGCGCAGGCCTGGGTGATGCGCTTGCGCACCTCGTGCGCGGCCGACGGCAGCGCCAGCACGACATCGTCCACTTCCATTTTTTTTGCCACCGCCGCGGCATCATCCAGCGGACCCAGCACCGGGATCCCCTGCACCAGCCGCCCCTGCTTGTCGCGGCTGTCGTCCAGCAGGCCCACCACATGGAAGCCCGCCGGATTGCGCGCCAGTTCGCGCAGCAGGAAATCGGCCGCCGAACCGGCGCCGGCAACCAGCACCGGCTTGCTGTCCGGATGCAGCACGCTGGCGAGGCGATGCTCCTTCCAGGCGCGGTAGGCGAGGCGGCTGCCGCCCATCAGGATCACCAGCAGCAACGGGTCGAGGATCAGCACCGAGCGCGGCACCACCGCGCTGACGCGGAACAGCACCAGCACCAGCGGAACCAGCAGCGCCGCTAAGCCAACGGCCAGCACGATGCGCTTGAGATCGGGCAGGCTGGCGAATCGCCAGATGCCGCGATACAGACCGAAGCGCCAGAACACCACCGCCTGCAGCGGCACCACCCAGGCCAGCGTGGAGAGCGCCGCCGCCTGATACTCGGGCGGCATCGTCAGGTTGAAGCGCAGCCAATACGCGGCCAGCCAGGCAAAAATCGCCACCAGAATGTCGTGCAGGATGATGGCGACGGTGCGGGAATTAAGGTTCATTCGGAAATTCGGTTACAGCGCCAATCGATGGCCAGAAAGGTCAGCAGATAAATTGCGGCCAACAGTATAAGCAACCACGCGGTGCATTGCGGATAAAGCAGCAGCGCGAAGGCCTGCCCGGCCACCGCCAGCATGAGCGCATAGGCCACGAGGGCAAGCTGGCGGTGCGAAGCCCCCAGCAATACCACCCGCTGATAATAATGAGAACGGTGAGCCCGCCAGACTTTTTCTCCGCGCAGCGCGCGGCGGATGAGCGTCACAGTGGCATCGACGATGAAGGGCGAAAACACCAGCAGCGGAAACAGCCACGGCCACACGTTCTGCTGCGCCCCCAAGATGCCGAGCGCGGCCGCCATAAATCCCAGCGGGATCGATCCTGCATCGCCCATGAACACCCGCGCCGGCGGAAAATTGAAACGCAGGAAAGCCAGCGCCGCTGCCGCAATCGCTGCGCAGAATGCGGCCAGCCCCGACGCATCGCCCAGCCAGGCGGCCAGGGCCAGCGCGCCGAAGCCGATCGCTGCCATGCCGCCCGCCAGCCCGTCCGCGCCGTCCATGAAGTTATACAGATTGGTCATCCACACCACTGCCAGCGTGCCCGCCAGCAGGGCCCAGCCGGTCAGGCCCAGTGCCAGCAGACATGCAACGGCCGCAGCAAAATGCGCCAGGAAGCGCACCGCCACCGGCAGGCCACGCACATCGTCCAGCAGCGACAGTGCTGCTAACGAAAATGCTGGCAGCATGATCGGCAATAGCATTCCATCAGCCGGCCACACGCTGGCGACACCGACTCCGGCCATGATGCCAAGCCCGCCGATGCGTGGCGTCGGCGTTGCGTGCAGCGAGCGTTCGTTGGGATGGTCCATCGGCAGCCGGCCGCGTCGAAGCAGCCAGGCCAGAGTCAGCCAGCAAACGGCAAACGCAGAAATGACGGCGAGCCCGTTCATTTTGCCGAAGCTACCGTCGCCGCCAAGCCTGCTTCCATCGAATACGGCGGCGTCCATCCCAGGCGCGACCGGATCAGCGAGCTGTCCACCCACAGCGACCCCGTCAGCCGCGCCACAGCGGCGCGTTTACCCAAAAGCGCTCCGGCGAATTCGAGCACTTTCACCGGCACTGCCAGCAGATGCGCCGGCCTCCTCATGGCTCGTGCAACTGCGCGGACCAGATCCGGCGTCGAGACCGCCTCGCCGTCATCGAGCAAAAAGGTCTGCCCGGCTGCGGCCGGATGTTCGACGCATGCCCGGATCGCATCGACAAAATTGCCCAGATACAGCAGGCTGCGCCGGTTGCGAATCGCTCCCAGAGGCAGCGGCCAGCCGCGCGCAACCGTGTCGAGCAGGCGCCGAAAATTCGCCTTCACCCCCGGCCCATACACCAGCGGCGGACGCAGGATGACGACCTCAAGCTCGGTTTCCGCAGCTATCTGCCGCAAACCCCGCTCGGCTTCCCATTTGGATATCGCATACGCATCCTCGGGCGCCGGCACGTCGGTCTCGCGATACGGCGCATCGCGCCTCTCGCCGTTGACCTTGATGGTGCTGATGAAAACGAAGCGCCTCACCCCGGCCCGCGCCGCCTGGCGGGCAAGATTGAGCGTGGCTTCGGCGTTGGTTGCACGGTACAGCGCCAGTGGATTCTGTGCAGTGTCTTCCATCACATGGACACGCGCGGCCAGATGCACGACCGCATCGCAATCTTTAAGCGCCATGCACCAGTCCGTCGTTAGCCCAATATCGCCGGTTACGACTTCATTCGACAACCCTGCAGGCTGCCGCACAGCGGGAACGATTCCGTAGCCCCTTGCAATCAGCAGCTCACACAACGCACGACCCACCATGCCGGTAGCACCCGTTACCAGTATCTTCATCTATGCAACAACTCAAGCAGTTTGGCCGGGTATTTGGCAAGGATTTTCAGCATATTGGTCTGGATGCCGTTCTCGCGGCAGGCTCTCAGCACCTCTTTGTTGAGCAGCAGCTTGCTGCGCCAGCCTGCAGTGCTAACACCGCCCGTACGCATTTTCACCAACACCTCGGGCAGATATTGGTAGCGCAAATCACCTTTTCCGAATGCGCGCGCTACGAACTCGAAATCACCCGCGATCCGGTAATTTTCGCGAAAGCCGCCGATCCGCTCGAATACGGCACGACGCACGAACAAGCCCGGATGCGGCGGCATCCAGCCGCGCGCGATGCCGCCGGGATGAAAATGATGAGAACGGTAGCGACGGACAACCTTGTCAGGCGTATCCGGCTTGAAAAAGACGACATCCCCGAACAGTGCATCCAGTTTATGCCGGCTCATGGCGCCGGCCACCTCGGCCAGAACACGTCCGTGAGCATACATGTCATCGGCGTTCAGGAAGCACACGATATCGCCGCTCGCCAGCGCCAGGCCCTTGTTCATGGCATCGTAGATGCCGCGGTCAGGCTCGCTGGCGACCTTGGCCAGATGGGGACGGAAACGGTCGACCACTGACATTGTGGAATCGGTCGATGCGCCATCGATGACGATGTGTTCGACATGAGGCCATGACTGGTCGGCGACCGACTGCAGGGCATCGCCGATCGTTGCGGCGCTGTTGAAGCATACGGTAATAACTGTGATCTTCGGATCACCGGAGGGGCTGATGTGGCCTGTCGTCATGCGCGAATCAGTAGCGTATGAAGCGGTGCAGCAAGTCCTTCACGGCTCGCGGGACGAAGCGCTGCACCCAGCGGCGCCGCGCAACCTGGGAAACAGGCTTGAGCCCGCCAGAAAAGCCCGGCGCGACTGCACGCACTTCAGAGAGCACCGTCTTCAGCTTGGATTCATAGACTTCATATACGGATGCGGGCTCAGGACACTCTGAAGTGTAAAAGGTGGACAAGCGGTCGAAGCTGCCGTTGTCCAGCAACTGGAACTGGTGGAAGTGATAAAAAATGAGCGGTGCACCCTGGACCGTAATATTCCCAGCCGGGTCCTCACCGAATGCATACTGCGCGTAATTCCACGGCGCGATGCCGGCGCCCGGATGCTGGAGAATGTGGCATGAGGGGTAACGGGACGGCCACTCATCCAGGTATTTCTGATCCCCCATGCGGCCTTCTTCGAGCCGGTAGTAGCACCACTCGATGCACTGCTCACGCCAGCGCGACAGGCAGGCCATTCCTTCTTCGTCACGGCGGAAGCTCACCCATTCGACGCAGAAGCGTCCGTTGACTTCGCGGTCCTGCAGGCGTGGCGTGAAGCGGTGCTCGATGATGGCAATCGAACTGTCTCCGATCTCGTCGAACAGGGGCTGCACCGATGAATAGAAAAGCAGATCCGCATCCAGATAGGTAATGAAATCGATTTGCGGATTGTTCTGCAAAACATACCACGGCAGGCAGGGCGACAGCGTCCAGCAGTATTCAGCGACGCCACGATCTTTCTTGGCCTCGAGCAGCGCCTCGTCTTCCAGATCAGACAGGGGAATGCAACTGATGTGCGGAAGATCAAGCTTCGTCAGAATGTCCTGCGTCTGTCGGTCCATGCACAGCACGTGGACATGTGCTTCCGGACAATAGCGCGCCAGGCTCTTCAACATGGCGACACCCTTCAACAGGTAGCCGCTGTCGAACAGGGTACAGAAATAGCGTTTGGTCATTGGGTTATTTTCCGGCACACATAGGTACGGTTGGCACTGCCGATCTGCGGATCGTGCACGTCCCATTCCTCGCTGAGCGTGTAGGTGGCCTCCAGTTTCAATCCGTGCTGTTCGAGAAGTGCGAGGAATTGCGGTTCATTGAAATGGATTTCGACGGTTTCCACCCCATAGGCCTGCTTGCGGAAATATCTGTTGGGCGGGCCGATAACCACAGGAGTTCGGTGGAAAATGGCATAGTGTCTGGCGACCCGCGCCGTCTCGGCCACGGCCTGCTCATATTCCGGGATGTGCAGCAGGCAGCATCCGGAAATCACCACGTCGAAGGCGCCATCCCGATAGCGGAGAGCAGTCGCATCCTCCACATCAAAGCGCAACGCGGGATAGTTTTCGCGAGCCAGTGCGATGAATGCTTCCGAGTAGTCACACCCGGTATAGGTAAGCGGCAATTCTGCGATTTCCAGCACTTCCGAATAAAAGCCGCTGGAACAGCCGATTTCCAGTACCGACATACCGCTCCGCATTTCCGGCAATTCGCGCAGCGCACGAACCAGCACATCAAACACGTCTACCGGCAGCCCGCGCCGGTAGTCTTCAAGCTGTCGATCGACCAATGCCCGCTGCCGCCGGGGCAAACCGTCCGCCTGCCACGCAGACCTCAGGCGCGTCGCTTCCGTGTCAATCTCCGCCGGCTTCATCTCGATGTAGTGCGACGACACGGAAGCACCAGACATAAACACATCGCGCAGGCGCTTGAGATGGGCTTTCAGCCAGGGAAACCGATTGATTGCTGTGCGCAAGGCTTGCTGCATCACATCCGCTCCAGGTGACGCTGCAGTATCGGCACCAACTCCTCCATCCGCTTCTGGTAGGTATGCTCACGCAGGGTACGAGCCTGCCCCGCCCGGGCAATCGCTTCGGCCTCCTCGGGGTGAGCCAGGTAGTAGTTGATCAGTTCCGCCGCCTCTTCCTTGCTGGAATAGGCCACCACCTCCTTGCCGACTTCAAACAACTCGTGCAGGTTGTCCTTGCGGTCAGTGATCAGGAGCGAGCCCACGCCAGTCGCCTCATACAGGCGCATGTTGTTGGCATAGTTCTCTGCCACATTGATGTGCCGGTTCAGCGTGACGCGACTGCGCGCCAGGGCACGGTACATATCCAGGCCCCAAACTTCACCGTGGTGGCGGGCCACGATGGGTGAATCACGATCCAGACTGTCGGCTCCGTAGCCAAAGAATTGAATCGGGGTTTTCAAGGCAAGATATTCGAGCACAGGGACCGCCTTCCCGTGATGTCGGCTGATCCCGCCAACAAAACTGGCGTCCACATCCTTTGCCACCTCGCCCAGGTGATCGAGTACTCGGGTGTCAAATCCGATCCGGAAATATTCAGAGACGATGCCCTTGGCTTTCAGACGCGGAACAAAATGCGGAAACGAGGTCAGGATCAGGTCGTAGCCGGCGAGAAAAGCATCCGGCGGGAGCGGACAAGCGATTTGTCCGACCACGAGCTTCACTTCCTTTTTTAGAGTTGCCAACGACTCCGGCGGAAAGAAGCTGAGATCCTGACAGTACAGGACGTCAGGTCTGAACTCGCGCACCTGGGTGATTGCGATGTCGAGCAGACCTGGCAATGCGGCAAGCAGGCGTCCGACCACCGGGATGCGGTAAGTCTTGGGCGGAATCCGCATGAACATGCCGGAAAAGCGCTGGCCAGCCTCCTTCGCCCAAGCTGACTGCAACGGTATACAGTTGACGATTAGGTCACGTGCCGTGCAACCAAGTCCGTTCAGATGACGACTGTAGAAATCAGAAGTCCCAAAACACTGGCCCAACAAGGCGTCCAACTGCTGCTGGTAGCTGACCGAGGATAGTCCCGGCATCCCACGGTAAACAGAGGCGAGAAAGGCCGGATAGTAAGTGTCAACAACGAGGAGTTTCATGAAGGGGATCGGCGAAATTTAAGGCTCACAAAGATGAGCCTGGGCAGCAGGGTGAACCGTTCTAAAAGAGAGCTGGCACGCCACCAGAAGGCTAGAACGGCAGGCAAATAATAGGCTGAGCGGACTGCGAAAAACTTGTCTCGCAGGCTGGAGGGCTGATATGCATTGCCGAATTCGTCGGCCGATAGGATCGCCGCGTCTTCACTGACCAGCAATCGGAAGCCGGCCTTGCGCACCCGCACCGCCAGTTCGTAATCCGCCAAGTAATGGGGAAGCCAGGCGGGCCTCATGGTGCCCGCGATCCGAAAGGCAGCCAGCGGATAGAGTGTGCCGCGCCCACTCAGGGCATCCACCGAATGGGGGCCTTTCGCCGAATCCCGGGGGCGTTCCTGTTCGAGCTTGTCCCGCACCCGTAGACGCCAAGTGTCGAACACCGCGCCGATGGAGAGGAGCTGATCGGGCGCCACCTCGTCGCAGATTACGCTACCCACGGCCGCTGGAGCGTGGGAACGGGCGGTGTCGAGCAGGCGCTGGACAAAATCGGCCGCGAACTGGGTATCGTTGTTCACCAGCAGGACCCAGTCGGACGAAGACCCTACCTCAAGAACTCGCTGCAGACCCGCCTCGATCGCTCCGCCCCACCAGAGGGAACCGTCCCCCTTGAGGACAGTAATATCCTGCTGAGCGGCGAGGAATTCTGCTGTGCCATCGGTTGAGGCGTCGTCAATCACGATTAGCCGCAGTGGTTCATCCACCTGCTGGGCCCGCAAGCAGCGAAGCACGCGTTCGGTCAGGGCAAGGCGGTTGAACACGGGGATCAGCACATGGACTGTCACGGCGCTTTTTCAATCCGAAGTTCGACGAGAATGCTGTCCCCCTGGCCGACCAGATCCACAAGACGGTTGAATAGCGCCAGGCTGGAGAACGCCGTCTGCCACACCAGCTTACGTATTAAGCGTCCGGAACTCGGGGCGGGAGGACCAGCCTGGGCGCTGGGAGCGACTTCCGCAGCGGGTTTGACTTCCCACATCGCGCTTGGCACCCCAGGCACAGGTGACTGACGTAATGCTCGCAACTGCAGAATCGTCCAGATGTTGGGAGTGATCGTCTTCAGGCGAATGACCCGGTAGCCATGGCGTTGGGCGAAGGCACGGAAGCCCTTGGCATCGAAGTGATGAAGGTGATAGGGGATGTGCCAGTTGATCCACTTGGGGCCGGAGAGCCTTTGCCAAAGAGAACTCCGGTTGGGGAAAACAAGTACGAGGCGCCCCATAGGCTTGAGCCTTTCCTTCAAAGCCTCCAGAGCCTTGCCGGGGTCCGGAATGTGCTCGATCACCTGGTTGAGCACGATCAAATCAAAGCTTACATCTTGGAAAGGTCGATCATGGAGACTGCCAATATGTACCCGCAGCTTGAGTTCATCCGCGATGCGGTGGACATTGGGATCGGCCTCGATGCCATAGGCCTGCGCACCGAGCGCCTGGGCTTCCAAAAGCGAGAGGCCACTACCGCAGCCCACATCGAGCATGATCTGGCCTGGGGACACCGTGTATTGGCCCTGGTTGCTTGTCCCGCCCCACCAGCGCTGCAATCGCGCCCACGGGCCGGCCACCTCAGAGGCAGAGGCAACCAGGTCTGCGGTATTGACGTGCTTGCGAGGGTAATAGGTGCTATAGAGGCCGCCCAGCTCCTCTTCCGCCAGGGCAGGCGAAGTCATCAAGTGGCCGCAGACATTGCAGCGGACCAGGGAAAACATGTCTGGAC
>JBKHWB010000082.1:0-8596 GCA_046566745.1 Gammaproteobacteria bacterium
CATTATTAAGGTGCCGTTTGGGCAAGTGGTTCTAAGCCGGCACCTCTAACAACTCCGTAAGAGACTTCCCGTCAACTCGTCATGATTGAGTTGTTGGCCTGGCAACGCCGGGCCTTGTTTTTCCTGAACTTTCTTCACCGCACTCGCGTGTTGTCCACAGTGGCAGGCCGTCCTTCAGGACGACAAGGCCTGCTGCTGTGGGCAACGCCCACTGCAGTTCAATTCATCCTGTACTGTTTCAACGCCGCGTCAGTTACAACGATTGCCAGACTGCATTTCCGTAATCGGTCTTGTTGAGTGCAATGGTTTCCGCACTCGGACACATCGTATAAACCGCACCCGGAGGCCTCTCTCGTTCAACGGTGATGCCCTTGCCCCGAGGATCAATCAGGGCAAGTGGTGGCAACCAACTTGTTAGTCAGGCTCTCTCCGGGTCGGTCTGACCCGTTGCTACGCTGTCGCTCTGGCGTTGAATTTTTTGTTGCTTACTACTTACTGCTTTTTCGGTGCAGGTTCAGCCCCGCTGCACCATCGGGTGTTTCAACCAGGCCTCTGCATCGTAGGCCTCGTTACGGGCCAACATCGCCCACATCTGTCGCGCATGCTTGTTTGCTATCGCTACCAACAATTTGCCAAACGGCATTCGCGCTGCCAGTTGCACAATCCACAATTGTTCGGGAGTGGCCTTGTCCGCTGGCGTCAGCTTCGCGCGCTGTAAACTGCTGCGTGCTCCCTGGATCAGTAGCGTGCGTAAATAGCTGTCGCCACGACAACTGATCTTGCCAAGTTGTACTTTTCCACCCGTACCAAACTGGCTCGGCGTCAGGCCCATCCACGCCGCACACTGGTGACCGTTCTTGAAATCGCTGGCGTTACCCAGCGTGGCCACAATGGCGTCAGCCGTCAGCGGGCCTACACCCGTCAATCCCCGGATGCGCTCGCAGCGCTCATCCTGCTCGGCATGTGCCTTAATGCAGACATCACAGGCCTCCTGACACGCCGCGATGGCTTCCCAGTAGCGCTGCTGCAATCGCACCAGTTGCACAAACTCTGGCGGTAACTGCATCGCTTCCATATCCGCCAATGCACGACGCAGGGCAATAGACGACCGGCCGATCACAATCCCGAACTCGGAGAGCAGCCCTCGTATCCGGTTCATCACCGCCAGGGCATCTTTCTTGTAACCCTCGCGCACCCGGTGCCAGCTCAGCCGGGCCTGTTGATCCTCGGTCTTCACGCTGATGAACCGCATGTTGCCCTGCCGGGCTGCTGTCGCGATGGCTTCAGCATCCTGCCGATCATTCTTGATGGCGCTGTTCTTGGGGTACGGCTTCACGAACTGGGCCGTCATCAGCCGGGGAACCAGCCCCTGTTGCTCGCAATAGCGGCCCCAGTAATGGGCACCGCTGCAGGCCTCCATTGCCACCACCGTGCCCGAGGGCAATTGCATCAGCCAAGTCCGAAGCGCCTCGCGCTTCAGTTCATGGCGCTGGGTAACGCGCCCCCGGCCATCCATGACACAGACCGAGAACACCTGCTTTGCGAGATCAATACCAACCGTTATAGACTCCATGAATGACTTCCCCTTCTCGTTTGATTGAATGTCAGAACCTCAATCATGGCACTCAGATGCCGATGCGGCTCGCCGCTTGAGAAGGGGAAGTCTCTTTACACTCGTTCAACGCACGACGCGTTTTCATCCGGCTCTCTTAGCCAGCCGCGGCAGCGCGCGGCGTTAACTCTGCGTTAGAATTTTCTGGTCAGAACTTGCTCTTTATAAAGTGGCATTATAGTATCACTCCATGCGAACCGAACTTGTTACCACCTTAAAGCGCCAAGCAACCGAGCTCCTGTCAGAACTAGAACGGGATAAAGAGCCTATTCTTATTACCCAACACGGCCTGCCAAGCGCCTATCTCATTGATATTGAAAGCTTTGAGCTTCTTCAGCAGCGAATGTCTGTGCTTGAGGGTATCGCCAAAGGTGAAATGGCTGTTGCGGAAGGCCGGGTTCTTTCCCATGACCAAGCCAAGACCAGAATGACCCGATGGCTCAAATAGTCTGGACTGAACCGGCACTAAATGACTTAGACACCATTGCCGATTACATAGCCTTAGAAAACCCTCCAGCAGCAGCCGAACTTGTCCGTCGCATATTTGCGCATGTGGAACAGTTAGAGGCTCATCCTGAGAGTGGCAGCATCCCACCCGAACTCAAGCGCTCTCGTTATCGACAAATCGTTGAACCACCCTGCCGGGTGTTCTACCGCTTTGACGGAAAATCCGTATTTATACTTCACGTTATGAGGTCAGAGCGTCTTTTACGCAAAGGCCATCTCGTGTCTCGTGAAAAGGCAGATAAATTCTAACAACCCCGTAAGAGACTTCCCGTCAACTCGTCATGATTGAGTTGTTGGCCTGGCAACGCCGGGCCTTGTTTTTCTTACACTTTCTTCAATGAAGCCGGCCTGAAGGTGTGCTTTGACACGCGGCTTATAAGACGGTTTTGCCAACTACCGTATTGCATTGATCAACTCCTTTCCAAAAAGCCCGTCCGGGCCAGCACGCACCGCAGCATGATCCGCACAGAATTTCCCAACAGGCCAAGTAGATCACAGCATGATGGGCGGCATCAGCGGCATCATGGCATCTGCCCCTTAAACAAGAGACCAGCGAGGACTCTGCACCATGTCTAAACGAACCCTGCTGATCGTTGCCGCCATTGCCGTCATGCTGCTGATGGCACTGCTGAACCCGTCCGCCGAGAGACACCGGGAGCGCATCGCCGAAGGCCATGCAGAACGCAGCTCACTGGAAAAAGTGCTGGGAGTGGGACAGCTGGCAGCCTTTGTATCGCACTATCACTCGCTGGGCGTGGTGTCGTACACCACCGTCAATGGCTCGGTGGCGTCCGTGGGCGTTATGGGCATGGTGTTTTTCGTGGGCTGACGAGCGGTCAGCCCATGGTGTCGTTCCACTGCTGCATGAGATCGGTGAGCTGGTGAATCTGGCGGTCGAGGCTTTGCAGTTCTTCCACGCTGTTTTTTTCGCCGCTGAATACTTCCACTTTCTGCAAGGCCTGGGCGACGGGGTGATCGGGGTTCTGCATCTTGAACACCCCGAGCTTCCACTTGGTGTTGTTCATCACCAGGCGCCAGAGCACGAGTTTGGTGGACAGCGTGATCTTGCTGAAATCCGTCAGCGCACCGAAGGGTGTGAAGTCGGCGCCGAACAGCTGCACGCGTCCTGATTTGGGATCGGCGACCAGGGTCGCGGTACGAGGAGCGTTGCAGAGCAGCGCAAGGGCGCCCAGGATCTGGCCGGACGAGAGATAGATCTGCGCCTCTTTCTTTTTCTTGCCATCGGGAAATACGGCGAGTTGTCCGGACAGGAGGAAATAGAAGGTCTTGTCCATGCCGCCCTTTTCAATCACCACCTCGCCGGGGTCGGGCTCGTACAGCTGCGAGTGCTTGAGCAGCACCTTCATCTGCTCCGGATCGTTGAACATCAGATCCTTGTAGAACGGAATGCCGGACAGCAGGCTGTCGAGGGCATCGGGCTTGAGGGACGAAACGGGTGTGGCTTTCATGAATGAACCTCCGTGTTGCCGAAGTATATCCTTCTGCCTTCGGGATGGGACAGGGGTGATTCCGCGGCTACACTGGCCACCCGCAAACAAGAGGAATCACGCACATGTCCTGGCTGATCCTGCTGCTGGCAGGCCTGTTTGAAGTCGTCTGGGCCATTGGCCTGAAATACACGGACGGCTTTACCCGTCTGTGGCCGACCGTGGGCACGGTGGTGGCGATGATCGTGAGCGTGGCCCTGCTGGGCGTGGCCATGAAGCAATTGCCGGTAGGAACCGCCTATGCCGTTTGGGTGGGTGTTGGCGCAGTGGGCACGGTGATCCTGGGTATCGTGTTGTTCCAGGAGCCTGCGACAACGGCGCGCCTGGCCAGCATGGGACTGATCGTGGCAGGGATTGTCGGCCTGAAGCTGGCCAGCTGATAAGGCGCCTCGCTGCCCGGGGCGTCATGACATTGGTCAAGGCTGCCGGTGGCAGCCTCGCCTATTCTTAGGCCTCTTTCCTTGTCTGCGAGTAAACTGCCATGATGTTTCGTATCGACAACCTTGCCGCTGCCGGCGTGAGCGACACCGTAACGGCTACAATCAAGCGCCTGGACGGTCTGGCTTGGGTGGGCGTGGATACGGCCGCTGGCCAGGTTCGTGTGGAAAGCATGGCGGCAGGCGATGCCGTCGCTGATGCGCTGCGCCAGGCCGGGCTGGTGGTGGAGGCTGTTGCGGCACGCTCAGGCTGCTGCGGTGGCTGCGGCGGTTAACCTGGTATGCGAGGGGCAAATGCCCCAATGACAGGAGTAGTGGTGTGAATATTGGCAGTTTTGATGACTTGCTGCAGGCCGCGCGGGTGCAACCCGATCCACAGCGCCTGCTGTTCGTGTTTGCGGCGAGCGAATTGCCGGACGATGCCAGCGACGAGGAGCGTGCCCGCTTTGAGGCGGGCGAAGGCGGTGCGCTGCGTCCGGTGATGACCGTCGACAAGCTGCCCACTGAGGTGCTGTCGTTCGATGCTCTTCGCGAAGAATCGAAAGGCACCGGCGCCCAATGGGACGTGGTGTTTGTGGCGAGCCTGTCCGGGCGGGGCGGCATCGCCCCGAACAGCGACGAGGCCGACCAGCCCCTGCAGATGATGGTCCAGGCCATCCATTCGGGGACAGTGGGCCAGTTTCTGGCTTTCCACCGCGACGGCGACATCCTGCAACTGTCCTGAGATCTGTCATCGCGTGGCGGACACTGCCGGCCGCGCGGTGCGCTGGACGGGCTCCGGCACCCGACGGGGCTGTCTGCCGCAGGCTGCTTGCGGGTATGCTTGCGCGCTTGCAGTCACTTCTTGCGGAGACGCCCATGAATCGCGCCATCATTTCCACAGACAAGGCTCCGGCCGCCATCGGTACCTATTCGCAGGCCGTGAAGGTCGGCAATACGGTTTACCTGTCAGGCCAGATTGCGCTGGACCCGGTCAGCATGACCCTGAAGGACGGTATCGAGGCACAGGTGGTGCAGGTGTTCGAGAACCTGAAGGCCGTATGCGAAGCCGCCGGTGGCGGCCTGCAGGATATCGCCAAGCTGAACATTTTCCTGACGGACCTGTCGCACTTTGCCCTGGTAAACGAAACGATGGCGCGGTACTTCCAGCCGCCCTACCCGGCGCGTGCCGCCGTGGGCGTGGCGTCGCTGCCGCGCGGCGCGCTGGTGGAAATGGACGGGGTGATGGAACTGCTGGGTTAAGCCCTGCTGCATCAGGGCTTGCCGGCCACCGCGACAGGGGCCGGCGCCCAGCCTGTCAGGCTTTCCCATTCGGCGAGACGCCGGTCGGCTTCGGCCAGTTCGGCCGGCGACAAAACACGTGCCGCCAGTGCTTCGGCCGCCACCGCATCCTGGCTGCCATTACGCGCCGCCAGGCGATACCACATCATCGCATCGACCACGCTGGCATCCACCCCCAAGCCGTTATGGTACAGGCGCCCAAGCGCTTTCATGGCGACGCTGCTGCCGGCTGCCGCCGCCTGCTCGTACCAGACGCGGGCGCGTTCGTAATCGGGCGCTGCGCCGCCGCTGCCGGCATAATCGTTGGCCAGCAACACCATGGCCGGCACATTGCCGGCCATGGCAGCGCGCTCATACCACACCCGTGCCACCGCGGTATTCGGCCGCACGCCGGCACCGCGTGCGAACAAATCAGCCAGCGCCAGCATGGAATCGACATGACCGGCTTCGGCGGCCGCACGGTACAGTTTCTCCGCGCGCTTGAGATCCAGCTCGTAGCCGCCCAGGCCTTCCTGGTACATACGCCCGAGCACATACCAGGCGCGCGGGTCATCGGCGGTTTCGTCAGTACCGAGCAAATCACGCACGCGGGCGTAATTGGCTTCCTGGAAGGCCATCACGGCGCGGTCGGTCAGCGACCGGTCAAACAGGCTCTTCCAGGCCCAGGCCTGGCCCTGCCCCAGCGCCAGCGCGGTGACCAGGACAACAAGCGCGCGGCGGAAAATGTGTTGTGTCACGTTACTACTCCGGTACTGCCCGCCATGACAACGCCACCATGGCCATCTCCTGCGGCAGGCAGGATTCAGGATCAACGAGCCTCGCGTGTCGCGATGACAGGATGATAACCGCGGCGGAAATCAGGGTACTGCCATACATAGCCCAGTGCGGCCAGCCGGCGGCTGGAGAGACGCTTGTTGCGGGTCGCTCCTGGCTTGGACTCGTGCGGGACACGGGGCCTGTCCATTGTATCCGCCAGCCAGTCCAGTACGTCATGCTGCGCGACCGGCTCTTGATCGGTCGCAATGTACAGGGGATCAGGAACGATTCCTGCGAGCCGGCGCACAAACAGGAAAGCCAGAATGCCGGCGGCATCGTCGACATGCAGGCGGTTGGTCCACTGTGGCGGCTCCGCCACGACAGGTCGCCCCTCCTCCACCCAGCGCAGCAAACGGAACCGTCCCGGGCCGTAGAGGCCGGAGCAGCGCACAATGGTGGACGGCCAGGGCGCGGCGCGCACCAGGGCTTCACTTTCCAGCAGGACACGGGCCGTGGCGGTGGCGGGTTCGGCGGGACTGTCTTCATCGACCACGCTGCCGTCGTCCTGACCGTACACACTGGTGGACGATACCCAGAAGACATGCTGTAGCGACTGGCCCGCGAGGGCGGCCAGCACATTGCGCGTGCCCTCCCGGTAGGTGCGCCGGTAGGCCTCGGCATCGTAGCCATCGGGCGTGAGTATGATGAACACCACGTCGAGGCCGGGTGGCAATTCCAGCGTGTCGGGCCGGGTGACATCGGCCTGCAGGGACGTTACGCCCGGCAGATCCAGCGGGGAGCGCCGCAGGCCGGTGACGTCGTGCCCGGCCTCGACCAGGCGACGAGCGAGGCGGCTGCCGACATCGCCGCAGCCGGCAATCAGTACTTTTGCCATGATTCCAGTTTTCCGATAGCGTGAGGCAATGATAACAGCCTGCTGCGGGCAGACTGTATTGCCTGCGTGTGTTCTGCCGGATGCCTGGCCATGACCCTGACCGACCTGCGTTACCTGATTGCCCTGGCGCGCGAACGCCATTTCGGCCGTGCGGCGGAGGCCTGCCACGTGTCGCAACCCACCCTGAGCATTGCTATCAAGAAAGTCGAGGACGAACTGGGCGTGGCCCTGTTCGAACGGCATCGCCATGAGGTGCTGGTGACACCGGGCGGCGAAGCCGTGATCCAACAGGCGCAGCGGGTGCTGGAGGAAATGGACGTACTGAACAGCGCGGCCCGCGCCGCCCGTGACGAGTTCTCGGAGCCGCTGAAGCTGGGCGCGATCTTCACCGTGGCGCCCGACCTGTTTCCGCCGCTGGTGCGCGCGGTAAAAGCCGGTGGCAGTGGCCTGATGCTGTACATGGAAGAAAACTACACGCATGTGCTGGCCGACAAACTGGCGAGCGGCCAACTGGATGCCATCATCGTGGCCAGCCCGTTCGAGCCGCCGGAAACCCATGTGCAGCCGCTATACCGGGAATCGTTCGAACTGCTGATGCCGGCCGACCATGAGTGGGCGCAGAAGAAGAAAATTCCCACCGAGTCCCTCACGGCCGGTTCGCTGATGCTGCTGGGCGAGGGACATTGCTTTCGTGACCAGATCCTGGAGGCCTGCCCACACCTGGGCGCCGGCAGCAGCCCGATGGGGCCGGCAAGTTCGCTGTCGACGCTGCGCCACATGGTGGCCTCGGGCCTGGGCCTGACGCTGATTCCGGCGAGTGCGGTACGGTCACTGACTGAGGGCGGCGACGTGGTGTCGCGCCCGCTCACGCCGGCGCCAGAGCGTGAAATCGTGCTGGCCTGGCGCCGACGCTTTCCGCGACCGAAAGCGATTCGCGCCCTGCTGGATGCCCTGACCGGGCTGCAGTTGCCGGGAACCCGCACGCCGTGACACCCGCACCTGATCTGCTGGCAGGAGTGCCGGTGACATCGCTGAAGGGCGTGGGCGCCGCGCTGGCCGAAAAATTGCTGAAGCTGGATATCCGCACGGTGCAGGACCTGGTGTTCCACTTGCCGCGCCAGTACGAAGACCGCAGCCGCATCACGCCGATCGGGGGCTTGCGCCCGGGCCTGAGCGCGCAGGTGGATGGCGAGGTGGTGCTGGCGGACGTGGTGTTTGGCCGCCGCCGTTCGCTGGTGGTGAAGGTGCAGGATGGCACCGGCACGCTGACGTTGCGTTTTTACCACTTCAACAACGCGCAGAAAGACCGCATGACGCGCGGTACGCGCCTGCGCATTTTTGGCGAGGCACGGCTGGGCGCGACGGGCATTGAAATGTATCACCCGGAGTACCAGCCCATCGGCGCCGACATGCCGCCGCCCTCGGACACCCTGACGCCAATCTATCCCGTCACCGAGGGAGTGACGCAGTTGCGTCTGCGGCCGCTGGTGGCGCAGGCGTTGGCCCGCATGTCGGCCGGCAATCTGCCGGACTGGCTACCGGCCGGTGAAAACCGCGGCTGGTCACTGACGGCGGCCCTGCGTTACGTGCACGCGCCGCC
>JBKHWB010000083.1:0-8336 GCA_046566745.1 Gammaproteobacteria bacterium
TCAGGCTGGCAATCGTGATGACCACGATCAGTCCGTACTTCCACAATGGAAAACGCATGCTGGACCTCGAGCGATGCAAAAAAGGACGACCCGTGAGGCGGGTCGTCGATGTCGTTATCAGATGTTCTTCAGGGTGCCCTTGGGCAGGGTCGCGACGACCGAAACCTTCTGGACCTTGATCTCGACGCCCTGGGTCAGCTCGACCACGGCGAAGTCATCTTCCAGCTTGACGATGCGGCCGATCAGGCCGCCGGCAAACACGATCTCGTCGCCCTTCTGCAGGCCGTCAACCAGCGACTTGTGCTCCTTCTGGCGCTTCATCTGCGGACGCAGCAGCAGGAAATAGAAAATGACGGCGAAGCCGCCCAGCATGATCAGCTGACCCCACATGGAGGGGCCGGCGGCCGGGGCAGTGTTGGCGTAGGCTTCGGCAATGAAGAAGCTCATGGGGTGTCTCCGGAAGTTGAAAACCACGGCGGCGGCACACGGGGGCCGGCACGCCAAACATTACAAAACCGCAACAAAAACCCTTTAGATTGAAGGGGTTGGCAAGCCACGGGCAGCGTAGAAGGCATCTACAAAGCGCTGCAATGTACCCTGTTCAATTGCCCCACGCAAACCGGCCATAAGGGTCTGGTAATAGCGCAGGTTATGGATGGTATTGAGCTGGGAACTGAGCATTTCGCCGCACTTGTCCAGGTGGTAGAGATAAGCCCGGGAGAAGTTGCGGCAGGTGTAGCAATCGCAGGCCGGATCAAGCGGACCGGTGTCGGTCTTGTACTGGCTGTTGCGGATGCGCACCACGCCGGCACTGGTAAACAGGTGGCCGTTACGGGCGTTGCGGGTGGGCATGACACAGTCGAACATGTCGACGCCGCGACGCACGGCCTCAACGATGTCCTCCGGCTTGCCCACCCCCATCAGGTAGCGCGGCTTGTCGGCCGGCATCTTCGGCGGCAGGTGGTCGAGGATGCGCAGCATGTCTTCCTTGGGCTCGCCCACCGAGAGACCGCCAATGGCATAGCCGTGGAAGCCGATGTCGGTCAGGCCAGCCAGTGATTCCTCGCGCAAGGGCTCATACATGCCGCCCTGCACAATGCCGAACAGGGCATGGGGATTTTCCAGGCGTTCGAACTCGGCCTTGGAACGTTTCGCCCAGCGCATGGACAACTCCATGGAGACGCGGGCTTCCTTTTCGGTCGCTGGATACGGCGTGCACTCGTCAAAGATCATGACGATGTCGGAGCCGAGGTCGGTCTGCACCTGCATGGAAATTTCCGGGCTCAGGAACACTTTGCTGCCGTCGATGGGCGAGGAAAACTTCACGCCCTCTTCCGATATCTTGCGCAGCTTGCCCAGCGAGAACACCTGGAAGCCGCCGGAGTCGGTCAGGATGGGCTTTTCCCAATCGATAAAATCGTGCAGGTCGCCATGGCGCTTGACGATGTCCGTGCCCGGCCGCAACCAGAGATGAAAGGTGTTGCCCAGAATGATTTCGGCGCCGATCTCGTGGATGTCACGCGGCAGCATTGCCTTGACCGTGCCATAGGTGCCTACCGGCATGAAGGCCGGCGTCTGCACCTTGCCACGCGGAAAATCGAGTTCGCCGCGACGCGCGCGACCATCGGTGTTGATCAGCTTGAATTTCATGGACATGGCAGACTCACGGGCGACGGGCAGGGGTTCCGGGTTAGAAACATGGCGTCGCCATAACTGAAGAAGCGGTAATGCTGTGCAACGGCCTCGCGGTAAGCCGCCATCACGGTGTCGTAACCCGCAAAGGCGCACACCAACATGAGCAACGTGGACTCAGGCAAATGGAAATTGGTGAGCAGCGCATCCACCACGCGCCACTGGTAACCGGGGTGGATGAAAATGTTGGTCTCGCCCTCAAAGGCCGCGATCGGTTCACCGGCCGGCGCATGACTGGCCGCCGTCTCCAGTGAGCGTACGCTGGTCGTCCCCACCGCCACCACGCGCCCGCCACGGGCTTTCGTCTCGCGCACCAGCGCTGCGGTTTCTTCCGGCACACACAGCCATTCGCTGTGCATCTGGTGGTCTCGGATGTCATCGGCCCGCACGGGCTGGAAGGTCCCCGCCCCCACATGCAGCGTCACCGCTGCCCGGCGCACGCCCATCGCTTCCAGTCGCGCCAGCATGGGTTCGTCAAAATGCAGGCCAGCGGTAGGCGCCGCCACCGAGGCAGCCTTGTCCGGATGGGCATAAACAGTCTGGTAACGCTCGCGGTCGCTGGCTTCGGGATCACGCTGGAAATACGGCGGCAGCGGCACCTCGCCGTGCGAATGCAGGTAGTCCAGTACCGGCACCGGGAAACGCAGGCGGAACAGGTCCTGCTCGCGATCCTCCATGATCACCTGCGTCTCGCCGGGAAAGTGCAACAGGGCACCGGCCTTGGGCGACTTGCTGGCGCGCAAGTGGGCCAGCACGACATGGGACGAGACGATGCGCTCGACCAGCACCTCGACCTTGCCACCGGAATCCTTCTGTCCGAACAGGCGGGCCGGGATCACGCGGGTATCATTCATGACCAGCAGATCGCCCGGCTGGAGCAGCGTCTCGATATCCGTAAACAGGCCATGCTGCCAGGAGCCGCGCGGGCCATCGACCTGCAACAGGCGAGAGCCTGTCCGCTGCACCGCCGGATAGCGGGCGATCAGGGCATCGGGCAATTCAAAGTGGAAATCGCTGCGTTTCATGAAGCCGGGCACGGGAAAGTCAGGGCGCGCAGTATAAAGGAGCGCGCCGCCCATTGCAGGATTCTGGTCGGCCCGTATAATCGCACCCTCATTGTTCCGGCCGGGATGGCGGAACTGGTAGACGCGGCGGACTCAAAATCCGTTGCCCGTGAGGGCGTGTCGGTTCGATTCCGACTCTCGGCACCAGCTGGAACAATGCTCCCACGCGCACCGTGCGCACACCGAGGCAGGGTCAATGCCGAAGAAATCCCGCCAGCGTCAAGCTGCACAGACTGCCCCGGACTCCCCTGCACTGCCGGCGCCCGCGCCCGAACTGGCCGGCATGTCCTTACGCCTGTATTGCCTGGTCTACGACGGGCTGCTGCTCGTGGCACTATGGATGATCACGACCGCCCTTCTGGTACCGCTGGCCACGCCGGATCAGGCCGTCCAGCAGCAACAGGTCGCCGTGGCCTCGGCCACGTTCCGGCAACTGGTGCTGTTTCCCGCCTTGGTCATCGTCACCTGGCTGTTCTACGGCTACTTCTGGACCCGTGCGGGCCAAACCCTCGGCATGCAGACCTGGCGCCTCAAGGTGATTCGTGCCGACGGCTATGACATGCGCTGGACCGATGCCATCACGCGCTGTGCCAGTGCCTGCATCCTGCCGGTGGTATGCGGACTGATCGGCCAGCTCACCTACGGCCGCCCGAAGGCCGTCCTGCTCAGCCTGGTGCTGGGCTTCCTGGCCAACTACCTGTGGATGTTGTGGAACGGCCGCGGCCTTACCTGGCATGACCAGCTGTCGCGCACGGTCGTGTTACGCCTGCCCCCCGAGCCCAAGAGCCGAAAGCGGCGTTTCCTGGGCTGGTTCTCGGAAAAGAACGACTGACCTCAGGTATTTCCGGCGAAGGCTGTCTTGCCGCGCAGACGGGCCAGGTAACCAGCGATCCGTTCGGACACCTGCTGCTCGGCGGCATCGCGCGGCTTTTCCACCACCTGCGCCTTGAGCAGGGTCGGTCGCACCGCCATCGCCTGATAGCGCGCCACGGTTGATTCGATGCTCTTGGTCAGCATGCCCTTGCGCACCGGCTTGGGCAGGTAGCGGTACACCTGCGCCTGATTGATCAGGTCCACCAGCCGTGACGTATCCTTGAAGCAGGTCAAGATGATGGTGAGCGTTTCCGGATGTGTCTGCTTGAGCGTCTTGATCATCGCCGACAGGTCCTCATTGCCCAGGCTGAGCTCGGTCACCAGGATGGCCACCGCCTGTGTCGCCATGACCTGCAGCGCCTGCTGGATGGTGCGCGCCCACACCACCTCGTGCCCGTCACCCAGGATGTCCCGCACGGCCGTGTAGGTGGACTCGTCCTGATCCAGCACCAGGCAGGTCAGCCCTTCCGGGGCGACGCCGCCTGCGGGGGCTGCCACCGGCGCCGACTGTTCCAGCCCGAGCGCAATCTCGGCCGCCTGCGCAATGGTGTCGCGCAGTTCCATCGGCCCCCAGGGCTTGGTGATATAGCGAAAAATCTCGCCCTCGTTCACCGAAGCCAATGCGGCATCGGCATCGGCATAGCCGGTCAGCAGGATGCGGATGGTATCCGGCGCAATGTCGCGGGCCTGACGCAGCAGTTCGCTGCCGGACATGATCGGCATGCGCTGGTCGGAAATCAGCACATGAATCTTTTCCCGCTTCAGGATGTCCAGCGCTTCGTAACCGTCACTGGTGGCGAACACCTGGTACTGCATGCGCAGCAACAACCCGAGCGAGCGCAGGATGCGCTCCTCGTCATCGACCAGCAGGACGCGTGGCTTGAGTGACATGATCCCTTTCCTCCGGTTGGTGTCAGACGACGGCGGCCGCCACCCTGGCGATCGGGGTCGTCTGGCGCTGCCGTGGCAGCGTGATGACAAAACGGGTGCCCTTGCCGGGCTCGGACGCCACCTGGATGCGACCGCCGTGTTGCTGGATGATCTGCCAGCAGATGGACAAACCTAGCCCGGTGCCCTCGCCGACCGGCTTGGTCGTGAAGAACGGGTCGAAAATCTTTTTCAGGTGTTCGGGGGCAATACCCTTGCCGGTGTCTTGTACGGACACAAACACGCTTGCTTCGTCCGACCACGTGCGAACAAGCAGCTTGCCCCGGCCCTCGATGGCCTGCGCCCCGTTGGTGAGCAGGTTGAGCAGGACCTGGTTGATCTGCGACGGCGCGCAGGACACCGCCGGCACCTCGCCTAGCTGGCGGATCACCTCCACCTTGTTCTTGATGGCGTTGCGGGCGATGACCAACGCACTGTTCACGCAATCGTTCAGCGATACATTGTCCGTAAAGGACTGGTCAAGGCGGCTGAAATTCTTGAGTCCGGTCACCAGCTCGCCAATCTGGGACAGGCCGAACACGGTATCGGCGAGAAGCGTATCCATGTCGGCAAACAGCACCTCGGGGTCGGCCATGCTGCGCAGGTCCTCGAACGCCGCCAGGCGCGCCGCCACTTCCACATCATTACCGTCGGGATTGAGCAAGGCATCCACCAGAGCGCCGGAGGCCTGCACCAGCTCGCGCACCGGGGTGCCGAACTCGCGCATGATCTCGATGTTGTTGCGCACGTACCCCAGCGGCGTATTGATCTCGTGCGCTACGCCAGCCACCATCTGGCCCAGCGAGGCCATCTTCTCCGACTGCACCAGCTGCGCCTGCGATGCCTTGAGCTTGCGGTAAGCCTGTGCCAGCTGGCCGGCCCCCGCCCGCACTTCCCGCTCCATCGCGCCCAGCAAGCCCAGTACCGCGCCGACGCCGACATAGCACTCGTTGTCACACACCACGAAGTCTTCCGACAACGGCATGCGCATGTTGGCGGTCACGTACTGGGCGGCGGCGGCCAGCGGCGTCGCCACCTCCACCCGCAAGCAGTCACGATTCATGAACTGCGCCACGGCGCGTGTGCCATAAAGGTCGCGGCCAAACTTGGACATGAAGATCGAATTGAGCTGATAACGGCTGATACTGCCCAGCACGCGCCCCTGCCCGTCCACTACCGGAACCGACAGGAAATCCTGCAAATCGCCATCCAGAAAGCGCTCGGCTACCGAACTGACGGTATCCTCCGGCGCAAACGGCGTGATCGCGCGAGCCAGCGCGCGAATGTCAGTTGAGGCCTGCATTTCGTCCCCACAATCACCCGGTCAACGGGTCAAGACAACGGGCAACTCCCTGCCTCGGCTGCAGCGCTCGCTGCAGCCACCATCCCGGCCAACACCGTAAGGCACTTGTGTGACATCACCATGAAAAACCCCCGCAAAAGCGGGGGTTGTGCAGAGAAGAACAGCCTTCAACCGCGCCGGTCGAATGCAATGTAATCCTTGTCGGTCGGCTCCAGTCCACCCACATACTTGCTCAGGCGCGAACGCCCCTGGCAATAATCGCCACGACGGATGCCGGGGATGTAGTGGTCGGTGAGCATGTGGCCGCGCTTTTCCGGCTGCACGAACACGGCGCCGGACGTCGCGTAGTAGTGCGACAGCACGCCGATGCGGGCAAAAAAATCCTGCCCGTTGGCAAAATGCTCGACATAGGGCACCGGATGGCCGTGCTCCGCCGTCAACGGGTAGTCGATGTGCAGGCTGTCGGCTACGCCGGCCAGGCAATAGATTTCGAGCTTGTGGGCATGCTGGCGCAACTCCGGATCCTTGAGGATCTTGCGCACGATGTAGCTGGAAATAATGGTGCCCTGCGAATAGCTGAGCAACACCACATGCTCATGGGTCAACAGCGCATTCTTGACGATGTTGAAGGCGGGACGCGCCAGCTTGCCGTCCTTGCGCAGCGTGCGTGCCGTGATGGCATCCCACAGATCCCACACCACGCCATAGGTAGGCGTGTGGATGAGATGGATGGGGCGATAGAAGGCCTTGGCCAGTTCTTCGGCTTCCAGCAAGGCCATGGCCGGTGCCGTGCAGATGCCGTTCAGGAAAAACCACTTGGACTGCTTGCCCGATGCCGGCCACACGTAATTGGGCGGCAGCACCACGCGTGTCCCCTCGGAGGCGGATTCCCGCTGCACCGGCAGCAACACCTGGCCGACCACGCTGACGTACTCCCAGCGGCTCTGGTAACTCTTGGGATCAAACTCGGGCCGGGCTTCTTCATCGGAGCGCAGCGGAAAAACAATCCAGGGCAGCGACCGAGCATTGCGTGCCACCAGCCCCAGGTCACGCGCCACCGAGCGGCGGTTGCGCATCAGCCGGGTCGCAAGGTTGCGGGCATGGAACACGGGAGCGAACAGCTTGCCGGGCAGCGTGTCGGGAACGTGCGTATCAGTCATGGTTTTCCGTCAGGCAAGGATCAAAGAATGAAAACATACACAAGCGCGCCCAGAGCAATCAGCAGGGACAACACCAGCACCAGCGCCAGCACCTGGGTATTGTCATCCCAGACCGCCGGCGCATCATCCTTGACCTCGGACCCGGCCGCCTGGGGCGGCAGAGTCTTGTAAAACACGGCAGCATCCTGCGGCTGCCGTGCGGAGGTGCCCGGCGCACGCGTACTCACGGCCGCAGCCAGGCTGTCCGCCGCCGTGCCGGCTTCCACGCGACCGTCTTCCAGCGCCTCGATGATCGCGCGGCGGGCAGCGCGGTACGCCTCACCGGTCAGGCGCTCTTCAGCGTGCTGCCGTGACAACTGGCGCAAGCGCGCGTTCTCGACCAGATACTCGCGCATCACGATTCCTCCAGGCGCACGACCACGACACTCACGTTGTCTCGCCCCCCGTTGTGCAGAGCCTCGGCCAGCAATTGCCGCACGGCTTCGTCCGGCGGCAGCGCCAGCTTGCGTCGAATGACATCGTCTGCCACCTCGTTGTACAGGCCGTCGCTGCACAACAGGTAAGTATCGCCCGGCTCGGGCGCAAACACCGCCGCATCCACGCACAGCCGGTCGCTACCGCCGACGGCACGGGTAATGACATTGGATTCCGGGTGATGATCGGCCTCTTCCTGGCTCAGCGCGCCGGCGTCGACCATCTCCTGCACGGCGGAATGATCCCGGGAGAGTCGGCCCAGCTGGCCGTTACGCCAACGGTAAAGGCGCGAATCGCCAGCCCACAGGCACACACCCGTCTGCGCCGACAGCAACAGCGTGACGACCGTGCTGCCCACGGTGCGACCGCCCAGCGCCTGAGTTGCATAGTCGCGCAGCTGGTCATTGACGCTGACCAGGGTGTCTTCAACCGCGTCAACAAAATCCGCCATCGCCGGCGGCCGCTCCAGCAGCGACAGCGGATGTACCACAGCATGGCTGGCTACATCACCCGCCGCGTGCCCGCCCATGCCGTCCGCCACCACCCATAGCCCCGCATCGGGACGCTCCAGCACAGCGTCCTCGTTGATTTTGCGTTTGCTGCCAACATCGGTGGCCGCGGCGGAAATCCATCTGATCAAGACACGCCTACCCGGGGGACTGAAAGGGGAACTGTGCCGAACTGTAACGCCTTGCAGGCAAGGGCCACAAGGAAGCGCATGCGGCCGCTACTTCACCCGCAGGATGGCCGCGCCCCCCAGCAACAGGCATACAACGATGGGCACGCCGGCCGCCAGCAAGGGCGAGAAGTCGTACACCAGGCTGGCATAACCGAGGAAATCCT
>JBKHWB010000084.1:0-8332 GCA_046566745.1 Gammaproteobacteria bacterium
AGGAAAAACTGAAACAGGCGCTGCAGGCCAGCAACGCAACCTTGTCAGACTGCTTGGGCAAAATTGGCAGCCAGCTCAGTGCCGACAGTGCCGCACGGTTGAAAACTGCGAATGAAGGCATGAACAACGACCTGCTCTACAACCTCGGCATGATCCAGAAAACCGGCTCCAGCCCGGGCCAACCCTTGGCCAGCATGGTCAACAATGCCCTGGATACCACCCGGATTCTCACCGCCCAACGCGCCGGCACCACGCCAACCGCCGACGCCTTGCGCAAACTGGCCGTGCAAATGGCTTACCTCAAGCACCGCTATCTCGAACGCGTCTACGGGCTGGGTGGCGATGCAAACCGTGATGACAGCGCCGAACCCGCCATCGAAAGCATTGTTGCCGATTTTTCGGCAGCGCTGGAAAAGATGCGTAACGACAAAGGGGTGAAGGCCAAGCCCGAGATGCACAAGAAACTGAATGCCGTTCACGTTCGCTTCAATTTCCTGCGCAAGTCCATCCTTGACTACAACAACACATCAGTTCCCTTCGTGGTAACGCACCACTCAGGCTTCATCATCAAGACCTTGCAGGAAGCCGCTGACGGGATGGAGTAACCACTCCCCCTGCTGCAGCCGCCCTGCAGGGCCGGCTGCCGGGCACCCGGAGCATCGCAAACATGCAGTAATGGGATAACCAGAATGGACGCATTGCGCGTCCCCTCTCGTTCAGCACCGCAACCTCTCAGCCCTGACCGGCCGGCACCGTGACAAAACCGATTTTTCCCAGTCCGGCACTGGCCGCCGCGGCCATCACCTCGGCCACCACTTCGTAGCGTGTATGCTTGTCCACTCGCAAATGGATTTCTGTCTGCGGCGCCGTCTCTCCGGTTTGCGCAAGTCGCTGCAGCATCTCTGTCTTGCTTACCGGCGTTGCATTCCAGAACAAGCGCCCTTCGGCATCAATCGACACATCAATTTTTTCAGCGACCGTTGATGGCGCCGACACCGCCCCCGGCAGGTCCACCTTCACCGCGTGCGTCAACAGCGGCGCCGTCACCATGAAGATCACAAGCAAGACCAGCATGACGTCGATCAACGGCACCATGTTGATCTCCGCTTGCGGCGTCTGGTTATGCTGCTGGTTGAATCCACCAAATGCCATGTCAGTTTCCTGCCTTGTCGGCACTGTTGCGCAATGGCGTGACATTAGCCGGCTTTCCCGTCGTGTTTACCTGCTGGCCGGTGGTGAGGAAGGCAAAGAGGTCATAGGCAAAAGCATCCAGGCGACCAAGCAGCACGCGATTGCTTCGCACCAGCGCGTTGTAGCCCAGGACCGCGGGGATGGCCACGGCCAACCCCAGTCCCGTCATGATCAGCGCTTCGCCCACCGGGCCGGCGATCTTGTCCAGTGACGCGGTACCCGACGTCCCGATCGCTACCAGCGCGTGATACACGCCCCACACAGTACCGAACAGCCCCACGAACGGTGCCGTGGAGCCCACCGATGCCAGCACCGTCAGCCCGCTCTCGAGCTGCGTGGTTTCCTCGTCAATTACCTTGCGCATGGTACGCGTCAGGAAATCGGAGGCCGTACCTGCTTCTTCCAGCTTGGCGGCCCCCACCCGTGCGTGGTGATCACGCGCAAACAAGGCATGGCTGGTCAGGTGAGAGAACGGATCCGAGACACCATGAACGGAAATTTCGTGTTTTACCGCCTCCAGAGAGGTAGCGTTCCAGAAAAAATCCATGAATTTCTGGCTGCGTTTCTTGGTCAGGTACTGCGTGATGCTCTTGGTGACGATGTAGTACCACGACACGGCCGACATCAGCAGCAGGATCACGAAAAGGCTTTTGCCGATCAGGTCGGATTGCGCCACGAAATGGGCAAAACCAGTTGCTTCGTTCATTTCAGTTTTCCAGTTTCCAGTTGATCGGCACCGTCACCCACCCGGTTACCGCCGTGTCACCCTCGCGCGCCGGCACGAAGCGCCAGTCACGCACGGCCATTCTGGCCGCACTGTCGAGCCGTTGCGATCCACTGCTGCGTTCAACGATGATCTGCTGGGGTCTTCCCTCACGACTGACCTCCACCCGCAACAACGTAACGCCCTGCTCCCTGAGCCGGCGAGACATCATCGGGTAAGCCGGGCGTGGATTATTGAGATAGGCAGCGCCAAACGACGGCGGCGTGACAGGCTGCGAAGCGGAAAAGCCGCCCTCTTGGCCAGTCAGGGCAGCTACCTCAGTCGGCACTGCAGGTGCCGTTGCCAAAGGCACGACAGGCTCCGTTACCTCAGAAGCCTTGGCGGGCGCCGCCTCAGCCACCACCCGCCGCTCCGTCGCCAGCAAGGGAGCGGGTTCCTTCACCGCTGGTGGAGGCGGGGGATCGGGTGTAGCAGCAGGCGGCTCGGCAACACTTGCGGCAGCGCTCACGAATGACACCATTATCGTCTGACCCACCGACTCACCGGCCGGGACATCCATGTGCAGAATGGCAGCAACACCACCGAGATGCAGCAATACCACGGCAGCGGCGACTGCTCTTCTGATGCCTGGCGACACCGAATGATCAAAGGACACATGGTCGGTCATGGCTGGCATGGGAGACTATCCGCGATTTCACACAAATGAAAATCATTTTCATTTGTAAAGCAAGTAGCATGAGCCAGCCACCCTTCTGAACAAGGTAGCGGCATCTACAAATACTGAAATGACCTGCAACAAGACAGGAGACAAGTGCAACCTGGGCAGGAAGGTCCTGCGGGGGGGAGGCCCCCCTGCCAGCCCGACCCCGGCACACGCATCACGACTACCGTTGCTTCCTTCCGGACCTGGCGGGGTTTGCCGTTTAGCGTTGCGGGGGAACCGGCAGGGTTGCCACAACACCATCATGCCTGGGCACGACGGGCGCGCAGTATAGGACGGCCCGCCGTCCATCACAAGGCACACATCACAGCGCCGGACTCACTTGGCGGCGGTACTGCTGCGGCGTGATGCCGGTCCAGCGCTTGAAGGCACGGTAGAAGGTGCTGAGTTCGGAAAACCCCAGCATGAAGGCGACGTCCACCATCGACCGCTCCGGCTCGCTCACGTATTGCAGCGCCAGGCGGTGGCGCAAACTGTCGCACACCCCTTGGTAATGGGTGTCCTGCTCGCTGAGGCGGCGCTTGAGGGTACTCACGCTCACCCCAAGCTGTACGGACACATCCTTCAGTTCCGGCAGGCCGTAGGGCAGTCGCGGCAGCACCAGTTTCTCGATTTTCTGCACCAGCGGCGACACCGGACGGGTATCCCGCGCCAGCCGCTCCTCCACGTACTCGCGCAGACGAACCAGTAGCGCCGGATCCGCCGAGGGCAGGCGCATCGACAACACATCCTGCGGCAGGATGATCTCGTTATGATCCGCACCGAACACGACCGGGCAGGAAAAATACTCCTCATAGAACCGTACCGGTCCGGCCGCCTGATGCCGAAAGTGCACCCGGACGGCCCCCAGCTCCTTCTGCTGGGCAATGCGCATCAGGAAGTGGCCAAAGCTGACTTGCGCCGAAAAATCGAACTCGACCAATGGCCGCAGCAGCTCCACCGGCAGTGGCGGCATCTCCAGGCGATTGCACAAGTGTCCTTCCAGCGGAAAGAGTGACGATCCGAAACTCTGGTTGACCAGTCGCTCATAGCGCACACCCAACTCCAGCGCCTCTCCCAGCGTGCCGGCGCTTTGTGCCAGCGTACCCAGGATACCGAAGTCAGCCGGGTGACTGCGTTCTCCCAGGCGAATGGGCAAGAGGGGATCACGGCACAGGCTGATGGCGGATTGCCACGCCTTGACCAGACTGTCGAACGGCAGCAGCCGCTCGGAATCCCGGACGTCTTCCTCCAGCAGCCCTGCGGCCGACAACAGGGCAACGGTCGAGCCGGTGGCCTTCTCCACGGCATGCAGCAAAGGCAGGAAGAACTGCACGGTAACCGTACGGGGCTCGGCAAAGGCGGCTGAAACAATGGTAGACATGCCAACCTCATGCTATCGGAATCACGCGAGTCTGCCGACCCTCAGAAAAGGAGGCAAGCCCTTCTCCCGGACAACACAGGTCTCCGGCGCAGCATCTGACAACCCTCATCTGCACCAACAAAGGGCAAAATCCGCAGCAGGTCGGAAAAATGCACCAAAACAGTCACTTTTATGATAAAAAGCCGCTCCCAAGGTATCCCTAGACCCTCGCGACCCGCTCGCGGCCGGCCAATCTCCCGCGATACCCGCCTGCTTTCACACCTACAAGACCGTTGAGCCATGCAAAACACACTCGCACAACTCCTGGAACACGTCCGCCTTCGCGACCCCAACCAGCCCGAATTCCACCAAGCGGTCGAAGAGGTACTGGAAAGCCTGGAACCCTTCCTGAAAGACAACCCAAAATACCTCGACAAGGGATTGCTCGAGCGCATTCTGGAACCCGAGCGCGTCATCCAGTTCCGTGTCTCCTGGGTGGACGACAAGGGCCAGGTGCAGGTCAACCGTGGCTACCGGGTGCAGATGAACAGCGCCATCGGCCCGTTCAAGGGTGGCATGCGCTTCCACCCCTCGGTCAACCTCGGCATCCTGAAGTTCCTGGCCTTCGAGCAGACCTTCAAGAACGCCCTGACCACGCTGCCCATGGGCGGTGGTAAAGGCGGCTCGGACTTCGACCCCAAGGGTCGTAGCGAAAACGAAATCATGCGCTTCTGCCAGGCCCTGATGACCGAACTGTACCGCCACATCGGCCCGGACCTCGACGTCCCGGCCGGCGACATCGGTGTGGGCGGCCGTGAAGTGGCCTACATGTACGGCATGTACCGCAAACTGGCCAACGAAGTAACGGGCACCTTCACCGGCAAGGGCCTCACCTTCGGTGGCAGCCTGATCCGTCCCGAAGCCACCGGTTTTGGCCTCATCTACTTCGTGCAGGAAATGCTGAAGGCCCGCGGCCGTACCCTGGACGGGCTGCGCTGCGCCATCTCGGGTTCGGGCAACGTAGCCCAGTTCGCAGCACAAAAAGTCATGGAACTGGGCGGCATCGTCGTCACTTTCTCCGACTCGGAAGGCACCGTCTACAACCCGGACGGCTTCACCACCGAACAGTGGCACGCCCTGATGACACTGAAGAACGAGAAGCGCGGCCGCATCCGCGAGCTGGCCGACCAGTTCGGCCTCAAGTTTGCCAAGGACACCCGTCCCTGGGTGTTCCCCTGCGATGTCGCCCTTCCCTGCGCCACCCAGAACGAACTGGACGAGCAGGATGCGCTGACGCTGGTCGGCAACGGCTGCTTCTGCGTGGCAGAAGGCGCCAACATGCCGTCGACGCTTGGTGCCGTGCATGCCTTCCAGAAGGCCGGCATTCTCTATGCGCCGGGCAAGGCCTCCAATGCCGGCGGCGTTGCCTGCAGTGGTCTGGAAATGAGCCAGAACTCCATGCGCCAGCACTGGACCTCCAGCGAAGTGGATGCCCGCCTGCACAGCATCATGATCAACATCCACCAGGCCTGCGTGCGCCATGGCAAGAAGGGTGACACCATCGACTACGTCGCTGGTGCCAACATCGCCGGCTTCGTGAAAGTGGCCGATGCCATGCTCGCCCAAGGCGTACTGTAAGTCCCGTCCGTGCCATGGAGGCGTCATCAAGACGTCATCATGGCACGGCAGCCTCCCTCCCCTTCGGGTCCGCCTCGTCCCGACCCCCGGTTGCAGAAAGCTACAAACCGGCCCGTCTGACCGATTGACCTGCGCCCCAAAGAAAAACAATTATCATTTTCTTCAGGCGGTTAGCAAACCAATCGCCCGACCCTGTCCGGTCACGCCGGCATCATCCGCGACCTTCACGAGAAGCCCTCACCGATGAGTACACCCTGGTCACGTCATCCCCGTCTCGCTATTGCCGCTGTCATCGCGGTGGCAGCTCTGCTGGTCCTGGGATGGCGCCTGCTGCCTGGTAAAGCCGAAAAAAAAGAGGCCCCGCCGGTCCCGGTGGCCATGGCCACCGCTGAGCGCGGCTCGGTACCCGTGTTCCTGACCGGCCTCGGTACCGTGACGTCTCCCCACGAGGTAGTGGTGCGCACCCGCGTGGATGGCCAGCTGATGTCCCTGCACTTCCAGGAAGGCCAGCTCGTACAAAAGGGGGACCTGCTGGCCACTCTGGACGACCGCACCCTGCGGGCGCAGCTGGACCGGGCCAAGGCCGAGCTCACACGTCTGCAGGTGCAACTGCAAACGGCCAGCCAGGACCTGCAGCGCTATCGCGAACTGGAAAAAGAAGATGCCGTCACCGCGCAGGCTGTCGAGCAACAGGTGGCAAAACTTGCCGACACTCGCGCCGCCATCACGGCAGCACAAGCCGGCGTCAACGAAATGGCGACCGCACTGGACTACACCCGTATCACCTCGCCCGCGCGCGGCCGTACCGGCCTGCGCCGCGTCGATGCCGGCAACCTCGTTCGCGCCAGCGACACGGAAGGCATCGTGACGGTAACGCAAACCGATCCGGTCGACGTCATCTTCAGCCTGCCGCAAGCATCGCTCAGCCTCCTGCAGGGACTGGCCGCCAACACTGTGGTAGACATCATCAGCGACAACGAGACCATCCTTGTCGCCGGAACGCTGGCCACCATTGATAACCGGATTGATCCTGCCAGCGGTACCTTGCGCCTGCGCGCCACCTTCGCCAATCCGGGAGGGCAGCTCTGGCCCGGCCAGTCCGTCAATGTGCGACTGCATGCCGGCCAGCGCGAGGATGCACTCGTGGTGCCACTGACTGCCGTGCAACGCGGGCGCGACGGCACCTTTGTCTATCGCGTGCGCGACGGCAAGGCCGACGTGGTGCCTGTCTCCCTGTCCTACGAGAACGACAGTGTCGCGGTTGTTGCGGCAGGACTGATGGCCGGCGACAGCGTCGTGACCGACGGCCAGCTGCGCCTGCGGCCGGGCAGCCGCGTCACCACCGGGAACAAGGCCAATGCGCCCCGCTGAAAGCAACTTTTCCGCGCTCTTCATCCGGCGCCCGATTGCCACCACCCTGCTCACTGCGGCCATCATCCTGCTCGGCCTGCTGGCATTCCCGCAACTACCGGTCGCACCGCTGCCGCAGGTGGAATTCCCCACTATCCGCGTCAGCGCCAATCTGCCCGGCGCCAGTCCGGAGACCATGGCGTCGGCGGTGGCCACGCCGCTGGAGACCCAGCTGAGCAGCATTCCCGGCATCAAGGAAATGACGTCGACCAGTGCGCTGGGCAGCACCAGCATCACGCTGCAGTTCGACCTCGACAAACCGATCGATACCGCGGCACAGGAAGTGCAAGCCGCGCTCAATGCGTCGGCAGGACGATTGCCGGACGACATGCCCAACCTGCCCACCTGGCGCAAGGTGAACCCGGCCGACAGTCCCATCATGGTGGTCACCGTGCAATCGCAAGTGTTGTCGCTGACCGCCCTCAGCGACTGGGCCGAAAACATCCTCGCCCGCCAGATCAGCCAGTTGCCCGGCGTGGCAGAAGTACGGATATCAGGACAACTCAAGCCTGCCATCCGCATCCAGGTCGATCCGCAGGCGCTGGTCGCGCGCAACCTGATCATGGACGACATCCGCACCGCCGTGCAGGAAACCAGCCTGAACCGGCCGAAGGGAACGCTCTACGGCGACAACACCACGTCCACGATCGCCACCAACGACCAGCTGTTTGATGCGAAGGAATATGCCGACCTGACGGTGGCATGGCGGGATGGCGCACCGGTGCGTGTACGCGATGTCGCACAGGTGGAAGCAGGCGCCGAAAACCGTTTCGTCTATGCGATGCAGAACGGTCGGCCGGGACTTAACCTCATCATCACGCGGCAACCCGATGCCAACATCGTGAAAACCGTTGACCGCATCCGCGACGAGCTGCCACGCCTGCAGGAAGCACTGCCTCCATCGGTCGAGGTCAGCGTCCTCAATGACCGAACCGCCACCATCCGCTCGGCACTGCATGAGGTCGAGATCACCCTGCTCATCACCATCGCGCTGGTCGTACTGGTCATGGGACTATTCCTGCGCCAGGTGTCGGCTACCGCGATCGTTGCCGCCGTGCTGACCACCTCGCTGGTGGCCACGTTTGCCGTGATGTATCAACTGGGTTTCAGCCTCAACAACCTGTCGCTGGTCGCACTGGTGATTGCCGTGGGCTTTGTCGTGGACGACGCCATCGTCGTGATCGAAAACATTCACCGCTGCCGCGAGGAAGGCCTGTCACCGACACAGGCGGCGCTGGAAGGTGCACGCCAGATCGGCTTTACCGTACTCTCCATCAGCCTTTCACTGATTGCGGCATTTATTCCG
>JBKHWB010000085.1:0-8184 GCA_046566745.1 Gammaproteobacteria bacterium
GTCGGCCCCCCCCTCAGGGCAGTGGCAAATCCGGCAGACGGGCATTGAGCTGCCCCAGGCTCTCGACCACGTAGCGCTGGGCCGCACGGTCGTCCATCTGGCTGAGCAGGCGTATCAGTTCGGCATAGGCTTCCGGCGACTTGCGTAACGCCAGCGCCGCCTCGAACCACGCACGTGCCTCCAGCCACTGGCGGTTCTGCAGGCAGAGGCGCCCCAAAGCCAGCATCAAGGCCGGATTGTTCGGGTGCTGCTCCTTCCAGGCCAGCGCCCTCACCAGCGCCTGGTCTGGCCTCGTGCTGCGGGCGCGGCCGTATACGTCCACCCCGGCATTGCTCCAGTGCTTGTCCAGCGTGACTGCCAGCAGCGCCTCGGCCTCGTCATCGGCACCACAACGCACCAACTCGGCCGCATAGGCCGCCTGCAGTTCCTCATCCGACTGCAGGCGACGCGGCAAGGCCTGCCAGTAGGCCTGCAGGCGCCGCACCGCATGCGCCTTGTCGCCGCGGCCAGCGGTCTGGCCGATCCAGGCCAGCACCTCGCGGTTAGCCCGCTTTTCCAGGCCGGCAAAGTGGCTGTCATCGGCCCCGCGCTGCAACTCAGGCAACACATCCGCCAGGTCAGGCCAGCGCTGCAGGCGGGCCAGCACTTCGACACGCAGGCGCTTCACGGCATCTTCGCGCGGATGCTGTTCCTGCAGGCGCGACAGCACCACCACCGCCTGCTCCCAGCGGCCCGCCGCCAGCAGCAGGCGGGCACGTGCCAGACCGACGGCAAGGCGATTGCCCTGCTCCTCGGCCAGCACCAGGTAGTTGTCTGCCCGCTCCCAAGCCTGTCCCTGAGCGGCAGCACGTGCTGCCGCCAGATAGGCCGGCAAGGGGTGCTGCGACAGCCGGGCGGCCGTAAAGAGCTGGCGCTCGGCGCGGCGCCAGTCACCCCGCTCCAGACGGATGATGCCGCGCTCGAAGGATTGCTGGCCGCGACGCTGGCGCCGGGCGTCCATGAAGCGCACCCACCAGCTGGACAAGCCGAGCAGCTTGAACAAGAGGTCAATCAGCGCCACGGCCACCACGAGGCTGAGCAGCCAGAGCAGCCCGCCCAGCCACAGGCCCATCTCGACGGAAGTGGTTTGCCAGCTGACCAGCACGTAGCCGGGATCGCGCAGCACTACCAGGCCGAGCGCCGCTCCCAGGCCGACCAGCAGCAGGACGAGGAACAGCCAGCGTTTCATGGCTGCACCGGGGTGACGGTTGCCGGCTCACGCCGTGGCGGCAGACCGGCCAGCCCGTCCAGCGCCACCAGCGATGACCGCAGGTCCGGCAGGGCCGGCCGGATATCGAGGGCGGCCAGCGCCTCCAGCTCCCGCAGCAGGCCTTGGTACTCCGGCTGGGGCAGGCGGACGTAATAGCGCATGAAGCGCGCGCGGGCCGTATCAAGTGCCTGGCGGAAGATCTGTCCGTCGCCCCGCATCAGCGCCAATTGCGCCTGTGCCAGGTCCAGCCGCAGGGCTTCGCGCACCAGCGCCCGCTCCGCATCAGACAGCAGGGGCCGCACCGGCTCGTCGTAGTGGCGCACGGTCACCAGGCTGCGCAAGCGCGCCCAACCCTGCTCGAACGCCGATGCCGTGGCGGCAGACGCAGACGGCGGCACGACCTCGCCGCGGGTCTGGGCACGATCGTCCGTCAGCATGGGCAGGGAGGCAGATGCCAGACGCTCGCTCAAGGCGCCGAGGCGCAGGTAAGTACCGGGCACGTCCACCTTCAGTGCCGCCTCCAGTGCCAGGCGGTCGCGAGCCAGCGCCTGGCGCAGCGGCAGCAGGCGATTGTCGCCATGCGCCGCCAGCAGCCGGTCAGCTACATCCACCAGGGTGCGCGCACCCACCACGTCACGCGTCAGCAACAGGTGCTGCTCGGCCAGCCGCAGGTAGTGATCGGCTTCGGTCAGCAGCCAGGCACGGCGCTGGTCGGCATTCAGGGTTTCGTCCCACTTGGCGACACGGGCACTGACCTCGTCGAGCTGACGGCTCTTGAGGGTGAAGTCGTCCAGCAGGCGCTGCTGCTGTCGCTGCGCCTCGGCGAACCGGCTCTCCAGCCGGGCCAGCTGGTCATGTTCGGCCTGCAGGGCCTTTGCCGCCTCCAGGCTGTTGTTCCAGAGATAGCCGCCCACGCCCAGCGCGGCCAGCGCCAGCAGGGTTGCCAGGATGGCCGGACGACGCCGGACGGGAAGCAAGGCCGTGCCACTGACCAGCGGCACGCGGGTGTCACGCGGACTCATAGAAATCCTTGAGGGAGAGTCAGCCTGCAAAAATAATCGTTAATCGCTCAAATGGCCAACTGTTCCCGAAGTTGTTGCAGGGCCGCCCGCAGGCTGGGGGTGTCGGCACCAGACGACAACGTGACGGTGGCACCGGCCTGCAGCGCCGCATCGCGCATGCGCGGACTGACCACCAGCCAGTGCAAGCGCAGGGCATCCGCACCGGCCACCTGCTGCCAGTGGCGCAGGGCATCGGGGCTGGTCAGGATGACCACCCGGGGAGGCGTGGCAACCAGGGCCTGCCATTGCCGCGACGCTTGCGCCGGCAGTTCGCGCCGGTACAGCTCGATGACCATCACCTCGGCACCGCGTGCCTGCAGCGTTTCCCGCAACAGCTCGCGACCGCCCTGGCCGCGGAACACCAGGAGGCGCTGGCCGGCAATATCCTGCAACGCCGGCAAGGAGAGCAGGCCTTCACTGTCGGCGCGCTCCGGGACGGTGACCGTGAGTCCGGCCCGCTCCAGCACGACCGCCGTGCCCCGGCCCACGGCATAGACCGGCAGGCGGTACGGCCACTGCGGCCAGCACCCCGCCACCGCATCCAGGCCAAGGCGCGCGGCATTGGCGCTGACAAAGAAAACCCCGTCAAACCGATCCAGATCCAGCAACACGCGCTCGTCCGCCGCCGTCAGTGGCAGCGGCACGATGTCGATCAGCGGCACGTGACTGACCATGGCCCCGGCCTCGCGCAGGGCGGTCTCCAGTGCCTCGCCCTGCCCTGTCGGGCGGGTATTGAGCACGTGCAGGCCGGTCAGCGCCCCCATGTCAGTGACCGTACACGGCCTGCAGGATGCGCCCAGCGCCAGCAGCCAGCAGGCGATCCGCCAACACCACGCCCAGCGCCTCGGCATCGGCCGCCGACCCGCGGATCTCGTCCGTGATGATCTGCTGGCCATCGACACTGCCCACCAGCGCACGCAGGTGCAGTTCGCCCCCCTGCAATTCGGCGTAGCCGGCAATCGGCACCTGGCAACCGCCCTGCAGGTGGCGGTTCATGGCGCGCTCCGCCCGCACACGGGCCGAGGTATCGGCATGATTGAGCGGCGCCACCAAGGCGGCAATACGCTCGTCACCGATACGGGCCTCGATGCCCAGCGCGCCCTGCCCCACCGCTGGCAGTGAAAACTCCGGGGTGATTTCGCAAGTGATGCGGTCGTGAAAGCCCAGGCGCTTGAGTCCGGCGCTGGCCAGGATGAGCGCGTCATAGTCACCGGCATCCAGCTTGGCCAGGCGCGTATTCACGTTGCCGCGCAGGTCCTTGATGACAAGGTCGGGGCGACGGTGGCGCAACTGGCACTGGCGACGCAGGCTGGACGTGCCCACCACGGCACCGGCCGGCAAGGCATCAATACTGGCATAGCGGTTGGAAACAAAGGCATCGCGCGGGTCTTCGCGCTCACCGATGGCGACCAGCCCCAGCCCTTCCGGGAACTCCATAGGCACGTCTTTCATCGAATGCACGGCAATGTCGGCGCGGCCGTCGAGCAGCGCCACTTCCAGTTCCTTCACAAACAGCCCCTTGCCGCCGATCTTGGCGAGCGGGGTGTCGAGGATCTTGTCGCCCTGGGTGGTGAAGGTAACAAGTTCGACGGTGAGGCCGGGATGCAGACGCTGCAGCTCGGTGCGGACGTATTCGGCCTGCCATAAGGCGAGCGGGGACTTGCGGGTAGCGATGCGGAGGAGATCAGTCATGGTTTCGGGGCGAGGCGGATTTGTATGGTGGGGAGTTTAACTGAATTTGGGCGGGGGAATGGGCGAGGGAGGGGGGGAGTAGAACGACAGCAAGCAAAAAGCACCGGCCCTTGCGGGCGGTGCTTTTGGGGCGGATAGCACACGGATGGTTCGCTCAGCCAGGCGGGCGGAGCGAACCGGAACGCTGTCAGTTGCCGTAAACGATGGTGGTGTAATCCGCGATCACGCCGAGGATGACCTGGGTTTCGTGATCAACGTGGTGGATCTTGGTGATGCCGCCATTCTTGGCGGCGGTTTCAATGCTGGCGTCGCCGGTGGCGTACAGGCCGAAGAAGGAACGGGCATAGGAACGGCCGACCTTGGTGGGCTTGTCGGCGGAGCCGGTCACCATCAGCGGGGCGGTGACATTGGAATACAGGATGCCGTTGACGGGGGCAGTACCGGTGGCGCAACCGGACAGGGCAAGGGCCAGTACGCTGGCGGCGAGGACACGCTTCATGGGGAGCTCCTTGTTGTTATGTGCGCTGCGGGGTCATGGGCAGCTGGCTCGGGCACGACTCTAGGGGAAGGGCCGCGCCTTGGCAATGGCCGGAACCACGCGCAACCGCACCGGCCGGTCATGCGTCACAGCTTGAGCATGGTCTCGCGCAGCTCGGGCAGGTGGCGGCGACTTACCACCAGACGCTCCTCGATCCCCTTCATGCGCACCTGGTACTGGCCCGGCGACACCAGCTCCAGGCCGTCCAGGAACGCCAGCGCGAGCAGGGCATTGCGGTGGATGCGGATGAAGCGCGCCCCGAACTCGTTTTCCAGATCCTTCAATGTTTCGTCGATCAGCACCTCGCCCTTGCCGTGGCGAACCGTCACATACTTCTGGTCGGCCAGGAAATAACGGACGTCGTCGATGGGGATGAGTTCGATACCACGATGGGTCTTGGCGGTGATGTGGCTACGGCCGCCGTGGCCGGGTTCGCCGCCCTGTTTCACGGCCTCCAGCTGGGCGCGGTTGACGCGGGTGGCACGGGCCAGGGACTCGGCCAGCTGTTCGCGGCGGACGGGCTTGAACAGGTAGCCCACGGCCTGCACCTGAAAGGCCGCCAGTGCGTGTTCGTCGTAGGCGGTGCAGAAGATCACGGCCGGCGGCTCCGGTAGCTGGGCCAGCTTTTCGGCACAGGCCAGCCCGTCCATGACCGGCATGCGCAGATCGAGCAGCACGATGTCGGGTGCGGTCGCCTCGGCCTGCTCCAGGGCGTCGCGTCCGTTCTCGGCCTCGCCGACGATCTCGTAACCGTCCATGTCCTTCAGGAAGCGCACCAGACGTTCACGCGCCAGCGCCTCATCGTCGCAGATCAGCACCTTCATGTCAGACTCCTTGCCTCTTTTTCTTCTGTTGGAGCATCTACCCGCAACTGCCCTATCTGCAAGGGATAGGAAAGGTAGGTCGTGTGAATCCTGTCGTCGGCACTGGTGGTCAGCTTGGCGCGATCACCGTAATGCGCCAGCAGGCGCTGGCGGATGTTGTCCACCGCCATGCGGTTGCCGCGGGCATGCGGCAGGGGCGGCGCCACCGGATTGGTGATCACCACGCGCAGCTCCTGGCCGTCGTAATCGATGGTGACCCGCACCTCGCTGGGCTCGAAGCGGGGCTCTACCCCGTGATAGATGGCGTTTTCCATCAGGGGCTGCAAGGTCAGGGCCGGGATGCGCAGGCCCTCCGGCAGCTTGCCGAACTTCCACTCCACCTGCAGGCGGTCGCCCAGGCGCAGCTTTTCGATGTTGACGTAACGCTGGCAGAGCATGAGCTCCTCGTCCAGCATGACCTCGCCTTCGGCCTTGAGGCTGGCACGGAACAGCTCGGACAAATCCTCCACTGCCATCTCGGCCTTGTCCGGATCGGCGTGGATCAGGCTGGCAATGATGTTCATGGAGTTGAAGAGGAAATGCGGGCGGATGCGCGACTGCAAGGCCTGCAGGCGGGCCGTGAGCTCGGTACGCTGCTTGGAACGCAACTGCTCCTGCAGGTAGAAGTAGCGCAGGATGAGGCCAGCCACGATGGCGCCGATCAGCATGATGCGGACAATGTCCTGCGCGGTGAACGGGGTCAGCAGGAAATGCAGCCGGGCCAGCTGCATGACCGGGTTGGCCAACAGGCTGAAGAACAGCACGACCGCCATGACGAGCCCGAAGGCCACGCCGGCGGCCTGCTCCCGGGGCAGGCGCATGAGCCGGGGGCGCAGCTTGCAGATCAGGGCCGAGCTGGTCAGCGTGATCCACTGCACCATGAAGGAAGTGAGCACCAGCTTGTCCCAGGGAAAGGGGGCGAGCTGCTCAATGCCGGCCAGTACCAGCAGGATGGCGAGCAACTCCGCTGCCAGCACAAGCATGAGCAGGGGTTGGGTAGCACAGAAGTCCGGGAGGAAGAAGTCCTCGCCGCCCGCTTCCGTGACGGGGTTCTTCTTTTTGTTATCACGCATCCCCGGAGTGTGCCGGGTTCGCCGACGAGCGGCAAGTCGGGCAAAAGAACGGACTTGCCGGTATACTACGGCCCGTCCCGACTTTGCCGCCGTCCGCCGGAATCCCCGGCCGGCGGGTCATTACCTTCCGCACATCGAGTCCGAGATGAGCCAGCAATCCTCTTCCATGTGGGGTGGCCGCTTCAGCGAAGCCACCGACGCCTTCGTGGCAGCCTTTACCGCTTCCGTCACCTTTGACAAGCGCCTGTACCGCCACGACATCATGGGCTCGATGGCCCACGCCACAATGCTGGCCAAGGTCGGCGTACTGACCGACGCCGAGCGCGAGCTGATCGTGAACGGCCTGCGGCAGATCCAGGCCGAGATCGAGGCCGGCACCTTCGAGTGGCGCATCGACCTCGAAGACGTGCACATGAACATCGAGCACCGCCTGACGGAACGCATCGGCATTGCCGGCAAGAAGCTGCACACCGGCCGCTCGCGCAACGACCAGGTGGCCACCGACGTGCGCCTGTACCTGCGTGACGAAATCGATGCCATTCGGGCGGAGCTCAAGCGTCTGCTCACCGGGCTGGTCGAGCTGGCCGAGAAAGAACACGCCACCATCATGCCGGGCTTCACGCACCTGCAGACCGCGCAACCGGTCACCTTCGGTCACCACCTGCTGGCCTGGTTCGAGAACCTGAAGCGCGACGACGAGCGCCTGGCCGACCTGCGCCGGCGCGTCAACCGCATGCCGCTGGGCTCGGCCGCACTCGCCGGCACCACCTACCCGATTGATCGCCGCGTCACGGCCGAGCTGCTGGGCTTTGAGGCCATCAGCGAAAATTCGCTGGATGCGGTGAGCGACCGCGATTTCGCCATCGAATTCTGCGCTGCTGCCTCGCTGATCATGATGCACCTGTCGCGCTTCTCCGAAGAACTGGTGCTCTGGGCCAGCGCCCAGTTCCAGTTCGTCAACCTGCCCGACCGTTTCTGCACCGGCTCCAGCATCATGCCGCAGAAAAAGAACCCGGACGTGCCGGAACTGGTGCGTGGCAAGGCCGGCCGCGCCTTCGGCCACCTGATGTCGCTGCTCACCCTGATGAAAGGCCAGCCGCTGGCCTACAACAAGGACAACCAGGAAGACAAGGAGCCGTTGTTCGACACCGTCGACACGCTCAAGGACACCCTGCGCATCTTCTGCGAGATGGTGGGCGGCCAGCTCAACCCGGCCACCGGCGCCAAGGAAGGCGGCATCACCGTCAACGCGCCCGCCATGGAGGCCGCGGCCAACAAGGGCTACGCCACGGCCACCGACCTGGCAGACTACCTGGTCAAGAAGGGCCTGCCCTTCCGCGATGCGCATGAGACCGTGGCCCACGCCGTCAAGGCCGCCACCAGCCACAACTGCGACCTGACCGAACTGCCGCTGGCCGTGCTGCAGGGCTTCAATGCGTCGATCGAGAAAGACGTCTACGAGTGCCTGAGCCTGCGCGGCAGCCTCAACGCCCGCAACACCCTGGGCGGCACCGCGCCGGCCCAGGTGAAGTCACAGATCGCGCGCCACCGCGCCCGTCTGGGCTGAGTGGCAGGCTGGCGCGTCAGCCCCCCAGCGCCCGGTCCATGTCACGCACCAGGTGATCCACGGCCGCCTCGGTCGTGGCCCATGAGCACATGAAACGGGCACCACCGCCAATGAAGGTGTAGAAGGTCCAACCCATGGCCT
>JBKHWB010000086.1:0-8088 GCA_046566745.1 Gammaproteobacteria bacterium
ATCTTCCCCGAATATTCGCCGGAATTCGTCGGCATACGCGCTGCCGTCATGGGTGAGTGCTACCCGGTACACCTTTACGCGCCGGCCGCTGATGGCGCTGGTCAGGTTGTGGAAGGTGCTGAAGTACATCTCCGCGTAGTGGAAGTCGCCGGACAGGCCCTGCTCCGGGCTGATGTGGCAGCTGATGCGGGCCCGGGTGCCTTCTTCGGCCAGGGTCAGGTCGCCGCAGGGATTGACCAGCGGCTTGAAGCGCAGGAACTGCTCGAAGGCCTCGCGGAAATCGGCCGCCGTGGAGATCAGCAGGCCGACCGTGTCCAGCATGTCGGTCCGCAAGAGCTCGCCAACGTGCAGGGCAAAGGCCGGGTCGGCCAGCCGGCGCTGCATGGCACAGGCAATGGCGTCATAGTCGCGCGCACTGAGCAGGGCGGAGGGGTCGCTGAGCAGTTGCGGCGACAGGCCGGCGTCGCGGATGACTTCGTCGCCCTGTACGCCCAGGCGGGCGGCCCATAGCGCCATGGGCAGCAGGATGTTGGCAAAAACGTAACGGTCGCTCATGGCGGAATTCTAGCAGTGCGCCGGGGGTGCGTCAGGACGGGGGCTCCTTTGCCTGGGCGGGGCGATGTCAGGCCGGGCAGACATCCGCCGGCACCGGGCGTGGCCGTCCCTTTTCGTCGATGGCCACATAGGTGAACACGCCTTCGGTGAGCTTGACGGTGGGCTGGCAGGGGTCGGCCGTTTCCCAGACCTCGATGCGGATTTTCATCGAGGTGGTGCCGATGCGCTCGATGGTGGTGTAGCAGGAGATCACGTCGCCAATCGCGACGGGGTGATGGAACACCATGCTCTCCACGGCCACGGTGGTGATGCGGCCATGGGCGCGCTTGCGCGCCGCGACGGCGCCGGCCAGGTCCATCTGCGCCATCAGCCAGCCGCCGAAAATGTCGCCGTTCCAGTTGGTGTCGGCGGGCATGGCAATGGTTTGCAGGGACAGGTTGCCCTTGGGGGGAGTGCTGGCGTTGTCAGACATCCGGGGTGCTCCTGGCGGGTGGGTGCGGGGAGTTATAACAGAACAGCGGCGCTCAGGGGCGCGGCTTGTACTGCCGGCGGTAATCGTTGGGTGTTACGCCCGACCAGGTCTTGAACGCACGGTAAAAGTTTGCGGGTTCGGAATAGCCCAGCATGGCGGCAATGTCTTCGACTGACTGGGTCTGCTGCGCAAGCTGGTCGCAGGCCATGCGGTAGCGGCTGCTGTCGTGAAGCGACTGGAAGGTGACGTTCTCTTCTTTCAGACGCCGCTGCAGGGTGCGCGGATTGAGGCCCATCAGGTCGGCAATCAGGGGCAGGTCGATCAGTTGCCGGCCGAGGTTCTCGTCGATCAGGCGCTTCACGCTGGTGCTGGTGCGCTCGGGATTCGGCAGGCTGGCCATGCGCTTCGCGGCCTGCATGTGCAACTGCTGGTACAGGCCCGGCGAGTGCCGCTTCATGGGCAGATCCAGAATGGCGCGGTCAAACTCGACGCTGTTCTCTCCGGCCTCGAAGCAGAACTCCGTTTCTTCGCCGAGTGCATCGTGGTATTCGGCGATCCAGGCTGGTGCCGGTCGCTGGGAGCGCCAGCGCCGCATGATCACCGGGCCATCCACCAGTCGGCGCATCAGGTAGAAAAAGCCGGTCGCGATGACCTCGACGCAGTAATTGTTGTCGATGGCCAGCAACTCCTCATGCAGGTGCAGCACAATGCGGACACGGTCCCCTTCTTCAATGACTTCGGCACGGGCGAGCGTGCTGATCAGGGGCGAATAGCGGGTAAGGGTCTGGATGGCGGCGCGTGCGTCCGGTGCGCTCGATACCATCATGCCGAACATGTCCAGCATCTTCACGCTGATTTCCTGGCCGACATGCAGGCCCAGCGCCGGGTCGCCGGTCAGTTCCAGCGTGCTGCCCACCAGCTTGACCACGTCGCCAATGCTGATCATGCCGTCCAGGTCTTCCAGGCGTGCCACCGGGATGCCGGCATGCTCGGCGACGGTCTCCAGTTCCATGTCGTCCATGACCAGGTAGAGCACCATCAGGACCAGTTTTGCGGGGGTCAGGGTTTCGCTCATGAAGGGGTACTGCTCGAACAGGTAGGGCTGAAGACACGTTGTGTCGCTAGTGTCGCACGCAGTGGCGCCAGTGCAAGTGGGCAGGGCACCGGTGGCAGCAGGTTGCGACCAGCGTCGCCGTCACTCAGGCCGGTGGCACCGGCCGGGTATTGCCCTCATCATCAATGGCCACGAAGGTGAACAGGCCTTCGGTCAGCTTGGTGTGCTGGCCGGTCAGGTCGTCGGTCTTCCATACCTCGATCATGATCTTGATGGACGAGCGCCCCACCGACAGTACCTCCGTGTAAAAGCCGACGATGTCCCCCACTTTGAGCGGCCGCAGGAACACCATGCTGTCGATGGCGACGGTGGCAATGCGGCCGCGGGCTCGCTTGCGGCCGGCCACGCCGCCGGCCAGGTCCATCTGCGACACCAGCCAGCCGCCGAAAATGTCGCCGTTCGGATTGGCGTCAGCCGGCATGGCCAGCGTTTGCAGGCAGAGGTCGCCGCGGGGCTGCGGGGCATGATCAAGGGTCGGGTGCATGGTCGTGTCTCGGTGGGGAGTGGCCCGAGTATATACAGCCGGCGGGCGGCGGGCCGAGCGGAATTGTCTTACCGCCCTGTCACACAAGCGTCATCGATGGCCGCTAACGTGGCGCTCGCCAACCCAAGCGAGGACCCAATCATGTTGAAGCGTGTTTCCCTGGCGGTCGCCCTGTCCGCCGCCGTGGTGATGCCGGCCATCGCCAGCACCCCGTATGACAAGCCTGGTTTCGTCACCAAGATCGAAGACGGCCGCCTCTGGGTGTTCAAGCAAGGCTCCAAGGAGCTGGAGCAGTTCGAGCAGCACGGCGAGCCAACCGTCAGTGTCGCCAATATCGGCGGTGGCCCGGAAGGCATGACCATCAAGGCGCCGAACCAGTCAGTGCTCGACGAGTACTCGAACTCCAAGTAAGCAAGCGCCCACATACAATGAGCGTATAACGGGGCGATGCCCCAGTCGCCCGGACTGAAACAATACTGTCATATTTGATGACTACACTTCGGTCCGAGCCACAGAACCCTCTTCAGGAGAGTGTCATGAAGATCAAAGGCATTATTGCTGCCATCGGACTGAGTGTTGGCTTTGCCGGCGCTGTCCACGCAGCCGTTGACCCCAAGCTGCCGACGTACCAGAAGACCACTGGCGTGTCCGGCAACCTGTCCAGCATCGGCTCCGATTCGCTGAATAACCTGATGACGCTGTGGGCAGAGTCTTTCAAGAAGCAGTACCCCAACGTCAACATCCAGATCCAGGGCGCCGGTTCTTCGACCGCTCCCCCTGCCATGGAACAGGGCACGGCCAACTTCGGTCCCATGTCCCGCGCCATGAAGGATAACGAGATCCAGGCCTTCGAGAAGAAGCACGGCTACAAGCCGACGGCGGTCACCGTGGCCATCGACGCCTTGGCCGTGTTCGTGCACAAGGACAACCCCATCAAGGGCCTGTCCATGCCGTTCGTGGATGCCGCCTTCTCGGCCACCCGCAAGTGTGGCTATGAAAAGGAAGTGACCAAGTGGGGCCAGCTGGGCGTAAAGGGCGCGCTGGCGAACCAGAACCTGCAGCTGTTCGGTCGCAATTCGGTGTCCGGTACCTACGGCTACTTCAAGGAAAATGCCCTGTGCAAGGGTGACTTCAAGAAGAACGTGAACGAGCAGCCGGGCTCCGCCTCGGTGGTGCAGTCGGTGTCCACGGCCCTCAACGGCATCGGCTACTCCGGCCTGGGCTACAAGACCTCCAGCGTGCGCACCGTGCCGCTGAAGGGTTCTGACGGCGAGTTCTACGATGCCAACGAGAAGAACGCCCTGTCCGGCAAGTACCCGCTGGCGCGTCCGCTGCTGGTCTACGTGAACAAGCACCCGAACAAGCCGCTGCAGCCGCTGGAGGCCGAGTTCTTCAAGCTTGTACTGTCCAGGCAGGGTCAGGAAGTGGTGGAAAAGGACGGCTACATTCCGCTGCCGGCCAACGAAGCCGCCAAGATCCGAAAGGCGCTTGGCCTGTAATCGATCGGCTGCCAGGGACGGTGGCAAAAGCGAAGGGGGGCATTGCCCCCCTTCGTCACGGCTGGCACTTGTGTGTCGGCCCTGACCGCAGGGCGTGCATGGCGCGTTTTGCGGTCAGGGTCGCCAGGCGTCCCGGAGCACTTCCGGGCTATCCTTTGACCGTCCACCCATGTACCTGTGAAGAGTTGTCATGTCCCACCCCACTGACAATGTCCTGCCTGCTGCCAAGCAGATCGACAAGCTGGCCCGCCGCCGCCGTTTCAAGGATCGCCTGGTCAATGGCGCCATCGGTGGTGGCGGCATGTTCGTGTTGTTGGCCATCACGGTGATTTTCTTTTACCTGCTGTACGAAGTCTGGCCCTTGTTCGAGTCGGCCAAGGTGGAGCCGCAGGGTCGCCATGCCACGGCCACCGTGGCCGCCCATGTCGATATCGACGAATACCGCGAAACCGGCATCCGTATCGAGTCCGATGGCCGCGTTCAGTATTTCCGGGTGGGCGACAACAGCAGCCTGGGTGAGGTGCGTTTGCCGCTACCGGAGGGCGTGACCGTCAGCACTGTGGCGCGCGGCAGCATTACCAGTGCGCTAGTGGGTCTGGGCCTGTCCGATGGGCGTTTGCTGGTGGTGCAACCCGTTTATGACACGCAGCTGACCCAGGACAACCAGCGTCAGGTGACGCCCGGAATCGTCTATCCCTATGGTCAAGAACCCCTGCAGCTGGAAGAGAACGGCACTGCCATTGACGTGTTCGCCCTGCGCGGAGACGATAAACAGCTTACGGTCATGGGTCAGTCGGAAGGCCGCCTGCTGCTGAGCCGTTTCGAAAAGGAAAGCAGCGGCGGTACGTCCAGCCTGTTTGGCGGCAGTAGTGACGAGGAAGGCAACTGGTCGCGGGTGAAGCAGGACACGTTGCCGCTGTCGGGGGTGACGCCGCGCTTCATGGTGCTGGGTGCCGACGGCCGCTGGGGTTATGTGTTCCATGGCGATAACGAAGTGGCGATTTTTGCGCTGCGAGGCGAAGACGGCCCGGTGCTGTACCAGCAAGTGCGTGCCGGTCATGACCGCATCACCAGTGTCGAAGCGCTGCTCGGCAATGTCTCGCTGCTGATCGGCGACGAGGGCGGCACGATCGGCCAGTGGTTCATGGTGCGTGACAAGCAGTCGGAGCTCGACAAGTTCAGCTTTACGCGCATCCGCTCCTTCCGCATGGGTGATGCCAGCATCACCGCGCTGGTGCCCGAGTCACGCCGCAAAGGCTTTGTCGCCGGCGATGAAAAGGGTCGCATCGGCTACTTTTACACGACCTCGCAGCGCACGCTCGGTATTGTCGAGGCGGCTGACAGCCCGATTCGCCACCTGGCCATCTCGCCACGCGCCGATCTGGTGGTGGCGCAGGCAGACAAGGGCATGGCGCTGGTCACGCTGCAGGCCGAGCATCCGGATGTGTCCATGCATTCGGCCTGGGGCAAGGTGTGGTACGAGTCCTATCCGGAGCCGATGTACAACTGGCAGTCCACCTCCGGCAACATCGATTTCGAAGGCAAGCTCTCGCTGATGCCGCTGACGTTCGGCACGCTCAAGGCGGCGTTCTACGCCATGTTGCTCGGCGCGCCACTGGCCATCTGTGCCGCCATGTACACCGCCGTGTTCATGGCGCCTGGCCTGCGCCGCAAAGTGAAGCCGACCATCGAGCTGATGGAGGCCCTGCCCACCGTGATCCTGGGTTTTCTCGCCGGCCTGTGGTTGGCCCCCACCATCGAGGCCTATTTGCCCGGCATCTTCAGCCTGCTGTTGCTGACCCCCATCGGCATCCTGGTGTCGGGTCTGCTGTGGACGCGCCTGCCGCGCGAGAAGCGCGCCTTCGCTGATGGCTGGACACCGGTGTTGCTCATCCTCCCCATTCTTTTCACCGGCTGGTTGTCGTTTGCGCTGTCCCAGCCGCTCGAGTTGTATTTTTTTGGTGGTGATATCCGTCTCTGGCTGCGCGATGAAATGGGCGTGACGTTCGATCAGCGCAACGCGCTCATCGTCGGCCTGGCCATGGGCTTTGCCGTCATTCCCAACATCTACGCCATTGCCGAAGACGCACTGTTTGCCGTGCCCAAGCACCTCACCAACGGTTCGCTGGCACTGGGCGCGACGCCTTGGCAGACGCTGGTGCGCGTGGTGTTGCCGACGGCATCGCCTGGCATCTTTTCGGCACTGATGATCGGCCTCGGTCGTGCGGTCGGTGAAACCATGATCGTGCTCATGGCCACCGGCAATACCGCCGTGATGGAGTGGAACATCTTCGAGGGCCTGCGCACGCTGTCGGCCAATGTGGCGGTCGAGATGGGCGAAGCCGAAGTGGCATCCACGCACTTCCGCGTGCTGTTCCTGTCGGCGCTGGTGCTGTTCGTGCTCACCTTCATCCTGAACACGGCGGCAGAAGTGGTGCGCAACCGCCTGCGCAAGAAATACGGCTCCCTGTAAACCGGAATTTGTAGGTGCGAAGGTTTTCGCACAACCGATGAAACTGTGTGCGGAGGTGTCCGCACCTACAAGGAAACGATGATGAAATTGCGCGAGTACTTCAAAAGCGGTGATGCCTGGGTCTGGCTGAATGCCGGCACGGTGGCTATTGCGGTCATCATGGTGGTGGGCGTCCTGGGCCTGATTGCCGTTCGCGGCATGGGCCATTTCTGGCCGGCTGACGTGATGCAGTCCAGCTACACCGATTACGATGGCAACCAGAGCGTAATTCTGGGCGAACAAGTGGATGAGCGCGTTGATACTGCTACGCGCATGCGCGAGTCCGGCGTCAATGTGCCGGCGGGCAAGGACACCGTGACCCGGCAGTTGTTCAAGGTGGGTAACCGCGACCTCACGGGCGCGGATTTCCGCTGGGTGTTTGCCGATGGTTTGCGTGATGTCATCTATCCGGAAGACATCGTGGTGCTGGAGCGCTACGAGTGGGGCAACTTCTACGGCCGCCTGGTCCGCGTGAAGGAAGGCGAAACGGTCGTGGCCAGTGGCAACGACAAGGCGTGGCAGGAGTTGCAGGCCCGCATTGCCCGCAGCAACCGCATTCATGACGAGATTGCCGGGATCGAGAAGGGCGAGATCGGCCGCATCAACTTTGCGCTGGAAAAACTGCGCCTGGAAGAGCGGCGACTGGAACTGCAGGGCAAATTGACGCCGGCGGAAAAGAGCCGCATCGAGGCCGCACGCGATGTGCAGAACGCCGCGTATGCCAAAGTGGCCGAGCGCCTGGAAAAACTGAATGCGGACATGGCGCGCGACACAGCCGTGTTCCGTGCGCCGGATGGCAGCGAGCACGACATCCCGCTGATGAAGATTGTTGGCGCCACCATGCCGAATGCCATGAACGTGTTCAGCAAGATGGGCGCGTATGTCCACAATGTCGGCAACTTCCTGTTTGATGATCCGCGTGAGGCCAACACCGAAGGCGGCGTGTTCCCGGCGATCTTCGGCACGGTGCTCATGGTGCTGATCATGACCATCATGGTGACGCCACTGGGCGTGATTGCCGCGATCTACCTGCGCGAATATGCCGGGCAGGGTGTGGTTACCCAGACCGTGCGCATTGCCGTCAACAATCTCGCTGGCGTGCCCTCCATCGTGTATGGCGTGTTTGGTCTGGGATTCTTCGTGTATTTCCTGGGCGGCAACCTGGACCGCCTGTTCTATCCGGAGGCGGCGCCGGCGCCGGTGTTCGGCACCCCGGGTCTGCTGTGGGCTTCCATCACGCTGGCGCTGCTGACGCTGCCCGTGGTGATTGTGGCGACCGAAGAAGGCCTTGCCCGCATTCCGCGCGCCCTCAAGGAAGGGTCGCTGGCGCTTGGCGCCACCAAGGCCGAAACCCTCTGGCGCGTCGTGCTGCCGATGGCATCGCCCTCCATCATGACCGGTGTCATCCTGGCCATCGCGCGCGCCGCTGGCGAAGTGGCTCCGTTGATGCTG